>DLOX01000036.1:8101-21830 GCA_002478575.1 Sphingomonadales bacterium UBA7473 | reverse complement strand
ACGCCCGGGCCTTTGGGCGCGCACAACTGGCACCCTATGGCCTTTGATCAAAAATCGGGATTGGTCTTCATTCCTGCCCAAGAAACGGCATTCCCTTACATTCCAGAGACCAATTGGAAGAAGGCCAAGCAGGGCTTCAACACTGGGTTTGATATGGCGTCGGGTGCGATGCCCGCTGATCCAGCGATCCGCTCGGCGGCTGCGACAGCGACCAAAGGCGCTTTGATTGCGTGGGACCCCATCACGCAAAAGGAACGGTGGCGCGTTCAGCATCAAGGGCCGTGGAATGGCGGCATGTTGGCAACTGCCGGTGGGCTGGTCTTCCAGGGCAATGCCGCGGGTGAGTTCGCAGCCTATAATACATCCAACGGCAAGAAACTCTGGAGCTTTGCGGCTCAAACCGGCGTCGTAGCATCCGCTGCGACCTATTCCATCAAGGGCGAGCAATATGTAGCGGTGCTTGCTGGTTGGGGCGGAGCTTTCCCAATCACCGCCGGTATTTTGCATGATGATGGCGGACCCGTTCGCAACATCTCCCGGCTTTTGGTGTTTAAGCTGGGCGGCAAAGCCAAATTGCCACCGATGCCAGCCTTGTCTGAGTCTCCACTTGATCCTCCGCCGTCGAAGGTGAGCACAGCGGTGATCATGCAGGGCAGCAAGCTTTTCGGGCGCTATTGCGGCGTCTGCCATGGAGATGCCGCCGTTGGCAGCACCGTTCTGCCAGATCTTCGTCGGTCCGGTTCACTTGGCGATGCCAAGACTTGGGATACAATTGTTCAAGGCGGCGTGCTGAAGGCCAATGGCATGGCCAGCTTCTCAAATGTGATGACTGCGGCGGAATCGGAATCTATCCGCCACTATGTCATTCATCGTGCCAACGAAGATAAAGCGCTGGAGCAAAAGGCCAAAGGCACAAAGGTCGCGATGAAGTAGGGGAGAAATCCCCTACCCTGCTGTCCGTTCCGCCTTGTCTTTGGCGTTGGTCCCGCGGATCATGGCCTGAATGGCTCCCCATTCCTCATCGCCCAAAGGTGAGAGAGATGGGTAAAAATTCCCGCCGCCCGCTTGATAGCCCGCGCCATCAATTGCGATGGTTTGGCCGTTCACATATTCGGCACCTTGGCCCATCAAGAAGACAGCCAGGTTGGTAAGCTCATGCATTTGGCCGACACGACCCATAGGATTGCTTGACGCAGAATCCCCTCCGGTCAAATTGCTGCCACCGGGCGAAAGCCGCGCTGACATGCCTTTGGTTGGGAATTCTCCGGGCGCGATGGCGTTAAAGCGCAGGCCATAGCGTCCCCATTCCGTTGCAAGGCTTTGCGTCATGATGTTCACACCGGCTTTCGACATGGCGGACGGGACAGTGAAGGCAGACCCATTCCAAACCCAAGTGGTCAGGATCGAGAGGAAGCTGGCCTTCTTCTTCTCTGCAATCAGGCGTTTGCCGATGTCTAAGGTCACATAAAATGTGCCGCGGAAAACAATATCAGTGATTGCATTGAAGCCATTGACTGACAGATCCTCCGTTCGGCTAATAAAATTGCCCGCCGCATTATTGACGACGCCGGTCAACGCGCCACCATCTGCCCAGATTGTATCGACCATCTCTTTGATCGAATCTGGGCTGCGAATGTCGCAAGGAATACCAACGATTTTGCCGCCATGCTTGTCCGTCAGCTCTGCGGCCGTTTCGTCCAACTTCGGCCCACGCCTACCACAGATGTAGACAGTGGCGCCAAGCGAGAGGAAAGCCTCAGCCATTTCCTTGCCAAGGCCAGTGCCTCCGCCAGTGACGAGGATACGTTCGCCCTCCATCAATCCTGCGCGGAACATATTCTTGGCTGCGTCCATGGTCATACCCTCTTCAATGAATGCTCGTTGAGAGCGCCTTACAGCCCTAAGACTTGCTTGGCGATAATGGTCTTTTGGACCTCATCCGACCCACCAAAGATTGTCCACGCCCTCCCATTCAGATAAGTCGGCAACGCCAGTTGAGCTTCGCGAGAGCCAACAGGCTCGGGCGCTTCATTGCCATACAGCGGGCGGCTTGTCGGCAGTTGCAACCCATCATAGGCAAAGAGATCGACAGTGAGCTCATCGATGGATTGCCGAATGTTTGCGCTGACCAGTTTGATGAGTGATGTTTGAGGCCCAGCAGGCCGACCTTTTGCCAATTCCGCCAATATTCTCAGTTCTGTGATTTCAAAGGCTTGAGCCTCCATCCGAAGGCGGGCGAGGCGCTGCATCAGGATCGGATCATGATCCATCGCGCCATTCACACCGGAAGGCTCTTCCTTTGCCCATGCTTCAATACGGTCCAACTCCGCGAGCAGTGCAGGCGCAGCGCATGACCCTCCGCGTTCATTCTCCAGCAGATATTTAGCGATCGTCCATCCCTGCCCTTCTTCGCCGATCAGATTCTCAACCCTACTTTCTGCATTGTCGAAGAATGTCGCATTGACCTCATGATCATTCGCCATGGTGACAATCGGAGTCACGCTGATGCCGGGCTGATCCATCGGGATCAGGAGGAAGCTAATCCCTTCCTGCTTCTTCGCCTCTGGATTGGTGCGAACAAGCGCAAAAATCCAATTGGCGTGATGGGCATGGGTCGTCCAGATTTTCGAGCCGTTGACGACATATTTGTCACCTTTGCGTTCAGCCTTGGTCTTTAGCGAGGCCAAGTCAGACCCCGCTCCCGGTTCCGAATAGCCTTGGCACCAATAATCCTCACCAGAGAGGATACGCGGCAAGAAATGCGCCTTTTGTGCTGGCGTTCCGAACTTGCAAATGACAGGGCCAACCAGCTTCAACCCCAATACAGGGAGCGCTGGAGCGCCCGCAATCGCGCATTCCTTTTCAAAGATATATTTCTGGGTCGCTGTCCAGCCCGGCCCGCCATATTCTTGAGGCCACATGGTCGCGAGCCAGCCCTTCTCGTTGAGGATCGACTGCCAGTCGCGGGTTATGTCAGGTTCCACAAAGACACTTGGGGTGCAAGCTGCGCCTTCTCTCAGCCGGGGAGACAGTTTTGCCTCTAGAAAATCGCGAACCTCTTCGCGGAAGGCCAAATCTTCTGCTGAAAAACTCATATCCATAAGTCTAAACTCTCTTACTAAACGCAATGGCGCGGATCATGCTGCCTTCGCGAACTGAGCAATGCCCGATGCGGGATCACCAAATAATTTTGACAACAGAAGGATACGCTTCAAGCCGTGGCCGATAGCGAGTTCGTCGGTCATGCCCATCCCGCCGTGCAGCTGGACAGCTTGCTGCCCAACCCAAATCGCCTCTTCCGCGATGTACGCCTTAGCGGCTTCGGCGTTGGTATTGGACTGGAGAACGGCACGATAAAGTGCGGATTGGATCGCTTCGCATTTTGAATAGATATCAACCATGCGATGCTGAATGACTTGGAAGCGCCCTAAAGGTTGGCCAAACTGCTCGCGTGTTTTCACATAGGCTAGAGTCTCTTTGAAAAGACGCTGCGCACAGCCCACCATTTCAGCGGCCATCATGATGCGCGTTTCGTCAACCGCTGATTGCAGGCGCTCCATTCCGCCAATAGGGTCAGAAACAGCAGCGTCTCGAAACGTCACCACTGCTGCCAAACTGCCATCGGCAACAGGATAAGGCCGAACATCAACGCCAACTGCTGATCTTGGCACCACAAAAAGCTTGGTCGCGCCATCAACATTGGCCGAAACAATGAACAGATCAGCGGCACCTCCAGCGAGAACGAAAGTCTTTTCTCCGTTCAGTTTTCCATTGCGCACTGAAACCGCTCGAGCATCAAGCGTATATCGCCCGCCTCGCTCTGCAAAAGCTAAGGTCGCCAAACACTCTCCAGAAATCACATCCGCGATGTAAGACGTACCGGTAAGCAGACGAGCGGGCAGAAATCCGCATTCCAACCATGGCTCGACAGCGAGCCCAGCGCCCAACGACTGCGCCACAACGGAATTATCCAGGATTGACCCGCCAAGCCCGCCGTCGCTTTCGTCGGCTGCAATCCCGATCAGCCCGAGGTCCGCCAATTCCGACCAACGCGCTCGATCAAAGCCGCCATCCATCCGCCGCATCTTGGTTCGCGTCGCCACATCAACGGGCGCGCAGAAGCGTTCAACACTATCGCGGAACAATGTCTGATTTTCGTCCAGATCAAAGTTCATACTGGCATCCCCACCTTTCTCATTGTCGCAATCATGCCACCGGGAAAGATGCGCAGCGATAGATGAAATTGCTAGGGATGCGCTTACGCGAACTCGCGCTGAAACTCGGCCATATCGAAATAATCCCGCCAATGTTGGACTTTGCCTGCGTCATTTATCTCGAAGATTCCCATCAGTCGGATGGCGCGCCATTTCCCTCCGACAAGGAATTTGTCGGTGCGCTCGGTCATCACGACATTTCCATTTGCGGAGATGTGATGAGTTACAAATTCGATAGCTTCCATGGGTGGGAAATTGGCCATCAGCCCTTTACAGGCTTCAACGCCTTGAACCGGCCCCATGGGGATATTATCCCAGATGATGTCCTCAGCCATCATTGCATAAACCGCATCCAGATCAGAGCGGTTCCACGCATCGATAAACTCTTCAACAATGGCTTGAGCATTCATCACAAAATCCCCTCAACCTAAAGCGCAAGAACCATTTTTCCGTCATTGGTGCCGCTGAATAGACGGAGGAAAGCAGGCAGCGCATTGTCGATGCCATGATCAATATGTTCATCAAACACGATCTTTCCTGACTGCATCCAGCCCGCCATCTCCACAATGCCTTCCATGAAGCGCGGCACATAATCAGCGACCAACAGGCCCGTGATTGAGGCCCGTTTGACGATCAGCTGCCAAACATTTCGCGCGCCTGTCTTTGCACCTGCATTGTTATACTCGCTGATAAGGCCACAAAGTCCTATCCGAGCATTCATCGCCAAATTGTTGAGCCCAGCATCAAGAATGTCACCACCGACATTTTCGAATATGATGTTGACGCCATTGGGTGCTGCGGCAGCAAGCTCTGCTGTCAATTGGTCTACAGACTTACCGCGATAGTCAATCGCAACATCAAAGCCGTAGCGTTCGATCAAGCGCGCACACTTCTCGGGACCACCAGCAATGCCAATGACTTTTGATGCACCCTTGATCTTCGCGATCTGTCCCACAAGCGATCCAACCGCGCCAGCAGCTCCGGTTACCAATACGACATCCCCAGGTTCTGGTTTGCAGACTTCCAAATATCCGAAATAAGCGGTCATCCCGACTGCCCCTAGAACGGACAAGAAGTTGGTGGGCGATGGCACCATGCTAACATCAATGGGCTGGCTGAAGCCCCCTGCAACGCCGACGCTATATTCCTCAATCGCGTTGAGGCCGGTGACCCATTGGCCAACGGGAAACCCTTCTGCTTTGCTTTCCACAACTTCGCCAACAGTCGATGCCCTGACAGCTGCGCCAAGGGGGATCGGTGGCATATAGCTTTCGGCATCGTCCATCCATCCCCGCATGGCGGGATCCAACGAGGCAAAGCGGTTCCGGATAAGGAACTGACCATCGGACAAGGCAGGAACCTCTTCGCTCACTAAGGTGAAATCATCGGCAACGGGCGCGCCATTTGGACGGCGAGCAAGAAGGAAGCGCTTATTGATTGTCATGTCTCTCTCTTTCAAAAACCCTTAGTCGGCCCCACGGCCACCATCGACTACCATGGCCGTCCCCGTCACAAGCCTCGACTGAGGCCCGGCAAGATAGGCAACAGCATTGGCAATGTCTTCAAGCTCGCCAACCCGCTGCAAGGCATTTCCATCCATAACGAACGCGCGAACTTCATCACTATCGCCATAAGACTGGGTGATCATGTCAGACCAAATGACACCGGGATTGAGCGAATTGACGCGAACAGGCGGATCAAGGCGCGCTGCCTCCAATGCCGCCACTTTGCTAAACTGAATGACCGCCGCCTTCGCGGGGCTGTATGCCACACAATCTTCAATGCCGATGAGGCCGGCCAACGAGCCAATGTTGATGATGCTGCCTGCAGAGCGCGTGTCTCGCATGATCCGCAGACCATATTTGGTGCCGAGCACAACGCTTTCGACATCCATTGTCCAGAGCCCGCGAAACTCTTCAAGGCTCGTATCGGGCAAAGGCTTGGAGAAAAATCCGCCCGCCGAGTTCACGAGAACGTCGAGACGTCCTTCGCGCGAAATGATAGATTGAGCGAGCGTGGCCCAGTCTTCTTCTTCCATCACATCAAAGGCATGAAAGCGTGCAATGCCGCCTTCCCCTTCGATTGCGGACACGACTTCTGCCCCGCGCTCCGCGTTACGTCCTCCGCAAATGACATGATAGCCTTCCCGTCCCAAACGGATGGCGGCGGCCCGACCAATGCCTGACGTGGCGCCGGTGACCAGCGCAACCTTCAACGCAACCATCATGACAAGCTCCATCCGCCATCGATGACGCTCACGCCGCCCGTCATGAAGCTGGATTCATTAGACAGGAGAAACAGGATAGTCTCAGCCACGTCATCGGCATTGGCAGCTTCGCCTAGTGGCACATCTGCAAAACTAGCCGGATCATCCATATAGCCGGGTGGCATAGCTTCTACCATCAGTGGCGTATGGACCGGCCCAGGGGCGACGGCATTGACTCGAATGAAATCGCCCTTTCGGCCCAATTCAACACCAATAGATTTGGCCATATTAGTGAGTGCGGCTTTTGCGCTGGCGTAACTCGCGAGGCCCGGCATAGGCACCTGCCCCATCACGGATGATGTGATGACGATCGAACCATAGGCAGGTGTGCTTTGCTTTCGCATTTGCGCAACAACCCGCTGTATCCCCAAAAAAGCGCCTTCGACATGGATGCGGTTAAGCGCCCTGAAGCGATCCATTTTTAAGTCAATGATGGATCCAGCGCTCATGGTGCCAGCATTTGAGACCAGACCATCTACACGGCTATATTTGGCAACTGTAGCTTCGATCGCAGCATCCCAATGATCTGGCTGCCTAACGTCCAGCACATGGTCCAAACCAGGCTGAATGTCGGTCGCAACAGCTATGCCGCCGCGCTCTTTAATCATCCTCGCAGTGGCTGCACCGATGCCCGAGGCGGCGCCTGTCACCAATATCACTTTGCCATCCACCGCGCGCACTCCGTCCTTAATTTTCAACCTAAGCTCATAGCCCATATCAGCGACTGTCACTTTTGGCGGTTGCTGCGCAACCCCGTAAAGCTCAGCTTTTGGACGTTCAAATCAACCGTGACCTTGGCCCGCAAAATGAGGCTGAAGCACGTCCAATCATCGGCAGGAGAGCCCCAATGTCCTCATCCCAAATACGCTCAATCACAGCTACCTCAGGCTTGGCTTTGGCCTTCATCTTGGCTTTTCCAGCCTATGGACAAGAAGCAGCAACTGAGGAAGATCAAACTGGCGCAATTCGTGATATTGTGGTCACCGCGCAGAAGCGCGAAGAGAATATTCAGTCTGTCCCGATCGCAATTACAGCACTTGATGCGCGTGCCTTAGATGCCGCGACTATTGAGGATATTCGTGATATTGCAGGGCGAGTGCCCAGCTTGGTCGTGGATAGCGTGGGGGCTGGACCAAGTGCCGCCGCTATATCCATTCGCGGGATTTCATTTGAGGATATTGAAAAGAGCTTTGATCCTGCCGTTGGCGTTGTGGTAGACGGAGTCTTCATTGGCACAAACACTGGTCAGCTGCTCGACTCATTTGATATGGAGCGACTCGAAGTGCTGCGAGGTCCTCAGGGAACCTTGTTTGGCCGCAATACAATCGGTGGCGTGATCAGCGTGACGCGGACCAAACCAACCGAGGATTTTGGAATCAAAGCTCAAGCTGCCTACTCAACTTATGACACAAAACGAGGACGTTTGGCCATCAACACCGGAAAGCTTGGCGACTTTATCGCACTGAAAGCCTTTGGCTTCTACGACAAGACCGATGGCTTTTACCGGAACGTGACAAAGAATAAGCGCGAGGGCGCTTATGAAGTTCTGACTGGTGGGATCACGGCGTTGATTACTCCATCGGACAATATCACCGCTCAAATTACCTATGAACATATGCGCGAACGTGGCGAGACCATTGTATCTCCCCTGTCTCGCTCCGGCGGGGACCTAATCTGTTTAGCAGCCGGTGCGCCCGGCTTTTCGCCTCCATCCGAGTGCAACCGAGGTTTGCTGGAAAACCGCGGGCTATATACGACCTTCTCGTCCATCGCGACCCCGGTGAAGAATGACACGGACGCCATTTCGGCC
Organism: Sphingomonadales bacterium UBA7473; assembly: GCA_002478575.1. Taxonomy (GTDB): domain Bacteria; phylum Pseudomonadota; class Alphaproteobacteria; order Sphingomonadales; family Sphingomonadaceae; genus Aquisediminimonas. The sequence continues at coordinate 13,540 of DLOX01000036.1, read as the reverse complement.
AATATCGACATTGATATTGGCGCGCTGACCTTGTCATCCGTCACAGGGTACCGGACCAACGATGAGTCCGTACGTCAGGACTTTGACGCAAGCTCCGCTCGTTTCTTCGAGACCTTGCGCGAACAGCAATATGAGCAGTTCAGCCAGGAACTGCGGCTTGCAGGAGACATTTCAGACAGCATCGATTTCGTCGCTGGTGCCTATTATTTCACCAGCAATTATCAGATCTTGCAGAACACTGATTTCGGCGCCGTGTTGGGCCAAGGCGCACCGCTTGTGCTCACGCAGTCTGTGGATCATAAGTCTACCTCTTATGCCGGCTTTCTTGATACGCAGATCAAGCTGTCGGATGCTCTGACCCTTGGACTAGGCGCAAGATACACCCGCGATAAGAAGGATATCTTCAATAATTATGGACGCGTGATTTCACTCGTCCGCCTGTCGCAGCCCAACTACACGGGTGTTGAATGTGTGCGAGTAACAGGTCTGCTCCCTGCCCCCTTCCCACCCGGTATTCCGGCCTATGGCGCTGCCACAAATTGCAACGGTGAGAAGAGCTTTGGCAAATTCACTTGGCGCGGGCATTTGGACTATGATCTCGGCAACAACAAGTTGGCCTATGCGTCCATTTCTCGCGGCTTTCGTTCTGGAGGTTTCAATGGCCGCTCATCGAGCCCAACGACACTAGGCCCCTACGAACCAGAAACCGTCGACGCTTATGAAATTGGTCTAAAGGCTGATTGGCTTGATCGGAAGCTTCGGACCAACATCGCCTTTTACTACACCAAATATAACAACAAGCAGGAGGAGGTGGTGCAGCCAGCCCCTCCTGGTTCTGCCAGCCCGCAGGAAACAGTCGTCAAAAATGCCTCTTCGGCAGACATCAAAGGGGCTGAGCTGGAAGTCATTGCACAACTGTCTGATAGTTTCAGCTTCAATGCATCCTTCTCTTATACCGACGCGAGCTACAATAGCTTCTTCAACGATGTTGTGGGCCTGACGGTTGGCAGTGCGCCCGATGGCATCCCTGACGATGTGTCCACTCTGACACTGCGCCGAGCGCCAAAGGTCCAATGGTCAGCAGGTTTGAATTATACGAAGGAGATGGGGTCAGGGCGGCTGGACATGTCGACGCTGCTTCGGTTCCAAGGCAAATATATGACTTGCATTACGCCTGCTTCACCTCGTGTTCCCGGAAATATCGTCAACGATCCTCGCTGCGAAACGGAAGACCGTGAAGACCTTAGTGCCCAAATTGGATATACATTCGATTTGGGCGATATGCGCGAGATCAGTCTGAATCTGTTTGGCCGCAATCTGACGAACCACAAGGGCTTGTCTGCGACGCTTCCCGTGGCTGGCCTCTTCACCTTTGGCACGGGGCGCCAGCCTCGGACTATGGGCGTAGAAGTTGGGTTTAAGTTCTGAGGATTTTGCGTTGAAGTAACTTTCTGCGCCCTCACGTCGTCATGGGGCGCCGATTTCTTGAAAGGCATCTGCGACATGGCACAACCCTTTTTTGATCACCCCTATCTCAGCGGCCATCATCAGCCTGTCCGCTTTGAAGCGGATGCGCCTGATCTGATTGTCCATGGTGAAATCCCAGATGACCTTGCCGGCATTTTCTATCGCAATGGTCCAGAGCCGCTCTATCCAACGCGAGAAGGTGACTATCATTGGTTCGATGGCGACGGAATGGTTTATGTCTTTGAGATTGGCGATGGCCGGGTCTCCATGCGCAATCGCTGGGTGAAAACCGAGAAGTTCCTGATGGAGCGGGAAGCGGGAAAGCGTCTTTTTGGCATGTTTGGAAACCCGATGACCGCTGACCCCATCACTCAGGGCAAACGTTACAATACGGGGAATACCAATATCATCCTTCATGGCGGTCAACTGCTCGCGCTGATGGAGGGAGCGCCGGCAGTAAAGCTTGATCCGAGGACGCTCGAGACCCTTGGCGAAGAACATTATGGGGGCGTTATTACGACGACCTTTTCTGCACATCCCAAGGTTGATCACGCAACAGGCGAGATGTTCAACATTGGCGCCATGATCAACGGACCGATGGGCGCCGCTGAGCTAAGATATGATGTCATTCGCTCAGATGGCAGCGTGCGTAAGACGGAGATTATTCCAGTCCCTCATATGGCCCTAATGCACACCTTCTTCCTCACCGAAAATTATGTCGTCTTCCCCATGATTCCTATCGATGCGGACCTGCAGCGATTTATGAAGGGCGGGCCAATGACAGCATGGGTCAATGATCGTCCGACCAAAATTGCGATCATGCCGCGCGAAGGGACTGCCGCTGATGTGCGCTGGTTCGAATATGAACCACGGCACATGTTCCATGAGCTAAATGTTTGGGAAGAGGATGGAAAAATAATCGCAGATGTGGCGGCGGCGAACGGAACGGCCTTGTTCCCGGACGAAACTGGGGTGAAGAAAACCCATGGCGATACTCAGCAAAGCCTTCGCCGCTGGACCATTGATCCCGGCGCAAACACAGCGTTGATTAAGGAAGAAACATTGAATGACCGGGATATTCAATTCCCTCGCCCTGATGATCGATTGATGACGCGTAAGACGAGGCACAGCTTTGCCAATATCAACCTGAACAGCCGCGACGGTCGCGTGGAAGGCATGGATGCGGTGCTGCGCTATGACACTGTGTCAGGCACGGAAGACTATTGGCATTTTGGAACAGGCGCTGCTGCAGGCGAGCTTGTTTTTGCACCGCGCCTTGGTGGAACTGACGAGGCCGATGGTTACGCAATGACGCTCGTCCATCCTGCCGACGGTGGAAACAGCGAACTTGCGATCTTCGTTGCGCAAGACATAGCTGCCGGGCCAATTGCGCGGGTTCAAATCCCATTCCGCGTGCCAAGTGGCTTCCACTGCAACTACTATTCGGCTGATAGCGCGCTCTACCGCCAGGCTATTCCGGGGTAGGAAGAAGCCCGATCTAAGCCGCTAACGAATGTTCTGCCGAAGCCATCATCGCTTCGATTTCTGGGGCTGTTTTCGGCTTACTAATATGCCAGCCTTGAACGGTGTCGCAGCCAAACTCCCTGAGTTTCGCCAAACACTCCGCATCTTCCACACCTTCGGCGACAACTGCAAAGCCCAGCTCATGCGCCATTTCAATTGTAGACCGCACCAAAATCTGGTCGCTTGGGCTGTCCAGCATCCGAGACACGAAGCTTTGATCAATCTTGATTTCATCCGCTGGGAAACGCTTCAAATAACTGAGTGTTGATTGTCCGGTGCCATAGTCATCAATCGAGACACCAACGCCCAGAGCGCGCAATACATTTAAGGTGTGGATTGTCGACTCTGTGTTTGTGACCACAGCGGACTCAGTAATTTCAATGACGAGACGCTTTGATTTTGCTCCAAGAGCCTTGACGCGATTGATTAGGGTTTTCGTGAAGGCTGGATCCGCAAATAATGGCGCTGAAACGTTCAGCGCGATCTTAATGTCTAGGCCTTTTTCCAGCCAATGAACGGCTTGTTCTGCGCAGCAGTCAAAGACATAAAGCGTCACATCTTGCATGCGGTTATTATCTTCAAGGATGGGAATGAAATGATCCGGGCGTATGTGCCCGCGTTCTGGGTGGTTCCAGCGAAGCAGCGCTTCGACGCCTGTAATTCGCCCTTCGGCGATTGACCATTTAGGCTGAAAGACAGGATAAAGTTCTCGCCGGGCCAATGCATCATCAACTTCAGCCAGCAATTTCTGGGCGTAGATCGCGCTATCGCCCATTTCGTCACCATAGCGGACCCAACGATGCCCTTGTTCAGCAGCTCGACTAGCCGCCAATGCCGCATGCTGAATGCAAAGAGCGGCCTTGTCGCTTATCATGTCTGCAATACCAAAAGCTGGCGTGGCCACAATTTGATGGGCGGTCAGTTGAAACTTGGAAAGGAACATCGCGGCCAGAGAGTCTATCGCGTCAGTTACCGGCCCCTTCTCTGGCGACATATCCACCCATGAAAGGCGGCCATCTCCTAGTTGAAACACCTTAACCGTACCAAAAATAGCATGGATTCGTGAAACCATTTGTTCGTAGAGGGCCACCGTCTCTGCTGCATTGAGCTGAACCGTGATCGATCGAAATGATTTGACGCTCATCACAATCAGCGTGCCATCTCTGGATTTGCTAAGTTGCTGCGCCAACGCCTTGCCGTTTGGGAGTCCCGTTTCGCTATCGTTCAACCGTGCAAGCGAAAGCCGCCGAACATAATCGATGAAGCCCGCTGCGGTGAAAGTACCAGCTATCCCAACGAGCCCAGGTAAGATTTCGATTGTACCCAAATGAGCGCCTTCCATAGCAAAGGGTGTTAGAATTATGAGCACTCCGACCAAACCAAGCCGCGTAAGTCGCCTTTGCAGTCGCCAGATGTTGGAAGCATATCCGGCGCCCAAGAGAGCTGCGATGATCGCTGGAACCGGACCGTAATTTGGGTAGTCCAAATTCTGCAGCAAAGTTTCAGCCGCCATGGCTTGGACAACAACGCCGGGGATCACTCCGTGGCCGTCAACTGCGTAGCGATCACCCATTTCTATTGCGGTTGCACCAACCAGCATGGTTTTGCCCTCGATGTCCTTCGGGTTGAAACGGCCGTTGATGATATCCGTCGCACTATGCCTTGGGATGGAGTCCGGTAGAATGGCACTGCTCAGTCGAAAATGATCGTCGACCGTTCCGCTATGATCAGCGATCAGTGCCGCCAGCGAAGGTCTCGCTGTGCCGTCCGTTACGGTACCGAACGGAAAGGTCCGCATCGCTCCATCTGAGTCTGGGTGGACATTCACTGAGCCCAAGAAGGCGTTGTTTCTCAACGGCTCTATCGGGATGTTTTCAGCAAAGATGTTGCCCGTATCGCTGACCAATTGCCGAAACGTCGGCAGGATCGCACCGCCACCAAAGCGCCCCAAGGCATCTGCGAAAGTTTGATCGTCCTCTGGATTTGACGGAGAAGAAAAATCGACGTCAAAAGCAACGACCTTGGCCCCGGCTCGGTGCAACTGATCCACCAACTTCCCATGCAACCGCCGCTTCCAGGGCCAGCTTTCCATTTCGCGAACGCTGCGTGAGTCAATTTCCACAATGTGGATTGATCCCGTTGCAGCTTGTGGGATGACCAATTCTCTGGCGACACGCAACTGTTGGTCAGTGCTCCGATAGTCGCTGAGCAAAAGCGTTGCCAAGATCGCAACCAACGCAGCCGCGATCATGCCCCAACGCGCAGATAAGCTAGAAAGCCAATCGCCCAACCGTTCCACCATGCAAAACAGGCCCCTTGCAGCAAACAAGGGACCTGCTTAACGAATAATATTGCAAAAGCAGTTAACGTAGATCCTTATAAACCTACCTGATCAGTTCAGTCATCCTTGTCTTTGCTTTTGCCTTTGCCGCCATTGCCGGACTCCTC
>DLOX01000036.1:597-8048 GCA_002478575.1 Sphingomonadales bacterium UBA7473 | reverse complement strand
CTTGCCGCCTTTATTGCCTGGTGCTTCTCGGTCGGCTTCGTTGTCAAATCGCTCTTTTATCTTCTGAACGACGGGACTCTCATCAAGCTTTGATTGGATCAAGGCCACAATTTTCACTAAGCCGTCACCATTGGGCTTTGGCTTGCTGCTGTTCTTTTCTTCTGCCTGACCGGTATCGTTTTCTTTGTCCTTGGGCTCGCCTACATCCTTGTCATTGCCGTTCCCATTGTCCTTGGGCTGACCAACATCCTTGTCGTTGCCATTTCCGTTGTCCTTGTGCTGGCCGATATCGTTGCCGTTGCCGTTCCCATTGTCCTTGTCCGGGTCCTTGATCTTGGCGGCCACGTCCACGGGAGGAAGCGAAGCTACTACATCGGGAGTCTCGGCAGGCGCAGGCAAAGGAACAACGTCAGCGACTACAACAGGTGCAGGCGCTGGTGTTTCCACTGCAGGTGCAGGTTCCACCACATCTACTGGAGTAGGTGCTGCAGGAAGCTGATCTACAACTGCAGTGACTGGCGCCTCTACCGCTGGTGCGGGCGCCGGATCTGCCGGAGGAGCAGCCAAGTCAACTGCGGCAGGTCGCTGCACCGGAACGGGCTGCGTTACCATGGCGACAAGCGTCGAATTTCCAGTAACCATGCCGTCAGACATTTTGCCAAGGTCAACCGCGCCTTCGCCGATCGCCTCTTCAATCTTCACCGCCACGCTCTCTTCTTTGGCTGCTGGTTCTGCAGACGCATCTCCAGCCTGAGCAATATCATTCGACACGGGTGAAGCTGGCGCAACAATTGCACGCGGCGTGGGCGAATCGATCGTCTTTGTGTCATCACCCTTGATCATCAATCTGCCGGGCATCCCTGAGCGGACAAGCCCAATTTCGCCAGGAACAACAAGGTGAGACGCGCCACCATCTGTGGTCGAAACTTCCACGCGCCCCTCAGTCACTTGAACCGAAGCGCCGCCCTCTTCTACGGTCACGCTAAAGGTCGTCCCCTTCACCACAGCCGCAAGATAGGGTGTTTGGACAGCAAAATGCGGCGTGGTCTTCTTTTGAATCTTGAAGACGGCATTGCCGAAGCTCTGCACGATTTGCGTCATGCTGCCGCTCTTGGGTTGGGCAATGGCGATCCGGCTATTCGCCGAAACCACCAGATATTCTCCGCCTCGGACAAGAACAGCACGTCCGGCTTTGCCTGTCGCGATCACGTCGCCCGCTTTCAGTGCTTTACCCCGTGTCCCCGCTTCGGTGACACCGGGACGCAGCACATTGACCGTTCCCGAAGATTCAGAAATTGTCCAAGCTGGAGAGTTCGCAAAGGCCGACGTGCTGCAAAACAACGCGCCAACAATCATTGACTTGCTAAAGAGTTTCATGCCCCATGTTCCCCATTTTGCGGTTGATACTAGACCGCTACGGGATGGAGATTAATCGAAGGGGGTAATCAGAATTGAAACGTGAAAGGTTAACACCAGTTTAGCCTATTTTGACGTCTCTGAAGCCCCTAATTGCCCAATTTCCGCCAATCTTTGTTCCAAGTCAGCCCGCCATGGCGCATCTTTGGGCGCCCGCGATAGCAAACCGCGCCATACTTCGCCGGCCTCATCAATCTTTCCACTCTTCGCCAAGGAATATCCAAGAAAGAAGGGCGGCCCCGGATGATTAGGCGCAATTTGGGCGGCGCGCTCAAAGGCGAGTTGGGACGCTGGACTCATCTGCCCTGACCCATGCACGAAAAGCGCATTGCCAAGGCCAACCCAAAGATCAGGGTCTTGGGGTTGCTTCTCTATGGCCTTGTTGATGACACTGACTGCGGCACGATTGCGGCCAGCTTGCATCAAAGCATCGGCAAGGGCCAAATCCGGATTACCTCCCTGTTTAGTGGAGCTGAGCGCGATCTTCTGAATCGACTCTGGAACGGCCTCATCCGTCACGTCTTCAGGCGTTGATACTGGCGCACCCGGCTGCCCCGGGGACCCCATCATGGCGTAACCAGCGACACCAAGCAGCAGCGTTGCGGCAGCGAATTGCAATGCAGAAGATCCAAATTTAGCAAATTTCCAAAGCCCAAGCAGTGCCAGTCCAGAAAAGAGTGCGATCCAAATCCAACCCATTATTTTGCCTTCTTCCGGAACCGGCCTCGCGCAAGGAACAAGCCAAGCACGATAAAAAGGACGGGCGCAATCCAAAGCACCGCGGTGCGGCTATTGAATGACGGATCATAAGTGACCCAATCGCCGTAACGCTCAATCAACCAGCTGCGCACTTGATCGGGGCTTTCCCCCGCCTCAATCTTTCGCCTGACAAGTGCTCGCATATCGCCAGCCATGTCCGCATCCGAATCCGCGATCGATTGGCCCTGACAAACCAGACAGCGCAGCGTCAGCATCAGTTCTCGTGCCTTCGCTTCCTTGGCTGGATCAGAAAGCTGCGTGTTCGCATATTGCGCATCCGGCATTTGAGAATTCCCAAAGGCAGGAGATGCCAGCAGCAATAGAAAGGCGACGATCAATTGCCTCACGATTATCGAGCTGCCTTCAAAGCGGCCATGATCTCAGGCACGTCTTCCGGCCTAATATCGCCAATATGCTGATACCGAATGATGCCCTTACCGTCGATCACAAATGTCTCGGGCACGCCTGAAGAGCCAAGGCTCAGCTGCACCCGGCTATCAATGTCTGAGCCAATACGCTTGTAAGGATTGCCATTGCGGGCAAGAAAACGGGCCAAATCCTGCGGGCGATCACGGATTGCGATCCCATCAATCTGCACGCCTTGCTGCGCCATCTTCATCAGGATGGGTGCTTCGGCGACGCAAGGGATGCACCAGCTGGCGAAGATGTTGAGAAGGCGCGGCTGTCCTTGGCCAAATGTTGCGCTTCCCAAGCCTGGTTGGGGTTCATTGGCTGCTGGCAATGAAAAGGTCGGCAAAGCCTTGCCAACCATACGCGACTTGATGGTTGTGCTCGAAGGCTTGATCAGGCCGCTTGCGACCACGCCGAAGAACAGCAAGAACAGCCCTAGCGGGAACCACAGCCAAAAGCGCTTCATGCCAAAGCCTCCTTACGAACCAGCAGATCAACGGCTGACCGTCGGCGAATACGTCCGAGCAACGCCAATAGCCCGCCCAACGCAACCATGATGCCCCCCGCCCAAATGAGCGACACCAAAGGCTTCCACCACATCCGGATTTGCCAGCGTCCATCTGGCTGTTCTTCCCCGATGACAAGATAGATTTGCCCATCGAAATGGGTGCGGATTGCGGCTTCATTTGTGGCGGTGACGGGCGACGAGAACATCCGCGCCTGGGGACGCTCCTCAATCAGTGTGTCTCCACGGCGAACCTCAAGCTTGGCTTCAACTGCGGTCCAGTTGGGTCCGGCAACGGGCTTAACGTCCTTCAAGGTAACAGAATAAGGCCCGACAGACCGTGTGTCCCCAATGTTCATGGCAGCAAGGGTCTCCTTGGTAAAGCTAGCCTCACTGGCCATCCCAATGATCGCAACCGCAATGCCAAGATGGGAAATCACCATGCCCCATGTGAAGAGCGGAGTGCGACGCAAATTGCGTTTCCACAAAGGTGCGATGCTTGCTGCGCCCACCCCAATGGCGGCAACGAACCCCAAAAACGAAAGAATGCCTATATTTGGCGCCATTATCGCAAAGGCAGCCAAAGCCAACGCCATGACCAAGACCGGAACGGCTAGGCGTTGCCCAACGACCTTCCAATCATCTTTCCGCCACTTCATCAATGGACCAGCGGCCATGATCAAAATCAGGATGATGGCAACCGGTGCACTTGCGGCGTTGAAATAGGGTGGGCCAACAGAGAGCTTCTCACCTGTGAGCGCTTCAGCTGCGAGTGGATAGAGAGTGCCGACGAAAACAATGCCGAGAATGGCCGACAGCAGGAGGTTATTCGCTACAAGCGCCCCTTCCCGGCTGAACAATTCAAATTGCGTCCCTTCCTTCACGCTGGACGCCCGCAGTGCAAACAAGGCCAATGCGCCGCCGATATAGATCGTAAGCAACGCCAAGATGAAACTGCCGCGCTCAGGGTCCACCGCAAAGCTATGGACGCTGGTCAAAATTCCCGAGCGGACCAAGAAGGTACCCACCATTGACATCGAGAAGGCCACAACCGCCAGCATGATGGTCCAGGCGCGAAGACCATCTCTTGTCGCAAGAACCGTAACAGAATGAAGCAAGGCGGTTGCTGCCAGCCAAGGCATCAACGACGCATTCTCCACAGGATCCCAAAACCACCAACCGCCCCAGCCCAGCTCATAGTAAGCCCAATAGCTGCCCGCGACGATGCCAAGCGTGAGGAATATCCAAGCGCCCAAGACCCAAGGTCGCATCGCGCGGGCAAAGGCTGGATCAACTTCTTTGGTGATCAATGCGCCGACTGCAATGCTGAACGCAATCGAGATGCCGACATATCCAATATACAGCGTTGGGGGATGGAAGGCCAATCCTGGATCTTGAAGAAGCGGGTTCAGACCCAAACCTTCCAAAGGCACAGTTGGCATTCGCTCAAAGGGATTAGAAGAGAAAATCAAAAAGGCATAAAAACCAAAGCTGATCAGCGCTTGCGCAGCCAAAGTGGCTGACAATGTTCGATCAGACAGGCGCTTTTCCAATAGCGCAACAGCACCGCCTGAAATGGCCAAAACCATCACCCAAAGCAGCATCGAACCTTCATGATTGCCCCACGTCCCTGCAAATTTGTACAACAGAGGCTTGGCAGAATGGCTGTTCGAAACGACCAATTTCACAGACAAGTCGGTGATCAAAAACAACCAGATCAGAACGAGGAAAGACAAAAGCGCAGCAACGCCCTGCGCGATCGCAACCGGCTTTGTGTTTGCCATAAATTCACGGTCGTTACGCAAAACTCCAATTCCGCCAAATGCGAACTGGAGAATGGCGAGCACTGCCGCAATCCAAAGCAAAGCATGTCCTGCTTCCGCAATCATTGCGCCATCGTCTCGGTCTTGTGCATTTTGCCTTCTAACTGTGGGGGCATATAGCGTTCGTCATGCTTCGCGAGGATATTATCGGCAACAAAGGTGCCATCGCTCGACAGGCTCCCCTCGCCCACCATGCCGCTATTCTCCTTGAAGAGATCAGGAACAATGCCTGTGAAGCGGACGTTGGTCGTTGCTTTGCCATCGCTCACTTGAAAACGGATGGTCACGCCGTCAGGATCACGCTTGATGGAATTGGCGACAACCATGCCGCCTAAACGGATTGCCTCTCCGGGTTTTACAGACGCAGTCTTTAGGTCTGCGGGCGCATAGAAATAGGCAGCCTGATCCTTCAGCGCCGTCATCGCAAGCAAGCCTGAGCCAACCATGGCAAAGAGTCCCGCAACGGCTAACCCAAGGCGCTGATGTTTAGGCTTCATTCTTGGCCTCGCTCAGCGCGCTTCATCGATAGATAGGCCCAGAGGATGACGCCAACCGTCCCCACCGCGGTGAAGGCATAAGCCGAAATGATAAAGGGCCAATGGTTCATTCGCTTGCCATTCTTCTCATGCGCGCTTCCGTTCGAATTTCCGCAAGTTGCGCTCGCATCCGCATCAAAACGATTGCGCCAAATAATAATGTGAAACCCATCACAGTGAAACCAAGCGGCCACAATAATTCCGATGAGATGCTAGAGCCTTTAAGGGTGATGCTTGGCCCTTGATGGAGGCTGTTCCACCACACCACTGACCGATTGATGATCGGGATGTTGACGGCACCAACCAGGCCAAAGATCGCCGTTACGCGGCTAACGCTGCCCTTTTCTTCGCTGCTATTGGCCAGCGCGATGTAACCGAAATAGAGAAAGAGCAGGACGAGCATAGAGGTCATCCGCCCATCCCATTCCCACCAAGTGCCCCAAGTCGGACGTCCCCAGATCGAACCCGTGACCAAGCATAGCGCCGTGAACAACGCCCCGGGAACAGCGATTGCCCGCGCTGAGACACCCGCCAAGGGATGACGCCAAACGAGCTGAATGATGGAGGCAATCGCAATCCCTGTCCATCCGCCCATGCCGAGCCAAGCTGCAGGCACATGAATATAAAGAATGCGAACGCTCTCGCCTTGCAGATAATCGGGCGGAGTCATGAAAAGCCCCGCATAGACCCCGATCAGCACGAGCGCTGCCCCACCCCATCCCAGGATTGGCGTGAGTGGGCGAGCAATCTTCAGAAATCGCGCAGGATTCGCGTAGGCGTGCATATCGGTCAGTGCTCTAACTCAAGCGAGAAAGGCTTCAAACCCTAATTTTGAGCGTTTTATCTAGGCTCGCCCAATGAGTTTCCGCGCCATCGCGTCAGCCACAACGGATGGAGGCAGGTTTTGCTCGGCACTCGCCGCCCAGATTTCGGACAATCGAAGGGGAATTTCTTCCAACTTCGCCTTAACGTCATCTGTTGAAGCATCATCCAAATATTGGAGAGCCACATTAATGATCCCGCCCGCATTGATCACATAGTCAGGCGCATAGATAATCCCGGTTTCGAAAAGACGCTGGGCATCTTCTGGTCTAGCCAGTTGATTATTTGCCCCACCGGCAATCGCTTTGACCCTAAGCTGACCAATGGATTTCTCATTGAAAACAGCGCCCAACGCGCAAGGGGACAGAATGTCGGCTTCGATGTTCAATATTTGCTCGGGCGTTTCAGTGCGACCGCCCAGCTTTTGCGCCAATTCTGCCGCGCGAGCTTCGTCAACGTCAGCGAGGATTAATTGAGCGCCTTCAGCAGCCAGATAATGAGCGACGCCGCCTCCGACGCTGCCTAGACCTTGTACGGCGATACGGACCCCCCTCAGGTCGTCGCTTCCCAATGCTTGATGCGCCGCTGCCTTGACCCCCAAATAGACACCAAGTGCAGTCGAAGGACCGGGATCACCGCCCGCCTTTCCGCTTTCAGGGATCAAACCGGCCACATAGGGTGTTGTTTGACCGACGCTCGTCAAATCATCCTGAGACATCCCGACATCTTGCGCAGTAATATAACGCCCAGCGAGGGAATCGATTGACCGCGCAAAAGCAGCCAAAAGTTCTGGGGACTTAGGTCGCGCGTTGTCCGCAAGGATAACAGCCTTGCCGCCGCCCATGTTAAGTCCCGCCATCGCGTTCTTATAGGACATCCCTTTGGATAGCCGCAGAGCATCTCGAACCGCGTCTGCAGAACTTGCATAGTTCCAATATCGCGTGCCTCCACCCGCTGGGCCACGGAAAGATGAGTGAATGGCAACAATGGCTTTCAGACCCGTCCTTGCATCCGAAAAGAAATGCACGCCTTCATGGTCGTCAAAATCAGGCTGATCCCACGGTGCGCTCATATACAGATTTTCCGAAAACTGGGGGCTTTTGATCCAACTGGGGCGACCGACGGGATCCGAACCCGCGACCTCCGGTACCACAAACCGGCGCTCTAACCAACTGAGCT
>DLOX01000036.1:324-555 GCA_002478575.1 Sphingomonadales bacterium UBA7473 | reverse complement strand
AACCAACTGAGCTACGGTCGCCACAAAGGGAATTTTGCCAAGGCGCTGCCCCTTAAGGAAAAGGGGGTGCTATCGTCAAGGTCTAACGTTCAAACAGGGCGTTTAAACGTCAAGCGGCGCATCAAATGCGATACCAATCCGAGGTGAAACAGCCCAAGCCACGCGCCCAGACACATCTCCGACTTTTTCGATTTTAGCTTCCACGCGGTCCCCGATCGCAACCGGGACATC
>DLOX01000036.1:0-264 GCA_002478575.1 Sphingomonadales bacterium UBA7473 | reverse complement strand
GCCCGCCGCTTGAAATATTGCGGACGATAACTGCACAGGGGTCTTCACTCTCACCAAACCAAAGCAACGCTTTGGCGTCGAGCGTTTTGCGTGCTGGCACGCGCTCCAAACCTTTGGCTGAGCCCTTGTTCAAGCCCTTAGAGGCTGACTTTGAGACTTTGGTCTCTTTCATACCGGCGTTCTCGCACAAACAACTTGTTAAAATGTAAACGAAAAACGCTTCACTCGTCGCGCGAAATCTTTTCGATGCGTTCATGGCGCTCT
>DLOX01000159.1:357-16245 GCA_002478575.1 Sphingomonadales bacterium UBA7473 | reverse complement strand
ACCGCCTTCATCTCGCCGTTCCGGGCGGAGCGCGATATGGTCCGTCAAATGCTACCAGAAGGCGAATTTATTGAGATTTTTGTCGATACGCCTCTGGATGTCGCCGAAGCCCGCGACGTGAAGGGCCTCTACAAAAAGGCAAGGTCAGGGGCGCTTAAGAATTTCACAGGCATTGATAGCCCATATGAAGCGCCGATCAGTGCCGAAATCCGGGTCAACACCGTGGAAATGACCCCAGCCGAAGCAGCGGAGCATATTGTCCGTGAGATCATGCCGCTGAAATGAGTATCGAAGAATCACATGAATATTGAAGAGTCCGATGTCCGCCTTGCCGAGCGCCTTGCCACGGGAGCGGGTGAAATCTTGGCGGCATTGCAAAAGAACAGCGGACTTGAAGGTAAGGCCCTGGGCGACGCGGGGGATGAACAGGCCAATGCCTGGCTGATGCGTGAATTGGCGGCGGCGCGCCCCGATGATGCTATTTTGTCTGAAGAAGAAGTGGATGGCACAGCGCGGCTTGCTTCGCATCGGGTTTGGATTATCGATCCGCTCGACGGTACCCGCGAATATAGCGAGGGCCGAAGCGACTGGGCTGTTCATGTGGCCCTTTCGATTGGTGGAGAACCCGTCGTTGGGGCAGTCGCTTTGCCGGGGCTTGAAGTGACTCTGTCATCAGGCTCACCCACCGCACTCAAACCCGCAAACACGCCACCCAAGATGCTGGTCAGTCGCACACGGCCCGCGCAAGAGGCGCTGGAGGTTGCCAAAGCGATTGGGGCAGCGCTGCTTCCCATGGGCTCCGCCGGGGCCAAAGCCATGGCTGTGGTGCGCGGAGAGGCAGACATTTACCTCCACACCGGTGGCCAACATCAGTGGGACAATTGCGCACCCGTGGCTGTCGCGCTGGCCCATGGCCTTCATTGCTCCCGCGTCGATGGCTCGCCGCTACGTTATAATGAGGCAGAGACTTTGCTCCCCGATCTCCTGATCTGCCGCCCCGAATGGGCGGATCGCGTGTTGAGTCTGGTCGGCAGCCTCACCCCATCGGGTACATGATTTCGCGACTGATCTTGTAAATCCGCTTCATCACTTCTGCCGACAGTTCGACCTCTGCTGCGGCCAAGATCGGTGCCAATTGATCTTCTTGCGAAACACCAACAATGGTGGACGCGACAAAGTCGTGCTGCTTTGACCAGGCCGTCGCCAATGTGATCGGGTGCATGCCAAGCTCTGCCGCAAGCTCAAGATAACGGGCGGTCGATGCCAAAGCCTTTTCGCCTGCAAAGCGTTGAACCATTGCCGATTGGCGTCCACCAAGCTTCATATAGGCCGAGAAGCGGGCGCCATCGGGCGTCGCGCCGTCTTGATATTTGCCGCTCAAAACGCCGCCCGCAAGCGGTGAGTAAGGGATCAGGCTCACCCCTTCTTCGCGGCAGACTTGGGCCAGTTCATCTTCGAACCGACGATTGTTCATGCTGAAATTGTTCTGGATCGTTTGGTATCGCGCAACGCCCAGCCGTTCGGACGCAGCGAGCGATTTCATGAGGCCCCAGCTGGTTTCGTTGGAACAGCCAAGGATGCGGACTTTGCCAGCGCGGACGAGTTCATCAAGAACCTCCATTGTCTCTTCATAGCCTGTGCCATGATCTGGCCAATGGGTTTGGTAGAGATCGATATAATCCGTCTGCAGCCGCTTCAGGCTCGCTTCGATGGCGGTGATGATATTGTGCCGATCAAGGGCCGTCATCCCAGCGCGTTGCGCGCCGACGACCCAGCCATGCGATGGCCCACTGACTTTGGTTGCAAGAATGATCGAATGGCGATCCTTGCCTTTCATCCAGCGGCCGAAAATCTCTTCGGTGCGGCCTGCCCATTCGGGCTTGGGCGGCACGGGATAATTTTCAGCGGTGTCGTAGAAGGTGATTCCAGCCTCTAAACACTGATCCAAAATGCGGTGTGAAGCTGCTTCATCGGTTTGGCTGCCAAAGGTCATTGTGCCCATACAAATGTCTGAGACAACAATCGCGCTTTTGCCCAAACGACGCTTCTTCATGTTCCGCTCTCCTGAATTGCTTCAGGATCGATTGGCAGGAAGTCTAGGGGCTGGCAAGCAGGGGTTTGGCTGGAAACGTCTCATCTCCCCACCCGCTCAGGTTAGTGTGGGAGGTTTCAACCAAAGCCCAGCTTCAGCGCTGCCGCTTTCAACTCTTCTTCCCTTTTGCCCGCGATGGCAGCGATCCGGGCCCGATAGGCCGCAACAATCTCAGGTCCTGCTTTTTCGGGCGAACCTGCATCAACTGGCGGCGCGGGGTCATATTCAAAGGAAAGCTGAAGCGTTTTGGCTACGCCTTCGCCATGCATTTCCTTTGCAAGCGCCAGCGCAAAGTCGATGCCAGCGGTCACGCCCCCACCCGTCACACGATTGCGATCAAAGACGGTGCGGGCTTGAACAGGCTTTGCGCCAAAGAGCACGAGATGGTGGTGCCACGCCCAATGGGTGGTGGCTTTATAGCCCTTGAGCAATCCAGCCGCGCCGAGGATCAATGAGCCCGTGCAGACGCTGGTCACCCATATGGCCTCCGCTCCAATCATCCGGATCCACGCCATTGCTTCGTCATGGTTCATCACATCGGACACGCCAACGCCGCCGGGAATGCACAATATGTCCGCTTTGGGCACATCAGCGAAGGTCGCGGTTGGCACAATGGAGAAGCCCGCGTCGGTTGGTACGGGATCAAGGCCCTCCCAAACGAAATGAACCTTGGCCCCGGGCATACGGGACAGGATTTGGGCAGGGCCGGTCATGTCCAGCTGGGTCAGGCCAGGGAAGAGGAGGAAGGCAATCTGGGTCATGGGAGAATCTTTCAGCAGCAATGTTGTTCGCTGCAACTGTGATTGCACGAATTTCAATTGGCAGGAATGACAATGTTAGTGATATTTCTGCCATCATGAATCACCATGTTGTCTTCGTCGCCTTCGAAGGGTTTCAGCTGCTTGATCTGACCGGGCCTGCGGCCGTCTATGGTGCGGCCAATGATCGCTTGGGCTGGGAAGCTTATCGCATCACGATGGTTGGCCCCGAAGCACCAGTGGCGCTCAGCAATTCGGGTGTCTCTCTGAACGTAAGTGCGTTTGACGATGTGCGGCCCGAAACAGTCGATAGCTTCTTCATCTCCGGCGGCAATGAAGCAGGGCAGCGGGCCTTCATTGCAAATGAACAAGCCAAGGATTGGGTCTGGCGCGCCATTCCCTCCTCCATTCGTTATGGCTCTATCTGTTCCGGCAGCGTCGCTTTAGCGGCTTGGGGGTTGATTGGCACGCGGCGCTTTGCGGCGCATTGGGATGCTGTGTCTGAAGTGCGGCGACGCTGGCCAGAGCTGCAGCTGGACCCCGAATCGCTTTACGTGAATGATGGCCCGCTTTGGACGTCGGCAGGCGTCACGGCGGGGATTGATATGGCGCTGGCCATTGTTGAGGTCGATCATGGTCCTGACGTCGCCCGCGCGGTTGCGCAGCGGCTCGTGCTCAGCGTCCGGCGCCCCGGCTGGCAGTCTCAGTATAGCGCCGCACTGTCCGCTCAGGGCACTCGCGATGGGCGCTATGCCGATGTCATTGCTTGGATTGCGGCCAATCTGTCCGGCGATCTTGGCGTTGAGCAATTGGCGGATAGAGCTGGCGAAAGCGAGCGCAGCTTTCATCGCAACTTCACCGAAGCGGTTGGGGAAACGCCTGCGCGCTATGTGATGACACAGAGGCTCAACCATGCCCGCGCCCTGATCGAGCAAGGCCATTCCCTGAAGTCAGTGGCCAGCCAATGCGGCTTTGCCGATCCTGCACCTTTGTCCAAAGCCTTCAAAAGCCGCTTTGGGATGACGGCTGGGGCTTACCGCTTGGTCAACGGGCGCTAGGCGGCCCTACTTTGCGAAGGTCTTGGGCGCCGGGGCCACCACGCTGAACGCGCTGGGGTTGATTTGTTGCACTTCCAAGGCCCGCTCTGCAATGCCGTCGCGGCCGAAACGGAAGGCACCATCAATGCCTGTGAAGCCACCGGGATCGGCCAGCTCAGCAACAGGGAAGGGCTGGCCGACCCGCCATTTGGCAGCGACGCGCGTGACCAGCAGCACCGAGTCATAGCCAAGGCTCGACAAGCGGAACGGCGCTTTGTTGAACCGGGCCCGATATTTGGTCGCCAGCTGATTGTAAAAGCCGTCGGATACGCTTGCGAACCATGCGCCATGCATTGGGGCATTGTTGGATAAGCTGCCCTCTGTGTTCCAAAGCTCTGTTCCCAAGATGCGGGCATTGGGGTTTCCGCTGCGGCGAGCGACGGGGACGACTTGCAAAGCGACACGTCCAGAATCGGCAACCAGCAAGGCGTCAAATCCGCCGGAAGGGAGTTTCCGCACGGCGCTTTGGATGGAGCCAGGATTGCGATCAAAAGTTTGGACGCCAACGAGCTGTCCATCGCTGGCTTCAACAGCTTTCACAAAAGCAGCAGACGCCCGCTGGCCGTACAGCCCGTTGGGCACCAACCCGGCAAAGCGGTTGAGGCCGCGACCCTTGGCATAGCTGACCACACGATCAACCGATTGCGTCGGCACGAAACCCATCAAGTAAGTGCCAGCGCCCGCAACGGACACGTCGTTGGAGAAAGCAACCACAGGCACCCGCGCCGCGCGGCTTATTGGCGTGACTGCGCGAACATCTTCAGCGAGCAATGGGCCAAGGATCAGGCGATTGCCATCTGCAATGGCTTTCTGAGCCGCTGCAGCGGCACCCTGAGCCGTGTCATAAGTGGTGACGCGGATCGTTTTGCCGCCCGTATCGAGCACCGCCATGGTTGCAGCATTGGCGATGGATTCGCCAACGCCTGCATTTTCACCCGTCATCGGCACCAGCAATGCAACCCGGTGCCGTGTCGCGTCAGTTGGCAAGCCCACTGAAGGCGCATTGGGATCAACTGGTGGCGTATCAACCGTTTTCGGCGGGCCTTTAGGCACGACCGAGCAAGCCGCAAGCGTTGCCGCGAGCAATATGGCCAAAAGGGATTTGATTTTTGACCCGCTCAACCCAAATGGTTGCGCCACTACCCCGGCATCTGCCATCACTCGACTCCCATGCAGCTTATTCCCGGCCTATATATCGTTGCGACCCCAATCGGCAATCTTGCTGATGTGTCTGACCGTGCGAAAGCCGTTCTGGCTTCGGCTGACCTCATCGCGGTGGAAGATAGCCGCGTCACGGGCAAGTTGCTCAATCTTCTGGGCCTGAAACGCCCGATGTTGCCTTATCATGATCATAATGGAGATCGGGTCCGCCCGGGCCTGATCGCCCGAATGGCAAGCGAAATCATCGTGTTGGTGAGCGATGCAGGCACGCCACTCATTTCTGATCCCGGTTATAAGCTGGTGCGAGAAGCGCGTGAGGCTGGGCGGCTCGTGACGACGATTCCTGGCCCTTGTGCTGCCGTTGCGGCTTTGACGCTTGCAGGATTGCCAACCGACCGATTCTTTTTTTTGGGCTTCCTCCCCGCCAAAGACAAAGCCAAGCGCGATGCCATTGACGAAGTGAAGGCGATTCGCGCGACTTTAGTGCTCTACGAATCGGGCCCGCGGCTGCCGGCGACACTGAAGCTCCTCGCGGACTTGATGGGGGAGCGGGAGGCCGCGGTCGCCCGAGAGATTACCAAGGCTTTCGAAGAAACGGTGACGGGGACCCTTACTACACTTGCCGATCATTATGCCGAAGGCGGGCCAAAAGGAGAGATTGTGATCATCATTGGTCCGCCAGGTGAAGCGCCGCCAGCGGATGACGATGATGTTGAGGCTGCATTGCGGAAGGCGCTGGTCACTTTGCCGCCTGCCAAAGCCGCCGGCGAAGTCGCTCGGGCATTGGGTGCGGATCGCAAAGCGCTTTATGCAAGAGCGATGGAGCTTAAGTCCCAATGACCCGCCAACAAGCCGAACAACGGGGACGGCGAGGGGAGTGGGTGGCAGAGATTTGGCTGCGCCTGCATGGGTGGCGGGTGCTGGGGCGGAGGATCAAAACCAAAGCGGGTGAAGTCGATCTGATCGCGCGCAAGAAGGATGTCTTGGCCTTCATCGAAGTGAAAACGCGCGCCAAGGCTGTTGATCTTAACCATGCGATTGACGAATATCGCCTCCGCCGCGTGGTTGCCGCGGCGCAATATTTGTTACCCCGCTATGCCAAGCCCAAGGATGGCATAAGGATTGACGTTATTCTGATCGCTCCTTGGCAGCGTCCACAACATATCGAAGATGTTTGGCGTGGTTGACGTTCCGCTCCTTTCTGGCGCAGGAACAAGGGCATGACACTCAGCGGCCCCACATCAAACAGCTTCATCTCGCAGCGGCTTCGGCTTCACTATGTTGATTGGGGTAATCCCGATGCGCCGCCCTTGATCCTTCAACATGGCGGGCGCGATCATTGCCGCAGCTGGGATTGGGTGGCGGAGGAATTGCGCCACGATTGGCATGTGATTGCGCCTGATCTGCGTGGCCATGGTGATAGTGCTTGGTCGCCTGCGGGCAACTATGACATGCCGGGCTTTGTCTATGATATGGCGCAACTGATCCATCAGTTGGGATTGGCGCCTGTGACGATTGTGGCCCATTCCATGGGCGGAAATATCGCGACTCGCTACACCGGTCTCTATCCCGAAAATGTTCGAAAGCTTGTCTCAATCGAAGGGCTGGGGCCCTCGCCGAAAGTCTTGGCCGAGCGCAATGCCAAGCCCATTGGTGATCGGTTCCGTCAGTGGATTGATGACAAACGCAACGCCGCTGGACGCATCCCGAAACGCTATCCAACGTTGGAGGCGGCACTGGATCGGATGATGGCGGAGAATAGCTATTTGACGCCAGAGCAAGCGCGGCATCTCACCATCCATGGCATCAGCCGCAATGAAGACGGCACTTGGACCTGGAAGTTTGACAATTATCTCAACATCTGGTCGATCTTCGACATGCCGCAAGAAGAGATTGAGGCGCTTTGGCAAGCGATCACGTGCCCCGTCCTGATGCTCTATGGCGCAGACAGCTGGGCCTCAAACCCGACTAAAGACGGTCGCGCAGTTCATTTTCCCGACGCGCGGATCGTTGAGTTTGAAAATGCGGGCCATTGGCTCCACCATGACCAATTTGATCGGTTCATGGGGGAGTTGAAGGCGTTTTTGTAGGACTAAGGGTTTAGCGCCCCTGCGGTGGCGGTGCACCACCTGGGCCGCCGGGACCACCGCCCTGTTGGCCCTGCATCTGCTGCATCCGCGCTTGGAATTCGGCCATGGGCATGGCGGCTTTCAGATCAATCTCAAAGCGGAGCACGGCGTTGGGTGGGATGCGGCCTTGGCCAGCACCTTCGGGGCCATAGGCCAAAGCTGATGGAATGCAGATGCGATACGAGCCGCCGGGCTGCATCATCTTTAGTGCTTCGCTGAACCCCGGGATCGTGCCCCCAACAGGCATTGGCGTATTTTGGTTTGCGTCAAACTCTTTGCCATCTTTGGCAAGCGTTCCGCGATAGTTGATGAGGGTCACGTCCGCATCGGTTGGCTTCGCGCCAGCGCCTGCTTTCACGGTTTGGATCTGCAAACCGGAGGCCGTTGTCACGGGTTCGCCAATTGCACCTTCTGCTTCAAGAAAGGCATCATCACCACAATCGCCGCCGCCTGCACCGCCGGTGCCATACCAAGCAAGCGCACCTGCCGCGATCACAGCCAAGGCAACGCCGCCCCAGAGTTTGATCAGCGAGCCTTTTTCTATCGGACGAATCGGAACAGTAGTGATGGACATAGGGTCCCCCCATCGACAAGTTTCGGTTGATTGGGCGACCCTAACCTAAGCGGTCAAGCCGCGTCAGCTGGTTTTTTTAACGAGCAACAGTTCCATCGCGCTCTGCGCGCTTGCGGTCCATCTTGCGAGCGCGGCGAACGGCAGCAGCCTTCTCGCGAGCACGCTTTTCCGAGGGCTTTTCGTAATGACGACGCAACTTCATTTCGCGATAAACGCCTTCGCGCTGCAACTTTTTCTTGAGCGCGCGCAGCGCTTGATCGACATTATTGTCGCGAACCATGATTTGCATAAAGCCGTCTAACTCCAGTCAATAGAATAGGGTTTGCCGCAGCGCATGCCGCGTCAGATGGGCGGCGTATGGCCAAGGATTCGCAAAAACTCAAGCGCAAAGGCCGGGAAGGCTTGCTTTTTCTAAACCAGCCTCTATTTGTGTTGCAGCGCAGCATCATTTGGAAACAGAGGATGCGCCTCGGTTCACCCGCGTGAATGGCCATGAAATGGCATCAGGTGATGGGGCTTAACATAAGGCGCGAACTCCCTAGCCCAAGGCTTCCCTTTTCACGCGGGTCGTCAAAACGAACCCGCTGTCCGCGCTGCGCATCTTTGCGTCGGCTGCGTTTGGCGTACTGAAAGATAAACATGACTACATTTGCTTCGCTTGGCCTGTCCAAGCCCATCCTCGCGGCCCTTGAAGCCAAAGGATATAATACCCCCACCCCCATTCAGATGCAGGCTATCCCGCCCCTGCTTGAAGGCAAGGATCTGTGCGGCATCGCGCAAACTGGCACTGGCAAGACGGCAGCGTTTGCCCTTCCTTCGATCCAGTATCTGAGTGAAAACCAACAGCCACTGCGTCCGCACCAATGCCGGATGCTGGTTTTGTCGCCCACGCGCGAACTGGCAGCTCAAATTGCGGACAGTTTCAAGACCTATGGCAAGCAAAGCCGCATCAGCGTTGAATGCGTCTTTGGTGGCGTGCCGATCAATCGCCAAATCCGGGCGCTGGCCCGCGGCGTCGATGTGCTCGTCGCAACGCCTGGCCGTTTGCTTGATCTGGTCGATCAACGCGCCATCAACTTGAAGCAAGTTGAGATCTTCGTTCTCGATGAGGCGGATCAAATGCTTGATCTGGGCTTCATCCATGCGTTGAAGCGCATCGCGACGATCATCCCGAAGCAGCGCCAATCGCTTTTCTTCTCGGCAACCATGCCCAAGACTATCGCTGATCTGGGTGCGCAATTCCTGAATGACCCCGTGAAGGTTTCGGTTGCTCCGCAATCGACGACGGCTGAGCGTGTCGAGCAATTTGTGACATTCGTCCACGCCAAGGAAAAGCAAGCGCTTTTGACGCTCACTTTGCAAGCCGAAGAAGCGGCGATTGATCGGGCGTTGATCTTCACGCGGACCAAGCATGGTGCAGACCGCGTTGTGAAGAATCTCCAAGCCGCGCGCATCCCTTGCGCCGCCATCCATGGCAATAAGTCACAGGGTCAGCGGACTGCCGCACTTGATGCTTTCCGCAAAGGCGAGATCCGCATCCTTGTCGCGACTGACATCGCGGCACGCGGCATTGACGTCTCTGGTGTTAGCCATGTCATCAATTTCGAACTCCCCAATGTGGCTGAACAATATGTTCACCGCATCGGGCGGACAGCGCGGGCCGGCCGTGAAGGCATTGCGATCAGCTTTGTCGATGGCGAAGAACGCGCTTATCTGAAGCAGATTGAGCGTCTGACCCGGGTTCAATTGGAACAGCGGCCCCTGCCTTCCAATTTTGATGCGGAAAAGCATAAGCTGCCAAAGCCTGTTGCGAAGCCCGAAGCCCCCAAGCGGAGCCAAGGCAATTATCGCCGCGACGATGGCCAGCGCCGTGACCGTCCAGAAGGCGGAGAACGCCGCCGCTATGGCCCCAAGCCCGGTGGCGTTGGCGCGCACAAGGGCTCGGTTCGCAAGACCGGCGGGCGCTGATTAGGGCTTCCGCTTTGATTTTGGTCATCCTCGCGCTACCAGTGCCGGGATGACCAAACTCACCGTCAACAACCAAGCCGTTCAATATCGGATGGACCCGCAAACCCCTTTGCTATGGGCGTTACGCGATGCATCCAACTTGATCGGCACCAAATATGGCTGCGGTACTGGCGATTGCGGAGCCTGCACCGTTGATGTCGATGGCCGCGCTGTGCTCAGCTGCATGGTCACTATCGGCAGTTTGGAAGGGGCCTTCATCACCACGATCGAAGGCTTATCCCGCGACCGCAGCCATCCAGTGCAACAGGCTTGGGCGGCTGAGTCCGTTCCCCAATGCGGCTTTTGTCAGCCGGGAATGATTATGGCGGCAGCCGTCTTACTAAAGGCCAATGCCAATCCGACCACAGACGATATCAACGCGGCCATTACCAACCTCTGCCGCTGCGGCACTTATCCGCGCGTGCACAAGGCCGTGCGCTTGGCTGCTGATGTGATGGCAGGGCGGCAACGGATCGCAGCAGCTCCTCCGCCCGGTATTTCGCCGGACGATGCTGCTCGTGCTGTACCAGCGCTGGCCATTGACAAGACCGAAGAGGAGTAAGCTCATGTCCGAATTTTTCACTGAGCTCACAGACAAGCACCACGAATTTGTTGCCAAGCAGCCTGTTTTCTTCGTGGCAACGGCGGCCGATGGTGCTCGCATCAACCTCAGCCCCAAGGGCATGGACAGTTTCCGAATACTTTCCCCGGGGAAAGTTGCCTACTTGGATGTCGGCGGATCAGGCAATGAAACTCATGCGCATCTCGCCGCCGATGGCCGGATCACGATCATGATGTGTGCCTTTGATCGGCCTGCTTTGATCTTCCGCATCTATGGGCGCGGGCGAGCCGTGCTGCCTCAAGATGAGGGTTTTGATGATCTCCTCCAGCATTTCACCGTTCTCCCCGGTACGCGTCAGATCTTCGTGATTGATATCGACAGTATCCAGGAAAGCTGCGGCTGGGGCGTGCCGTATATGAGCTTTGACCGTGAACGGGAGACTTTGTCCAAATATCATGCGCAGCAAGATCCGGTGGAGAGGCTGGAGCGGATCAAGGAGCGGACGACAAGCATCGATGGCCTGCCGCAACGCGTGCAGAGCCATATTCCGCTGGTGGACTAGCCATGTCGCTTGTGGAGGTCGCTCGCTATTGGAACAGCCTTGAGGCAGGCCTCGCTGAATCCAAGTTGGAAGATGAAGGCATAGGATCTGTGCTGTTCGATAGCGAAATGGCCAATTTCTATGGCGCGGGGCTGGTGCCGATAAGGCTAATGGTGCTGGATGAAGATCTGGCCGACGCTCAGGCTATATTGCTTAAAAATTAGGCAATCAAAAATCGCTGCCCGCGAATCGGGCGCATTTCTGTCGCACTGCACGCAAGGCCATTCTGACTAACCTACAGAATCCTAACTGACTCCCGTTTTGGCACGGGTGTTGCTTAACAAACCCTTGTGACCACAAAAACAAGGGGGTTAGCGTTGAAGTTCATCACAGCCATCATCAAGCCGTTCAAGCTGGATGACGTCCGGGAAGCGCTGTCGGCGCTTGGCGTCTCTGGCATGACCGTGTCTGAGGTAAAAGGTTTTGGCCGCCAGAAGGGCCAGACCGAAATCTATCGCGGTGCCGAATATAGCACCAATATGGTGCCCAAGCTGAAGATTGAAGTCGCATGCGCCTCTGATCTGGCTGACCGCGTGGTTGAGGCCATTCAGCAATCGGCCAACACTGGTGCCATCGGCGATGGCAAAATTTTCGTCTTCGATCTCGGCCAAGCCGTGCGCATCCGCACCGGCGAAACCGACGTCGTAGCGCTTTAAACTACAAAGCAGGGGAAGCACTCACATGAAGTTGAGCAATGCATTTACCGCGCTGGGGGTCAGTCTGATGACGGCGGCCCCGGCATTCGCGCAGGAAGGGCCGATCAAGGCGCCGACGCCTGAACAAGCCGCCGCCATGATCGATAAGGGCGATACAACCTGGATGCTGATCTCCTCAGCGCTGGTTTTGATGATGTCCATCCCAGCCTTGGCGCTCTTTTACGGCGGTCTTGTCCGGACCAAGAATATGCTGTCGGTGCTGATGCAGGTCTTTATGATCGTCAGCATCGCCGCGCTTGTTTGGGTGAGCTGGGGCTATAGCTTGGCCTTCACCAGCGGCAATCCATATATCGGGGGACTGAGCAAAGCCTTCTTGCAAGGCGTCACAATCGCGAGCCCCGCCGCCACCTTCAGCAACAATGTCTACATCCCGGAATATGCGTTTGTCATATTCCAGATGACCTTTGCGTGCATCACGCCCGCGCTGATCGTAGGCGCTTTCGCGGAACGAATTAAGTTCACGTCGCTTATGCTGTTCACAGTCGCTTGGTTGACTTTGGTCTATTTCCCTATCGCTCACATGGTATGGTATTGGGCAGGCCCAGACTTTTTGGCCGACACTGTCGTTAAAGACGCAGCAGGGACGTTGATCTCTCAAGACGCCGGTTTGCTGTGGGGTTGGGGTGCACTCGACTTTGCTGGCGGCACCGTGGTTCACATCAACGCTGGTATCGCTGGTCTTGTCGGCTGCATCATCATCGGCAAGCGCTTGGGCTATGGCAAGGAAGCTACGCCGCCACACTCGCTGACCATGACCATGATTGGCGCTTCGCTTCTCTGGGTCGGCTGGTTCGGCTTCAACGCTGGCTCCAACCTTGAATCCAATGGGGTCACAGCTCTTGCCTTCTTGAACACCTTCGTGGCGACAGCGGCTGCCGCGGTCAGCTGGGCGATTGTCGAGCAGGTCAAGCATGGCAAGCCATCGATGCTGGGTGCAGCATCCGGCGCTGTCGCTGGTCTGGTGGCGATCACACCCGCAAGCGGCTTTGCGGCTCCAATGACGGCCATCATCCTCGGTCTAGTGGTATCTCCAATCTGCTACATCTTCTGCTCGACGGTGAAGAATAAGCTTAAATATGACGATACTCTGGACGTGTTTGGCATCCACTGCATCGGCGGCATCATCGGCGCCATCGGCACGGGGATTGTTGCTGATCCAGCGCTCGGTGGTCAGGGCTTCTTTGATTATACCGTCTTCCCAGCAGGGGTTGGCGCCTATGACATGGGCGCACAAGTGATGACGCAGATCAAGGCAGTGCTTATTACACTTGCTTGGTCAGGCATCATCTCTGCCATCCTCTTCTATGCGCTCAAGTTCACAATCGGTCTGCGTCCATCGGATGACGCAGAACGTGAAGGGCTTGACCTCAGCGAACATGGGGAACGCGCTTACAACTATTAAGTTCCAAAGTTTGGGGGGTCGCCTTCCTCCTCTCCTCCTCGGGCGGCCCTCCATAACAACTTGGACAGAGAGATTTGGCCTCTGTCCTCACCAGGTTCCTCCTGCGAACCTCACTCAGGCTGGCAAGGTGACTTGCCAGCCTCCTTTTTTTCTTTCCCTGAAGGGTTTACTGGTCCAGATTGGGATTGGCGATCAGTGAGGTAACCCTATGCAACCGGCGCGCTATTCCAAGACCGCGATGACTCTCCATTGGCTGATCGCGGCCGCACTTGCGTTCCAGTTCGGCCTTGGTGAAGCCTTTGAGCATTTGCCGCGCGGCAAGCTGCTTTTTGATACCGCTCAATTCCACAAGAGCATCGGCATCACGATCTTGATCCTGACGCTCGTCCGCATTGCTGTGCGTTTTGCCAAACCGCGACCTGCGCCCCTGGGCGATCATGGCTGGGCGGAGCGGCTGGCGAGTGTTACGCATATGGGGCTTTATGCCTTCATGCTGATCGCGCCGCTTTCGGGTTGGCTGATGACCACTGCATCCAAATTCGCAATTCCGACTTATCTATTCAATGTCATCCCCTGGCCCGATTTTCCGTTCGTTGCGGGCATGGAAGCAGCGTCCAAAGAGAATCTGCACGATGTCGCAGAGGTCGTCCATGAGGTGATTGCAAAGCTGGGGCTCGCGCTATTCCTCCTTCATGTGATCGGTGCATTGCGGCATCAGTTTCTTTTGAAAGAGCCGCTGATTGAACGGATGGTGCCTTTGAAGAGGGCCCTATCTCCGCTCGTTGGCAGTGCGCTGATCGTGGCACTGGCGGGCAGCGCCTTTGCTCTGATGATCCTTGGTCAACAGCCAGGTGTCGTCCCCGCTGCGGATGCCAAGCTTGCTGTCCAGCCCAGCGAGCCTCAAGTCCCAACGGCCCCATCTCTAACACTGCCAGAAGCAGCGGAAAAGGCTCCCGCTTCGGAAGAACCGAAACCGGACGAAACCAAGGAAGAGGAAGCAAAGGAGGAAGAGCTTGATCCTGATGCTATCCCCGCAGGCACCGCGCCGCGTTGGGCCATCGCCTCCGGCGGTCGATTGGGATTTGCCACAAGCTGGGTCGGCGCTGCGGTTGATGGTCGATTTGGATCATGGAGCGGCGATATTCGTTTCAATCCGGATGCGCTCGGCGCCTCGAAAATCAAAGTCACGATCGACTTGGCCTCAGTCGATACGGGTGATGGAGAGCGGGACTCGACCCTCAAAGGTTCCGACTTTTTCAACACGGGTGGAGCCGGCCAAGCGGTTTGGACCTCAACAAGCATTCGTAATCTGGGCGGCAACCGATATCGAGCTGATGGTACGCTCAACTTACGCGACGCGTCCAAATCTGTGCCGCTTGCCTTCACCCTTGATATCAAAGGCAAGCAAGCGACAGCACGCGGGACGGCCAGCCTGAACCGGCTGGCTTTTGGCGTTGGCCAAGGCGAATATGCTAAGACCGACGAGATTCCAGACGCCGTCAAAGTGAATTTTTCGTTCACTGCGCGTCGCGAATAGGCCGAAAAAACGCATTCCGAAATGGTTTGTAAATATTTCCGACACTATAGGATGTCGGGAAAATTGACAGAGTCGGCTCGCGTATATGTTCAGAATGTTCAAACATTATATCCCGCATGCTGTGCTGGTGCTTGGGATATTGGACTTTGTCCTCCTACTGAGCGCCGCTGAGACAGCTTGGGTGATCCGTGCGGGCCAGATTGGCATGTCTGTCGAGCCGATGCTGACGCGCATTTGGCCATTGCTGACCTTTGCGATTGCCCTCCAACTCGCGATGGTGGCAGTTGGGGTTTATGGGATCGATTCCCTGCTTTCGCTGAGATTTGCCGCTGCGCGATTGTTGGTCGCAATCTCGCTTGGCGTCATCCTTCTCTCCATCGTCAATTTCGTTTTTCCTGAGTCGACGCTTTGGCGCTCTAACTCGCTCTACGCGATGGGGTTGAGCTTCGTCTCGTTGTTCCTTGCCCGCGCCATCTTGGGCAATATGCTGGGGAGCGAGGGCTTTAAGCGCCGTGTGCTCGTATTGGGTGCGGGCCCCCGCGCCGCGCGCATCCGCAAACTCGCCGAAGACCGTGGAGCAGGCTTCATTGTCGTTGGACATGTTTCCATGAATGACTGCGAGTCTGTCATCCCGACGGCAATTAATCGCGCCCATATCGAAAACCTGCCGGAGCATGTGACGCTGCTGAATGCGAGCGAGGTGGTCTTGGCCCTCGAGGAGCGGCGCAAAGCTCTGCCCCTCAATGACCTTATCCGTGTCAAAACAACAGGCGTTCATGTGAATGAATTGTCGAGCTTTTTGGAACGCGAAACAGGTCGTGTCGACTTGGACACGGTCAACCCCAGCTGGCTGATCTTTTCCGATGGCTTTTCCAGTTCGCGGATGTTTTCCAGCGCGGTGAAGCGGATCTTTGATATTACCGCCAGCCTCACGCTGCTGCTGTTGACCTTGCCGATCATTGTGCTGTTTGCAGGACTTGTGAAGCTCGACAGCAAGGGGCCGGCCTTTTTCCGGCAGACGCGGGTGGGCCTGTATGGCGAGCCCTTCACGCTGATCAAGCTGCGTTCCATGCGCACCGATGCCGAAAAGGACGGGGCCAAGTGGGCGGAGGAGAATGACCCGCGCATCACCCGGCTGGGCCGCTTCATCCGCAAGGTGCGGATCGACGAATTGCCGCAAACCTGGAGCGTGCTGAAAGGCCAGATGAGCTTTGTCGGCCCGCGCCCTGAAGTGCCAACCTTCGTCGAAAGC
>DLOX01000159.1:0-265 GCA_002478575.1 Sphingomonadales bacterium UBA7473 | reverse complement strand
GGCTGGGCGCAAATCAACTATCCCTACGGCGCCTCGGTCGAAGATAGCCGCTGCAAGCTGGAATATGATCTCTACTACGCCAAGAATTATACGCCCTTCCTCGATTTCGTGATCCTGCTGCAAACCTTGCGCGTGATCCTCTGGCCTGAGGGCGTGCGATGATCGCGGGGGGTAACCTGTGGCCGATGGTGGCCTATCTTGCCTGGCTGGCGGGCGCGATGCTCAGCGCGGGCGCGATGCTGTGGATCTTGCGGCATGGTGAGCG
>DLOX01000119.1 GCA_002478575.1 Sphingomonadales bacterium UBA7473 | reverse complement strand
TTGTCCTTGCTGATTCGCACAGTGGTCGGGTTAACGCCACCCCAAGACCAGGCGAGCGGCTGCACCCAGTCGCTGTTCGGCTCTGGCGAGAACCACAGCGAATACTGGGTGGGATGAACACCCAAGGTGTGCTGCAGTACAATTTGGCGGTTTTCGAGACTGTCGACTTTCACCCAGCCGGAGTCGTAGCACGTGGTTGACGTCGTCGAGCATTCACCGCCTGACGACCAAACCGTATAGGCCAGCGCTGCCTGCGACAGCAGAAGAACTCCACCCAACCCGATCGCCCAACGAGGCAGCCCCCGCCTTGAAGCTTCCACGACTGCCGGCGGAGATGGCTCCCCGCTGCGTTTCTCGTGATCAACCGCAGGAGCCGCAACAACGACTTCGGGGGCTGGGGCTAGGGCAGCATGGTCTTGCCCCTCGCCGCCGATGATCGTCTTCAACTGCGCGAAATCGGCTGCCAGCGGAACGGCCCGATCAACCTTGTCGCGCAAGCTGGCAAGATGAGACCGCCACAGCATCGCTGTTTCGTCATCGAGGCCATAGCGTTGGATCAGACTGTCCAGCGCCACCGTATACCGATCGTAGACCGCAGCCCGTTTGGATGCGTCCTGCCAATCGATGCCGCCGAGGGCTTCGATGAAGTGGTGAGCGATCCGCTCCTTGCCGTCCGAACCCGTCGCTGCTCCGCCTGTCATTGGTTCGTACATCCATGTCTCGAGCAACACCGTTTTTCAAATGACCGACAACAGAACACACAACCGCCCACGAAACAGCTAGCCGCCGCGAAGGATCCCCTTGATCCGCGCAATCACTGGCGCCGCGCGGTCACCAAGCACGGCAACCAATGTCTTCTTCACGAAGGCCTGAGCTTCGGGGTTCTGCACCCCCGGGACGCTCATGATGGCAGAAACAACGGCTGCCGCAACGGGTGAGGGCGGCTGCGGCGGCGTTGGCGGCCAAACCATTCTGTAGTGGCTGCGTCCGACGGAGAGCGCCTGATACAGATCGTTGTTGGGCATGCGCGACAGCGCAAGGCTCCTGCGGGCTTCCGAAGAGGACACATTCAACACAAGGTCTTCCGGCACTACGGCCTGGAACAGAACGGCGGGAATCGGCCAGACCTTTCCGCCAGCGCCATGCACATTCTCGATCAAGCCGAGATAGGGGCTCGCCCTGTTCAACCTCGATATGTTGCCTGCCAATCGCACCGGCAAGGTGGCCACACAGAAGGCAAGACCACCGGAGTCGAAGTCCCCTTCGATCGCCGTCAATGCCGCACTCGCCTGGAACAGGGGCATGACCGCACCGGTGTCCGCCAGCTTCGCCATCGGGATGGCGAGATCCGCACCTGACACCGCCGCGCGGCCAAGGGTCTCGCGGGCCGAAGGCTCAAGCGCGATCCCGCTTCGCAACATCAAGCCCACGGATGCGCTGGAACCCAACATATCGCCAAGAATATCCGCTCCCGTCTTGTCACTCAATTCGTCGACGATCTCGATGGAGAGATCGAGATCGGATGGAAGCTCCGCCATGTCGCGCGCGTGAATGATGATGTTACGGCACCCATCGGCCAGAACGGCCCGGATACTCCCGAGTGTTCGTTGAAGTGCCGCCCCGTCACTGGCGTGGTCCACCATCACCACGAAGGACTGTTCTTGCGCTGCGGGACGCTCATGCGGGGCAGGCAGAAAGTTCTGCCAATTCTGGTGCATCGCCAACCAACGGCGCTGATTCTCCTTCACGCTCACGGCGGGCGCCGCATTGGAAATGCCCTCCTCCAGCGTGCGGAGGATCAACGACGACAGCGAGGCCACAGTATAGTCGAACAGATGGCGCTCGTGATCTTCGGCGCTGATCAACTCTGGAATGCCGCCTGTCCGCGCGGCGATGAAAGGCAGACCGAACTGCAAGGCCTCGTAGACCGTGCAAGGGGAGTTATCGACCGGCGATGCCATCACCGCCACACAGGGCCTATTGCGAAGATAAGCAACCGCCTGCTGTTGGTCGAACCCGCTTTCGATCCGCCACGAGAATGGCCATTGGCTTGATCGCTTCTCAAGGTAGGTCGCCGCATCGATGCCGTTCACCGAGCTGGACTTGCCCATGAAGAGGACGGAGACACCGCGCCGGGCGAGCTCTGGCCCAAGCTTGGTGATCGCGTTGATGAAGAGGCGAATGCCCTTGCGCTCTTCAAGCCGACCGAAGAACACGATCTCCTTCGGGGTCTGCTTCGGCAGCTTGGACGGCGGAACCGCGACACGATCGATCTTCTCGGTGCCTGCCTCGAACAATGTCCCGGTGGGAATGACGTACTGCTGGTTCACCACCTTTTGCGGCAAAGCGTAGCCCCGGTCCGTAATCCAGCGCAGCAGGTAAAGGCTGGGGCCCCACAAGAGATCCGCGTTGGCGATCGACAGGCGCTCTCCGGTCGTGAAGCAGGCAAAGCCCATCCAGTTTGCCGGATGTCCATTGCTTTCGAGGATCCACTCGGTTGGCGAATGCAGAGCGAGGGTCAAAAGGGTCTTGCTGAAGGCAAGCCCCATGCGTTTCGCCATCAGGCAAAATGACCCCTCGCCCAGCGTGTCGTTGAAGTGAACAACGTCAAACGATCGATCCTTGAGGGCAAGATAGACCAACCAGGCATTGGTCCAGCCGATGCGTTGCAGCGGCCCAATCAGCGTCGGTTGCGGGAAGTCCTGCAGGGTTTCAAGCCTGATACCGGCTGTCTTGTACTTTTCGCGCCACACACCAAGGTCGCCGATCACTTCCCCGGTGTAGATCACCGTCGTGTCAGCTCCCTTGGCACCCAGCAACTCGACAAGACCGGTCATGGAGGTACCCAGCCCCCCATTCTTGAACGGGCCAACCAGCTCGCTCGTGACAAGGCACACGCTGGGCAGTGCGGCCTCATGCTGGTCTTTCAGTGTGCTGAAGCTGCCAAAGGGTTCCGACAATGTCTTTGCTTTCAATCAGTAGGACGAATCAAACGCGCTTTGTATAAATTGCCTGCAATGTATTGGCATTGTTCTTCAATTTGAAGTCTGTCTTGTTCGAGAACCGCGTCGCGAGCCACACCAGAGGGTAGACGATGTGGGGCCGGATACCGCCACGCTCCTTGGCGTATTCCCAGGCGATCCAGCCAAGGGTCTGTGCGATCGTGTGAACGGGGATGATCTCGACGGTTTCGAGACCATGGATCTCGCCAATCTCGCGCAATCCTTCCTGCGTGTAGCGCCGGAAATCGGTGGGGTTCTGATGGTATGGCTGCAGATAAGGGACACCCGCTATGAAGAACCCGCCCGGTTTCAGGACCCTGGAAAGCTCTGCCATTACCTTGTCGATCAGCGGTACATGCTCGAGCACGGCATTGCAGAAGATGCAGTCGAAGCTGTTGCTTTCCAGCGGTATGTCAACCAACGAACCGATCACCGCACCGGGAATCGTGGATTCGATATCGTAGTTCACGACCTCGGTCGCGCCGAAGCCCCTCAGGATATCGCCGATGTCCCGGTTGCCGCAACCGGCGTTCATCGCGCGTCCTTTGACGTATTTGCTGACCTGATCAAGTTCCCACTGGAGTGGTTGGAAGTGAACGGGACCCACCCGGGCATATTGGTAGCTGTTTGCCTTGACTGCCATTTCTTGTGTCCTTCACATCAGTCGTGATCACTGGTTGGGATGGGTCGTCTGCACGACCGGGCTCAATTCTCACGCCGATTGTGCTGCCGCTCGAACCATCTGACAGCCGTCGCGACGGTTCGATCGAAATCGGAAAAGGCAGGGACCCATCCCAGCACGTCGCGTGCCTTGGCAGCTGAGGCAAACAGCGCCGGTGGATCACCCGCACGCCGCGGCGCGTAACGAACATTCGCCCGTCGACCCGTCGCCCGTTCCACGGCATCAACCAACTGCTTGACAGAGACCCCCTGCCCCGTTGCCAGATTGAACGCACCATTGGCGCCGCCGCGGACCAAGTGGTCCAAGGCCTTTACATGAGCATCCGCCAGATCGCTCACGTGGATATAGTCGCGCACAGCAGACCCATCCAGCGTATCGTAGTCTTCGCCAAACACATCGAAACACCGCTTGCCGTCCAGCGCAGCCAGAATGGCCAAGGGCAGCGCATGGGTCTCGGGATCGTGCCGTTCGCCCAATTCACCGTCGGCGTCTGCGCCGGCAGCGTTGAAGTAGCGCAGAGCGACCCACTGCAAGCCATAGGCTGCGGCACAATCCGCAAGCAGCCATTCAATCGCGAGCTTGGTCCGTCCGTAGGGATTGATCGGTCGCTGCGGTGTCTCTTCGGTGATCGGAAGCTTATCTGGAACGCCGTAGGTCGCGCATGTCGACGAAAAGATGATGCGAGAGACGTTATGACGGTGCATCGCTTCGAGCAGCGAAACCGAACCGGAGACGTTGCCGTTGTAGTACCTGAGCGGCTCACGAACGGAGTCGCCCACATAGGCAAGTGCCGCGAAGTGGATCACGGCGTCGGGCGAGTGAGCCTTGAAAGCGCGGTCGACGGCGTCGGGGTCCCTCAGGTCGCCAACGACCAAAGGCCCCCATTTGACCGCATCGCTGTGACCGGTGCTCAGGTTGTCGAAGGTGATAGGCTCGTGGCCAGCCGCAGCCAACGCCTTGCAGGCATGGCTGCCAATGAACCCGGCCCCTCCCGTCACCAGAATGCGCATGCCACCCTCGCACCGCTCCGACAATGGAGCCGGCTCAACCCGCGACAGGGCCCCCGCCTTGTAGCGCGCACCCGGCGCCCATCGCTTGGTTGTGCTGCTACCGAATTTCACGAGGTATTTCAACCAACCACCAAGGGCGCAATCCGCCAATTGTTCGGGTGCTTCGCTTTTCAATCTACGACGCTTGCTATAACCGGATCGCCACGAAGCGGCTTCGGAGGACGAGGGTGGAGATCTATCGTCGTCTCAGGTCGCTTGCCAGGAAACACACCGCAGGGAGCAAGCGGATGAGCTACACGACTACGCCGGTCAACGGGGCCATTCTCCCCGATTGGCGGAGCTGCACCGTGCCCGAGACGGCAAACATTCCGCCGCAAATGGGCATCGCCGGCACCATGCTCGTGCCCGACGAGATTCGGCTGCTTTACGCGCTCGGCCGGGATTTCTATACCGGCGAGGGCTGCATCGTGGATGCAGGCTGCTTCCTCGGGGGTTCGACCCGGGCTCTTGCGCAAGGTTTGCGCGACAATCCGAAGAAGCCGCCGTCGGCCAAGGCAATCCACACGTTTGACATGTTTGCCATCGAGCCATGGACGCTCGGCATTTACTTTCCAAAGGATACGCCGCTTGATCGCGGCTTCCTCGATATCTTCGAGCGGAACATCGCCGGCTACGAGGACCTCGTGCAGGTGCACGTCGGTGATGTGACAAAGGAAGACATCCCGGCATTGCCCAAAATCGAGATTTTGTTCAACGATCTGAGCAAGAGCATCGATATTGGTGATTTCATCAACCGGTCGATGTTTCCGAAGTTGATCCCAGGGAAATCGGTCCTGGTTCAACAAGACTACCTTTTTGGTGAGTGGACCGGGTGGCTGCATGTTGCGATGGAAGAATTCTCTGATTATTTCGAATTGATCGACTATACGTATGTCAATTCGGTCGCGTTCCACTACAGGAAAGCGATCACGCCGGAGGCACTGGAGCGCGGCCGCGTTTCCAAGATGACAGCAAGCTACATGCGAGCGTTGTCCGACCGCGCCATCGCAAGGTTCTCTGGCTCGCAGCGGGATATCGTTGTTCGGTCAGCGGAACAGTTGCAGGAGTATCTCGCGTCGCGCAATTGGGCGGCCTGACGGCGGCATCAACTGCGCTTGTTGGCTGATGCTGTCGCCTGTCTCTCGAGTTGGGCGTAAAGATCGAGGATCTGCTGGCGGTAGTCCTCACACAGCGTCTTCCAGT
Organism: Sphingomonadales bacterium UBA7473; assembly: GCA_002478575.1. Lineage (GTDB taxonomy): Bacteria > Pseudomonadota > Alphaproteobacteria > Sphingomonadales > Sphingomonadaceae > Aquisediminimonas. The sequence continues at coordinate 920 of DLOX01000119.1, read as the reverse complement.
CGCTGATCGCTTCCTTCTGCACCAACTGAAGCGCAGCGTGCTGCGCGGCCTCGGCCTGCGCCGCGGCAAGCTTGACTTCGGACTGCGACAACCGCTCTCCGATCGATCGAGCTTCCGCCAGTTGTTCATGCAATTGGCCAATTTCAGCAGCGTAACGCGCAACGAGGACTTCGGCGGCTCGATAACTTGTTGCATAAGCCGTAAGGGATTTCTCCAGCGCGTCGTTCTTGCGGCGCGCGATTTCCAGCTCACCCGTCGTTTCAAGCAGGGTCTGCTGTTGCCGCAAAGCCTCTTCAAGACGTTGATGCAGCAATGTGATCTCCCCAGCATAATGCTCGATCAGTTCCTCCGCCTGAGCAAAGTGCTGTTTATGACCTTCGAGCGATTGCTCGAGGTTGTTGATCGCTTCGCGCGTGACCGCGAGCTCGGCTTCACGATTGGATAAGACCGATTGCGAAACGGTCGCCTCGCCGAGTTTCTTATACAGTATGTCTATCTCGCGTGCATATTGCTCATTGAGCGCTTGTGTCACTTGAGCGTGCGACTTGTAATCTGATAACCCCTTTTCAAGATTGGCAATCATCTTTCTCGCTGTAACAATTTCTTTCTCGCGGTTCTTGAGACTTTCATTGACGCTATTTGCATTTTCCAATTGGCGATAAAGTTTTTCGATATCTCTCACATACCCTGCAGCAATCACATTCAGCTGATCAACATTTGATTTATAATCTTCGATTGCTTTTTGTAAGAATGAAATGCCCGTTTCGAGATAAATCACTTTTTGCGTCAATGTATCGAATTCAGCTGTTTTCTTTTTTTCTAAACCGATCTGCGCATAAAGATCAGTGATTTTTTTGTTGTAATCATCAGTCAGGGTATCATACTTATCATTGGCCGCCTCCAACAAGGCAATGTGCCTG
>DLOX01000062.1:5358-27236 GCA_002478575.1 Sphingomonadales bacterium UBA7473 | reverse complement strand
CACGAAGCCACGAAGGCACAAAGTGGAGGTTCGACAGGGTCCTCGAGTGCGATTCACTGTGTACTTCGGCAGTTTCCCGCCGTTTTTGGAGAGGTGGCCCTCCTTGGCAGGATCATTTCCTTTGTGTCTTTGTGCCTTCGTGCGAGTCCAACTTGCCCGGTATGGATGCGACCCAATGATCGATTTTTCTCGCACGAAGCAACGAAGGCACAATGGGGAGCTTTAACGGGGTCCTCAAGCGCAAGTCACTGTGTACTTCGGCAGTTTTCCGCCATTTCTGTCCATAGCCCCTTAACGGCTATCAGCCTCTTTGCGCCCCACTTCTAGTCCACGCTCCCGAAGATGGTTTTGCCATCCTTGATCGTCGCCACAACTTTAATCTCGTGAAGTTTAGCGGGATCAACGGTTAACGGATTGCCGTCCAGCAAGACGAGATCGGCATTTTTCCCTGCGCCGATGCTGCCTTTCACGCCGTCTTCGCCAATTTGCCAGGCGGCGTTGATCGTGACTTGTTGAAGCGCGCGATAGGCGGAGATGCGTTCTTGTGGCCCAAGTATATCTCCTGATTGCGTTCTTCTGTTCACGGATGACCAGATGAGCCGCATCATATCAGTGGGAACAACAGGTGCATCATTGTGCGCTGTGGGCTTTAGGCCAATGGACCAAGCGGTGGCTTGCGGGGAAATGAAATCCGCTCGCTTCGGCCCCAGCGCTATATCGCGGTGCCAATCGCCCCAATACCATGTGTGGTTGGCAAAGAAGGTCGGTTGGATATCCAGCGCCTTCATCTCGTCCATTTGCGCGCGCGTCACCACTTGATTGTGGATCGCAATGGTCCGCTTTCCAGAAAGGCCATTGGCGCGCACGCCATCGATCAAGGCTTGGGCAGCTGCGTCTCCATTCACATGGGCAAAGACCTGCCAGCGATTTTTTGCGGCATCAGCAAGCTTCGCGTTAAACAGCTTCAAGTCAATCGCCGGATAGCCGCGATAGTCTTTGTCTTTGCCTGCGGGCGGCACATGAACCGGATCGCTCAGCCAGGCCGTTCTGCCTTGAGGAGATCCATCGACCGTGAGTTTGATGCCGCCAATCTTCAACCGGCCTTGATATCCTTTGCCAATCCGGCCGCGGACATCTTGCGGCCAATCATGCTCAAAAGAGGGGAGCGCCACGATATCAAGCATGAGCAGCCCGCGCTTCGCCGCTTCATCAAGCACGGGCCATTGCGCGGGCATCACGCGAGCGTCTTGCGCGGTGGTGATCCCGTTGGACGCGTAAATCTTTTGGCCGAGGATGAGCGAGGCAATGGCGGGGTCCAGCCCCTTGGGCATAATCGCCCCGAGCGCCACGAAAAGCGCGGTTTCCTCCATGACCCCATTGGGCGTTTTGCCATCAGCTTCGCGCCGGAATGCCCCACCTTGGGGATCGGGGCGCTCAGCGGTTATGCCATATTTTGCCAGCGCAAAGGTGTTCGCCGAAGCAAGATGGCCGCTTGCATGAATGACGAAGATCGGGCGATCAGTGGCCACTGCATCCAAATCCTGCCGGGTCGGGTGGCGCTTTTCGACTAGCTGGCTGTCATCATAACCATTGCCAACCAGCGGCACGCCCTCAGGGAGTTTGACCATCCATGCCCTCAAAGTCTCTTGAAGCTTGGAGATTGAGTCCACCCCGCCAACCGGTGGCGGGGCAAGCTTTGCCATGCCTTCTGCTTGCCCAACATAAGAGACATGGCCATGCGCATCGATAAAGCCCGGAAGCAAAGTGCGCCCCTTCAAATCAATCCGCTTGGCCTTCTTCGCCTGTTTTTGGAGATGAGAAAGCGGGCCAATCGCCGCGATCTTTCCATCCGCGATCTGCACCGCATCCACGGTTTTGGCCGTGTCTCCCTCCATCGTGATGATCGGTCCGCCGTAATAGATTTCTCCGGGAGCAGGCTTCGCGGCAATGAGGGCGGGGAGAAAGAGGAAGGCAAGTTTGTGCATTTATGACCCACTGTTGGTGACGGGCGGACGGATAGTCTTTGGAGCGAACCAGAAGTTCTAAGCAGCGTCAATAGAAGGCCACGATTGCTGCTGCTGGTCGATCATTGTCATCCTTTCGATATGCCGATAGTCAGAATCAAACTCAGATAAAGGCCGCACCCATGATCCGATCCGTTTTCCCCGCTCTTCTCTTGCTTTCCGCGCCCGTTGCGGCGGAGACTTGGCAGCCGGATGAAGCAGCGATGCGGGGGCATGTTGGGTTTCTCGCCAGTGATGAGATGAAGGGCCGTGAAGCAGGAACCCCGGAATATGATATTGCGGCCCGCTATGTCGCGGCGCAGTTTGAGACCATGGGCCTGAAGCCCGCCGGGGCCAAGGGCAGCTATATTCAGCCTGTGCCGCTCGTAACCTTTCGGGCGGCGGAGCAAGGCAGCGTCAAGCTGATTAGTGGCGGCAAGGAAACGGTGCTGGAATTTGGCGTTGATTATCTGCCCGGCGCAAATCCCTTGATGCCGTGGCAGAATCTTGACGCGCCGCTGGTTTTCGCAGGGTTCGGCGTTGTCGCCCCCAAGTTCAAGCGCGATGATTATGCGGGCCTCGATGTGAAGGGCAAGATTGTGGTTCTGCTCGCGGGCGCTCCATCCTCTTTGCCGACGGAAGAGCGGGCCCATTATGGCAATGGCATCAGCAAGCGACAATTGGCGGCGGCGCGGGGTGCGGTTGGCATCATCACCGTCGATACGCCAACGCGGGAGAAAGTCTCTCCTTTCGCTCGCCGCGCCCGCAACTGGCGTTACCTCGGCGCGACTTGGGCGCATAGCAATGGCACGCCAGACTTTCCGGGCGGCACCGCGCCGGGGTTAGCCTCGCTGAGCTTGGCGGGGGCAAAGAAGCTGTTCGCTGCCTTGCCCGGCGGCGCAGATGCGGTCTTCGTAGCGTCCGAAGGGAAGGCCGGAAATCCAAAGCGGATGGCCATGCCTATGTCGGCCCGGGTATCGCTCAAGACCGAAATCAACCGGGCGATGAGCAGCAATGTCGCAGGGATGTTGGAAGGATCAGACCCTGTATTGAAGAACGAGGTTGTCGTCCTCTCCGGCCACCTCGATCACACGGGCATTTGCCCTGAAGTGAAGGGCGATAGAATCTGCAATGGCGCGATGGACAATGCGATGGGCATCGCATCGATGATTGAGGTCGCCCATGGCTTCAAACATTTGAAGGCCAAGCCCAAGCGCTCGATCTTGTTTTTGGCGGTAACCGCTGAAGAGAAGGGCCTCGTCGGCGCGGATTATTTCGCTCAAAACCCAACGCTGCCAAAGGCCAGTCTGGTCGGCAACGTTAATCTGGACATGCCGATTGTGACCTATGAGTTGAAAGATGTGGTGGCTTTTGGGGCTGAGCGATCCTCGATCGGCCCAGCGGTCGCGCGGGCAGGGGCTTCGATGGGCATCGCGCTTGTTCCCGATCCTCAGCCGGAACAAGGCATTTTCACCCGATCCGATCATTATCGCTTTGTCCAGCAGGGCATCCCAGCCGTTTTCCTTGTGACTGGCCCCGGAGGCGAAGGCGCTGCGGCAACTGCGGTGTTTGAAAAGAACCATTATCACCAACCATCGGATGATATGAGCTTGCCGTTCAATTGGGGGGCAGCGACCAAATTTGTGGCGCTCAACTTGGCGGTCGCGCGCGATCTTGCCGATGCGCCAGAGCGGCCGCGCTGGAACAAGGGCGATTTCTTTGGGACGCTTTACAATGGCTATGGTGCAACCGGGAAATAGCCATAGAAGTTGCGCAACTGGAGAATGTAAAATTGTCAACCATGCCCTTTTTTCACCTCGGAACAGCAGATTTTCCGTGTTAGCTTTCTCGCGCCTAAAATGACTTCGTATTGGGTCCAAAATTGGGAGAGTAAAATGAAAAAGCTTGTTCTTATTGCCGCTATGGCCGCTGTAGGCGTCAGCACTCCAGTCGTAGCAAAAAACCACAAGAAGGCCGTTGACATTGTAGAGCGTGACGCGCGCGGCAAAGCCACTAAGGTCCGCATCAACGGTCAAGAATATGCCGTTTGCACATCTGACAATTCCGATGGCTGCATCAATCCACGCGAAGCTGGCCTTGGTTGGGGCAACTCAACCGCGAAGACATGGCCCGGCCGCCCCATCAGCCGCGAAAATTGATCTTCTGATCTTTGATAAGGTCGCGCCGATCTAAAGGGTCAGCGCGGCCTTATTTTTTGACATTTGCCTGTCATATTCGGCTCCGTGCCGCTTGCCCTCTTCGCAATCGCATGTCAGATCATAGAAACCGTTTAGTAGGATCAGCATGCAAGCCTATCACGATCTCATGCAGCGCATTCTTGACCATGGGGTTGAGCAAAAGGACCGGACGGGCGTAGGCACCTTATCGGTCTTTGGTGCACAAATGCGCTTTGATCTGAGCGCGGGCTTTCCAGTCATCACGACGAAGAAGGTTCATCTGCGCTCGATCATTATCGAGCTGCTTTGGTTTTTGCGGGGCGACACCAATGTCCGCTGGTTGCAAGACAATAAGGTCAGCATTTGGGATGAATGGGCCGATGAAGCGGGCGATCTCGGCCCCGTCTATGGCAAGCAATGGCGGCACTGGGAAACCGCAGATGGCCGTGAAGTGGATCAAATCGCGCAGTTGGTTGATCAGCTGAAGACCAATCCAGCGTCGCGCCGTCAGATCATCACCGCTTGGAACCCCGGCGAGATTGACCGGATGGCGCTTGCCCCCTGTCATTGCCTGTTTCAGACTTGGGTGGGGAATGGCAAGCTTTCGCTGCAGCTTTATCAGCGCAGCGCCGATGTGTTTCTGGGCGTGCCATTCAACATCGCCTCTTATGCGTTGCTCACTCATTTGCTCGCGGAGCAGGCGGGTCTCGAAGTCGGGGAGTTTATTTGGACCGGGGGCGACTGCCATCTCTATTCCAACCATTTGGATCAAGCGCGGTTGCAATTGTCGCGGGATCATAAGCCGCTGCCGAAGCTGACGATCCTGCGCAAGGCGGATGCAATCGATGGCTATACCTATGAGGATTTTGTTATTGAGGGATATGAGGCTCACCCGCATATCGCAGCGGCGGTGGCGGTATGAACCATCCGGAGATCACGCTGATCGTCGCCCGGGCTGACAATGGCGTGATTGGCCGTGATGGCGAAATTCCTTGGCATTTGCCTGCCGACCTCCGGCGTTTCAAACAGCTGACGATGGGCGCGCCGATGATCATGGGGCGAAAGACCTTTGATAGCCTTCCGGGCTTGCTTCCGGGGCGGCGGCATATCGTTATTACGCGCGACAAGGCATGGGACGAAGAAGGCGCGGAAGTTGCTCATAGCGCGGATGAAGCGCTCAAGATCGCCAATGCTCCGCATGTTTGGGTGATTGGCGGGGCAGAGATCTATGCCTTGTTTGTGGATCGAGCAGATCGGATTGAGCTGACCGAAGTTCATATCTCGCCAGAGGGCGACGCAGTGCTTGCGCCGTTCGCAGCCGATTGGGCCGAAGTGAAGCGCGAAGATCATGCGGCGGATGGGAGTGCTCCCGCATATAGTCTAGTGACGCTCAAGCAGAGGGAGTGACGCGATGGGCTGGGGGAGGAAGTTCGGAATTGGATTGGCCGGGTTGCTCGGCGTTGGCGCCATAGGCTTTTTCGCCTTTGCACCGGGCATAGTTGAAAGCGGCATGAACCGGATCGAGCCGACCGATGCGGTGATCTCCGAACAAGCAAAGAAGCTCCACTCGAGGCTGTTCGTGGCGGACCTCCACAGCGATACCCTAATGTGGAAGCGCGATCTCACCGATCCTTCTGATCGCGGGCATATGGATTTTGATCGGTTGGTCGCAGGCAATGTCGGCCTGCAGGTTTTTTCCTCCGTCACCAAAACCCCAACGAACCAAAATTATGACAGCAACAGCGCGAAGGGTGACAACATCACGCTGTTGACCATCGCCCAGATGCAGCCGCCGCGGACATGGACGTCATTGCTCGAACGTTCGCTGTGGCACTCCCAGAAATTGCACCAAGCGGCGAAAGAACAGTCTGGGCTGAAGATTATCCGAACCAAGAATGATCTTGGCGGATTGATCGCCGAGCGGAACATTAAGGGCCGCGGGATTGGCGCTTTGCTCTCCATCGAAGGACTCCAAAATCTTGAAGGCAAGCGCGAGAATCTGGATGTCCTCTTTAAGGCTGGTTTCCGGATGGCGGGCCTCGCCCATTTCTTTGACAATGAGGTCTCAGGCTCCATGCATGGTGAGAAGAAAGGCGGTTTGACGCCGCTCGGTCGCCAGATCGTGCAAGATATGGAAGCCAAGGGCATGGTCGTTGACATCGCTCACGCCAGCCACACAGCCGTCGCTGAGATATTGGCTATGGCAACCAAGCCCGTCGTCTCGTCCCACGGCGGCGTGCAAGCGACGTGCAAGGTCAACCGCAATTTGACCGATGAAGAGATTAAGGGCGTCGCGAAGACAGGCGGTGTCATTGGCGTTGGCTATTGGGATGGGGCGATTTGTTCGACCAAGCCCAAGGACATTGCCCGCGCCATGAAGCATATCCGCGATCTGGTTGGCATTGATCATGTTGGTCTGGGTTCTGATTATGATGGAGCAACAACCGTTGGCTTTGATACGGCAGGGGTTGCGCATGTCACGCAGGCCCTCCTAAACGAAGGATTTACGGAAGAGGAAATTGCCAAGGTGATGGGCGGCAATGTGCAGCGGGTTTTGATGGCCGTACTGCCTGCAAGTTAGACGGAGATTGCGTCTTCACTACCGCAATTTGGCGGTATGAACTGTAACAATAGCGTCATTAAAATGACCCCTATTTGTCATTCGATGCGCCTAACGCCCGGGCAGACATAATAAGACAGGGCTGATTCCCAATGACTATCCTCTCCCAATCAAAGGCCTTGCGCCTTTGCCTTTTCGCATCTGTTGCCGCTCTCCCAACGCTAGCAATGGCACAAACTGCCGAACCCGCAGCTGAAGCCGACGCCAATGCAGATGAGATCGTGGTCACCGGGTCTCGGCCAATCGCGGAATCGGAAGCTGCGGCCCTGGCAATTCAACGCGCCTCCGATTCACTCGTGTCTGTGGCCGCTGCGGACTCTGTCGGTCGTTTGCCAGACCAGAATATTGCACAGGCCGCTTCTCGGCTACCTGGTATTGGGATTGAGCGCGACCAAGGCCAAGCGCGCTACATCAGCTTGCGTGGCGCTCCAAACTATTGGACGACCCTGTCCTTCGACGGCGTAAACGTTGTCAGCCCAGAGGGCCGCGACGCTCGCTATGACAGCATTCCGTCTGCTATTGCATCGCAGATCATCGTTTCTAAGGCTGTGACGCCAGATATGCCGGGGGAAACCATCTCGGGCAACGTCAACATCGTAACTCGCTCGGCCTTCGATTATAACGGCTTCCGGCTCGCCGCAAAGCTAGGTGGCGGCTATGGCGAACTTGGCGGCAAGAACGAGTATGAAGGCTCGCTGGTCGTGTCGAACGTCTTCGATACTCAAATGGGTGAGATCGGCCTTGTTCTGTCTGGCAGTTACTACAAGCGAGACATGATCACCGACAACTTTGAAATCGATTGGGAACTGCCCACCCGCGGAGACAATAGCCGCGTCGATCAACGCCCCGGTTTTGAAGATCGTTTTTGGGGGCGTGAAACTGAGAATAAGTTTTACCGTCTGACGCGCAAAAACTACTCTGTGTCCGGTCGATTGGATTTCCGCCCAGATGCAGACAATAAAGTGTCGCTCCGTTCGATCTATACGATCTTCTCCGACGATGAAGCGCGAGACAATTATATTTTCGATCTTGATGACCGGCAGAATGACTTGGTCACAAGCAATGCTGCTTGCCCGGCGGTGACGCCTGCTGCGGCGACTTCGACCTATGCCGATTTCTGCGCAAACACGCCTTTCCGTGGGACGGTCTATGGCATCGACATCAACCAACGGTCGACACTTCGCGCTTTCCGTCAATCTGTGTTCACTAACACTATCGAAGGTGAACATAAGTTCGGAGACAGCTGGAAGTTCAAATGGGTTGCCAACTACACAAAGTCGAAGGATGACCGTTCAGTCGTCGGTGAAGTGCGGTGGGACAGCCCTGCGACGCGGACTTCTCGTCCGACAGTTGGCTACGACTTTACGAATCCTAGTTTGGCGCGAGTACAGCTCTTCAATACCCTTTCAACTGCGGGGGTCTTCTCAGCCGGCACGCCAGTAACAGCGATCGATTCCTTCCTTAAGCCGCTGACAACCTTCCGCAGCTTGGATGCGATCGACACAACCAACGCCTACACAGCAAAGGCCGAAATTTCACGAGGCTTGGACTTGTTGGGCGGCGAAGCAACAATCCGGTTCGGCATGCAATATGACGAGCGGACGAAACAAGCTGTCGAAAATGAGCGTGTATTGAATACGGCCGCTGTCGCTGCTCTTGGCTTGCCAACGACTTATGATGCCTTCTCGTTGAGCACGCCGTTCAAGGGCGAAATCCCGCTTGGCTACACGTTCCGCTATTTCGACACGCAAAAGATGCGCGATTATCGGAAAGCGGCAAGCGGAGCTATCGGCCGTACCCCAGTGCTGGGTAACCAGTATAAAGTGACTGAAGAAGTCTATGCCGCTTATTTAATGGCCACAGTCAAATATGATTGGGGCAGCATCGTCGGTGGTGCTCGTGTTGAGCATATCAAAAACCGCGGTGAAGCTCTTGGGACGATTGGCGCAACTGCCAATGTTCCTATTGTCGCCGAAGCAAGCCAAACACTTGTCTATCCTAGCTTGCACATCAACTATAATGTCGCGGACGATAAAAAGTTGCGGCTTTCCTTTAACACGGGTTCCGCCCGTGCTGATTATGATCAGCTTCGCCCGAACCTTGTCATCAATGATGCAAACCTGAGCATTTCTGGCGGCAACCCAACAGTGAAGCCAGAGCGCGCTTACGGCGTTGATGCCTATTTTGAATGGTATATCAGGCCGCAAGGATATTTCTCGGTTGGTGTGTTCTACAAGCGTGTGGAAGATGTTTTGTATAACTCACGCCGCACTTTTGGTTCGGATGCATTGAACATTGGTGGTGTTGACCGTTCACAATATACCTTCTCCGGCATTATCAATGGCGGGAAAGGCTATATCTATGGTGCCGAAGCAGCGCTTCAGCTTCAATTGGATCCTTGGACTGACGAAATCGGTCTTCCCGAGTGGATGGGCGGTTTTGGCATATCGACCAACGCAACATTGAACAGGTCTAGGGTAACGAAACCTGAGGTCTTTGGAGCGGCGCCGATCTTGTCGTCTCCAGCGCGCAAGATTCGTTTGCCCGGAACCTCCAACTTCGTGTTCAACGTGGGTCCATATTATGAGAAATATGGTCTTTCGGTTCGGCTGTCTTACCAAAAGCGGTCAAATTGGCTCGATACTGTTGCCGACAACTTGCTTGACGCTGGCGATGTGTTCTGGGCGGCCGATGACGAGCTCGATTTCTCGGCTCGCTATGCCATCACCAAGCAGCTCGAAATATATTTCGATGCTTCGAACTTGCTCAATGGGGCTGGTCGTCGCTTCTCGGGTTCAACTGAGCGGACAATTGAGCATGAGCGCTTTGGTCGGCGTTATACCGGTGGCGTGCGCGTGACATTCTGATGAAGCGTGCTTATCTGATCGCCGCCTTGGCTTTGCCATTGGTGGCTGCCGCCCCTGCAACTGTCGTCACGCATCGCGTGTCGGCAGTTGCGGAGACGGATCCTGTTGGCACCATGGATGATGCTGCTGATGACCCGGCGATATGGCGCAATGCGGCTGATCCGGAAAAGAGCTTGATCGTTGGAACGGACAAGCGGGCCGGAATTCATGTCTATGATCTGAAGGGCAAAGCTCTGTCCTTCACACCATCGCCTCGGCTGAACAATGTTGACCTGCGCGATGGTGTGACCATTGCGGGGCAGGCAGGGGTTTTGGTAGCCGCAAGTGACCGCGCCAATGAGGCTCAGGCAAGTATCGCGCTCTACCGCCTTGATACGGCCTCAGCAAAGCTGGTTCCCCTTCCTCCCGCTCCGGCAGGGGCGGGCGAGGCCTATGGGCTTTGCTTGATGCAGAATGAAAGGGGCGTGCAAGCCTTTGTCGTGATGAAGGATGGCAGAATTGATCAGTTTGCGCTGGATGTATCGGGTGCAGCACCGACATCTCGATTGGTGAAGTCCTACAAGACCGCGTCTCAATCCGAAGGCTGTGTCGCTGATGATCGGACCGGCATGGTCTATGTCGGCGAGGAAGATGAAGGCATTTGGTCCATCAACACAAAGCTTGGCGATCAAGCGATGCTGGATCGCTTCGCGACGGTGGACGAGATGCGATTGGTCGCTGATGTCGAAGGGTTGGCGATCGCGCCCAAAGGCAAAGATGGTGGCTATCTGATCGCTTCAAGCCAAGGCGACAATAGCTATGTGATCTTTGGTTTGAAGACCAAGAAATATATAGGGCGTTTCCGTGTCACGCCCGGCCCGGTTGATGGCAGCCGCGAAACCGACGGAATTGAGCTATTGACGATGCCCATGGGCCCCAACTTCCCCGACGGGCTTTTGGTGGTCCAAGATGGTGACAATTCTCCTTCTCCTCAAAATTTCAAATTAGTGTCATGGCGCGATGCTAAGCGCGCTTTGAAACTGAGGTAGAAAAATGAATTTGTCTCGTCGGTCTTTCAATTTGGGCCTCACGTCATCGGCGTTCGCGACAATTGGGTTGTTGGGAAGCGGCCGATTGAGCGCAAATGTCGCGCCAACTATCAGAGCCTATGGTCCGCTTGTCGAAGACCCCAACCAGTTGCTCGATTTGCCAAAGGGCTTTTCATACCGAATCATTTCCTCGCTCGGCGACCCAATGGATGACGGCTATAAAGTGCCTGATCGCGCCGATGGCATGGGGAGTTTCGATCTAGGCGGTGGCAAGATCGCCTTGGTGCGCAATCATGAAATGAACCTTCGGGATTTGCGGAAGATGCCTTGGGGGCCGGGTAATAATGGACCTGAGCGCGCCTATGATCGGTCAACCTCTGGTATGGCCTTAGCAGGCGGCACGTCTACCATCGTGTTGGATGCAAAGTCTGGCAAGGTGGAGCAGCAATATCTTTCTCTCGCAGGTACCATCCGCAACTGTGCGGGTGGAGTGACGCCTTGGGGCAGCTGGTTAAGCTGTGAGGAAGACAAGACGCGCGCTGGGGATATGGTGGGCCGTGATCATGGCTGGGTGTTTGAAGTGCCAGCGTCCGCCAAAGGCTTGGTTGATCCTGTTCCTCTCAAGGAAATGGGTCGCTTCAACCATGAGGCTGCGACGGTGGATCCAAAGACTGGCATCGCTTATCTGACGGAAGATGAGAGCGACGGCATCTTCTATCGCTATCTTCCGAATGTGAAAGGCGAACTTGCCAAGGGCGGCAAGCTGCAAGCCCTTGCGCTTAAGAGGTCACCAGTTTCTAGTGATATGCGCAACTGGACGTCGCAAGACTATAAGGTGGGTAAGAAGCGCGAAGCCATCTGGTTGGATGTCGATGGCAGCGACAATCCCGGCAATGACATGCGGTTCCGAATGGCAAACAAGGGTGCAACGCTCTTTGCGCGCGGCGAAGGCATTTATTGCGGGCAGGACGAGATTTTCTTTGCCTGCACCTCAGGCGGCACAGCCAAATCGGGACAAGTGTTCCGGTACAAACCTTCTCGCTTTGAAGGACAATCGGCAGAGAAAGACGAACCGGGAACTGTCGAGGTCTTTTTCGAATCGAGCAGCTTCGAACAGTCAGACTATGCGGACAATATCGTGGTTGCGCCCAACGGCCATATCATCTTGTGCGAAGATCAAGGCGGCAAGGATCGCCCCGTCGACAATCATCTGCGTGGCCTTACGCCAACCGGCGAACTTTACGCGCTTGGTCGCCTTCGCACTGATACGGAATTGGCTGGAGCCTGCTTTTCGCCGGATGGGAGCACCATGTTCGTGAATATTTACCAGCCGACGAAAACGGTTGCCATCACAGGCCCTTGGGGACAGTTCCAAATTTAGTCGTCTACACTAATGTCCAGATCAAGGGCCTGAGCCAAGGCCTTCAATCGCCGCTCCACCGATGCAGTGTGTAGGCTGCTTTGGTCGTCGGTATAGGCCAATTTCACATTGCGTTCGATCTGGCCGATCGAGGCTTTCGTCAGCATTTCTGGCACGCCCGCAGACAGCCTTTTCGCCAACCGGATAGCAAGGCCCCAAAGCCGTGCAACTTTCAGGGCATCTTCGCTGACATAGGCATCCAGCGCGTCAGGCCATCCTGCCTTGCCGCCGCAGGCAATGAAGGTCGCAAAGGCGATCTGGATCCGCTCTTCTGGAAGCAAGCCGTGCCACATCCCATCCAGAGCGAGCCGAGCCGCATGGATGGGGCGGAAATCCGGTTGGATTGCCCAGGCGGTGTCCGCAAAACAACAGGTGGCATGGAGCAAGGTCTCGGATCTTGTGCTGTTCGTCAGTCCAAGTGGCCTGATCCAATGGAATAGGGCGTCACCAAAACCTTGAAAACGCCAGTGGCTTTGCGTCTCATGCCGAATTGATTCGATCGCTGGATTGAGCCGCTTCGTTGCGTCGTCCAGTTGCCCAAAAAGCACGCCTTCACGAATGCCTGAGGTTGTAACGAGCAAATGGTCGGTTTGAAACCGATTGGCGATAGCGTGGGCAAGGGTAATGGCGTCGGCCAAAGTTGAGAGTCTTGCTTGCGGGATGCCCCTTGTCGACTTCAGCAATTCGTCGTTTAAGGCGCTCGTTCGCAATTCCGGCAAACGGTCTCTTTTGACTCGATGGTTGGCGATAAGAGGGAGCGGGTGGTCGCTCAGGATATGGTCAAACTTGGCCATCGCGCGCCAAGCTCCCCCGATCAGGAAGATGGTCTCGGCGGGATCCCGGAGCGTCTGGGGCACGTCTTTCGTCAGCTTCGCCAGTGATTCAGAGATTGATGGCATGGCTTTCAGCTTCATCGTGCCCATCGGCACTGAAATGCGATCGCCAAGGATCCCGTTAGTCAGACGAATGAGTTCCAAGCTGCCGCCGCCAAGGTCAGCCGCGACGCCATTGGCCTCCGGAAACTCAGCCAAGATGCCATGGCCACCGGCCACTGCCTCTTCGTCGCCGGTCAAAAGCTGGATTTCTGGGATGATCTGCCGCGCTTCGCTGAGAAAGTCCGGGCCATTTGTCGCATCTCGTACTGCCGCGGTTGCGATGGTCATCCGCTGCTCGACACCCATGGCGTCGCAGAGTTTCGCAAAGCGCGTTAGGGCCCTCATCGCCTCTGCAACTAGGTCATGGGGGATCAGGCCATGTTCGCCCACAGCCTTGCCAAGCGAAATACTCGCCTTTTCGTTATAGATCGGCGTCGGCGCGCGTTCGGCCCCATCATAAACGACGAAGCGGATCGCGTTAGAGCCGATGTCAATCACGGCCCTCAGGTTCATGGTCATGTGCGTGAGGGCAGTGTCAGGCGGGGAACATTGTTGCGATCGGTCAAGGCTTCACCCCGACCAGAAAGAGACGGGTTGGTCATGAAATAATGATGCAAATTGAACGGATGGTCACTGGCACGCATGCGGACATAATTTCCAAGATGGTTGAGTTGCCAGCTTTGTTCATTGTCGAGCAGGTTTGCAACCATCACTTGATCAAGAATTTGATCATGGACGGTGGGGTTCAGGATAGGCAGCATATATTCCACGCGGCGGTCGAAATTGCGCTGCATCCAATCCGCCGATGAAATGAAGACCTTTGCTTTACGATTGGGAAGATGGCCTCCATTTCCAAATGCCCAAATGCGGCTATGCTCTAAGAAGCGCCCGATCACGGATTTGACGCGGATGCGGCTCGATAGGCCCGGAATTCCAGGGCGTAGGCAGCAAATTCCGCGGACAACCAAATCAATTTCCACACCTGCTTCACTCGCTTGATACAAAGCATCGATAATGGCTTTGTCGACAAGTGAATTGACCTTGCACCAAATCGCGGCCGGCTTGCCCAGCCTTGCTGCTTCAATCTCAGCTGCAATCAGCTTGATCAGGTCCGATCGCATCGAGAAGGGGCTCATCGACAGATGGCTGAGCTTTTCCGGTTCGATATAGCCTGTCACATAATGGAATATTTGGCTTGCATCTCGGCCAATCTCTGGGTCAGCCGTGAAGAAACTCATGTCCGTATAAATTTTAGCGGTGATAGGGTGATAATTGCCCGTGCCAAAGTGACAATAGGTGCGCAAACCGCCATCTTCGCGGCGCACCACCATAGAAATTTTGGCGTGCGTCTTCATGTCGACAAAGCCGTAAACAACTTGGACACCGGCATTTTCCAACTGCGAGGCCCAGTGAAGATTCTGCTCTTCGTCAAACCGCGCCTTTAGCTCGACAATGGCAGTGACGGACTTGCCTGCCTCAGCCGCTTCGCAAAGCGCACGGATAACAGCGGATTGTTTGCCTGCGCGATAGAGCGTTTGCTTTATCGCCACTACTTGAGGGTCTCGCGCCGCTTGCTCAAGGAAGGCAAGGACAACGTCAAAACTCTCATAGGGGTGGTGAACGACGATGTCTTTTTGCCGAATGGCGGCGAAGCAGTCGCCATCATGCTCCAAGATGCGCTCAGGAAAGCGCGGCGTGAAGGGCGGAAACTTGAGGTGAGGGAAGTCTTCAGAGACCAATTGGCCAAGATCGGAGATCCCAAGCAGGCCGGCTTGCTCCGAAACCATCGTAATATCGCCGCCCAGTTCGTTCCGAATGAGACGTTGTAGGGAGTCGGGTAAGCTGCGATCCATCTTAATGCGGATTACGCGGCCCCGACGACGGCGTTTGATGGCCGTGCGGAAATAGCGGACCAAATCTTCTGCTTCTTCCTCAACTTCAATATCGCTGTCTCGAATGATGCGGAACGCGCCTGCTGCGACCAGCTTATGATCCGGGAAAAGACGCGCGATGAAGGTTTGGATGACGGCTTCAAGAACGACATAGTTGGCTTTCTCACCCGGCAGCCGAATGAAGCGCGGCAAGCTCGAAGGGATCATGACGATCTGCCGAACCGGCTCTGGCGCGCCTTCTTCCTGCATCTCGATGATCAGGCTGAGGCCCTGATTGGGGATGAAGGGGAAAGGATGTGCAGGGTCCAGTGCTTGTGGCGTCAGCACTGGCAATATCTGATTTTCAAAATGTTCCGAAAGCCAATCCTTAGCTCGCTTCCCAAGGGTAGCTGGGGGGAGCAATTTTATCCCTTCACGCGCCAACTCTCGTTTCAAGCCCTCCCAAGTTTTTTGCTGGAGGTCCATAATGTCGTTAGAGGCTTTGCGGATCGCATTAAGTTGATCCCCAACAGACTGGCCATCGATCGATAGTTCTTCAATCTTACGAGTTTGTTGGCCAATAAGGCCAGCAACGCGCACCATGAAAAATTCATCCAGGTTGCTGCCAGAAATTGAGAGGAACCGAAGTCGCTCGAGAAGCGGATAGGCCTTGTTGCTGGCCTCTGCCAACACACGGCTGTTGAAAGCCAACCAAGACAATTCTCGGTTGAAGTATCGCTGGGAGGGGTCTTCGGGCGGTGTCATTGCTCCGCTCTCGTTCTTCACGGTCATCTTCTCAGTCTGCCCCTTTCATTCGCTCTTGCATAGGAACATGACAATTTTGTTTCATGAATGCAGTGCTGCTGCCGCGGCAATGATTGGCCCAAAATCGGCTGCTGTCAGGCTCGCGCCGCCGACGAGAGCACCATTTACATTTTCAACGGCCAAAAGTTCAGCCGCGTTTGAAGGTTTGACTGACCCGCCGTAGAGAATGCGAACAGTGTTGCCCGCGTCACCAAAGCGTTCAACCAGCGCTTGTCTTATTGCGCTGTGCATTTCACAGACATCATCGACCGACGGCGTTCTCCCTGTGCCAATGGCCCAGACTGGTTCGTAGGCAATGGCCAGTGTCGCAGGATTGGCTGTTTCGGGCATAGACTCCTTCAGCTGTGCCAAGACGACAGCGGTTGCTTGTCCGGCATCACGTTCGCTCTCAGTTTCGCCAACGCAAAGGATCGGCGCCAGCCCGACGGCTTGAGCGGCAGCAACCTTTTTCGATATTTCCTCAGAAGTCTCATGATTGTCAGCGCGCCGTTCGCTGTGGCCCAAGATGACCATCGTTGCACCTGCCTCGATCAGCATGGCGGCGGAGACGCAGCCTGTATGGGCGCCCTTTTCATTCCAATGGCAATCTTGGGCACCATGAGCGAGGGTGGGGACCGCAGCATCAGCTGCGGCAATCAGAGTTGCTGGCAGGCAGATACCAACATCAACGCCTGTATGTTCATCGGCCAATGCCTCAATCGCGACCAGCTCCGGCAGTGCTGACAGCATGCCATGCATCTTCCAATTTCCTACGATATAAGGGCGAAGTGGCATATTCGTCTCTCTGTTCTTGAAGCGAAGGGATTGCCAGCCTATGGCGTGCCCATCCTTTTGCTTCAACCCTGACGAGCGCGCTTAATGATCGGTTTTATCCGCAAATATCTCACTTCTTGGTTTGTCCTTGCCTTGTTCGCGCTGATTTTGCTCGCCTTCATGCTGACGGACTTTAGTTCGGGGCAGGGTGGCCTTGGCGCATTGGGCGGCAGTGGAGAGCGGGTCGCCAAGATTGGCTCGCAATCAGTCACCACAAATGATGTCGCAAATCGGGTGAATGCAGAGTTTGAATTGGCGCGCCAGGAAAAGCCGGGCCTCACCATGGCAGAGTTTGATAAGCAAGGCGGCATTGATGGAGTCGTTGATCGCTTGATCAACAGCCGGACGATCATCGCCTATGCCGAAAAACATAGAATGGTCGTCAGCGAGCGCCTGATCGACAGCGAAATCGCAAAGACTCAGGCTTTTTTCGATCCGACCGGCAAATTTGATCGGGCGCGCTATCTTCAGTTGATTGGGCAGCGTCGCTTGACCGAAGCCGATCATCGCGAAGACGTCCGGGCCAATTTGCTGGCAGATCAAATCATTGCGGCCTCGGCGGCTAGTGCCAAAGTGCCAACGGGTGTGTTGACGCCTTATGCCAGTCTTTTGCTTGAGCGTCGCTTTGGGGCTGCAAGCTTCATTCCGACTTCGGCCTTCATTGGTGCAGCTCCAACGGACGCCGAAGTGAAAACCTATTATGACCGCAACGTCGCCAAATATACGGTGCCGGAAACCCGGGTCGTGCGTTATGCGCTTTTTGATCGCGCACGTTTTGTTGGCAAGGTGAAGCCAACTGAGGCTGAGATCGAAGCAGTTTATAAGCGCGATGCAGCGAAATATGCGGCCAATGAAAAGCGCGTCATCACGCAAGTGATCGCGCCGTCTCAGCAAGCGGCCAATGGCATTCTCGCGAAGATCAAAGCTGGGAGTTCCATTCAGGATGCGGCGAAAGGCGCTGGTTTGGAAGCGATCACGCTTGACGCTCAAGACAAGGCGGCCTTCACATCGTTAGCGTCTGCGGCAGCTGCAAATGCTGCATTTGGTGCTAGCGCAAAGGCCATCATTGATCCGCAACAGTCGGGTCTTGGCTGGCACGTGATGCGCGTGGAATCGATCACAGCCATTGGTGGACGATCTTTGGCGCAGGTGCGTGGAGAGATTGAGCCGGCTTTGACTGCCCGCAAGGTGGACGAAGCGCTTGCCGATATGATTGTTCGCATCGAAGACAGTATCGATGGTGGCGCGACCTTTGATGATGTCGTGAAGGCCGAAGGGCTGACTGTGGTCACAACGCCTGCAGTGACAGCATCCGGGATCGCGCCAACAACCGCTGGATACAAAGCCTCTGAAGAGTTGCCTGCAGTCTTGAAAGACGCGTTCCAGTCAGAGGTTGACGATGATCCTTCGGTAGTCGTCATTAGGCCGAACGAAGTTGACGCGGTGGTAAAGCTTGATCGGATCATTCCAGCAGCGGCCAAGCCACTGGCAGATATTCGCGAACAAGTGGCTGCGGATACCGCAAAAGACAAAGCGCTTCGGGCCGCCCGCAAGGCCGCCAATGATGTAGTCGCGAAGGTCAATGGCGGAGCTTTGTTCGTCGATGCCTTAAGGCAATCAGGTGCGCCAGGCGCTGTGCCATTGGGCGCTCAGCGCCTTGAACTCGCTCAAGCCGGACCAAATGCTTCAGCGTCGCTAACGACCCTATTCCAATTGGCGAAGGGTAAATCCAAGTCGATCGAAGCGCCCGATGGCACAGGCTATGCCGTCATTTGGCTGGACCGGTTGGAGCCTGGCGATGCCAACACGCGCCCTGATTTGGTCCAAGCGACGGCTGCTGAACTTGGCAGGGTTGTAGGCGATGAATATACTCAGCAACTGCTTGCCGCGATGAAGGCTGAGCTGAAGTTCCAGAAGAACCAAGCAGCGATCAATGCTGTGAAGAAGAGCCTCCTCGGCGCTGCTGGGGTGCAGTGAACATAGAACAGGACGCCGCTGCGGTGGAGCAAGTGAAGGCAGGCCAAGCAGCGCTTGTCTGGCGGACGATCATTGCCGACACTGAAACGCCGGTTTCTGCTTTTCTCAAACTTCACCAGGAAGGCCGCGGCGACTTCATATTGGAATCGGTTGAGGGCGGTGCCGTGCGGGGGCGCTATAGCCTGATCGGCATTCAGCCTGACTTGATGTTCCGCAGCAATGGGCAGGCCGCTGAGATTAATGGCGATTGGGCGCTTGATCGCGGGGCGTTCGCGCAATGCGAGGGCGACACGCTGAAGGAGTTATCAGCTCTTGTTGAGGGCTGCCGGATCGACATGCCCGAAGGTCTGCCGCCAGCCTTTGCCTGCCTTGTTGGCTATTTCGGCTATGAGACGATTGGCTTGGTCGAAAGGCTCCCGCGCCCTGATCCCAATCCGATTGGCTTGCCGGACATGCTGTTTGTGCGTCCGACAGTGATCCTCGTGTTCGATAGGCTTGCTGATCTTCTCTACATTGCGTCGCCCATTTGGCCCGATGCGGGCAAAGCCGCGGAGGCGCAAATGGAACTCGCGCTCGAGCGCATCGATGATGTCGCGGCCCGTTTGGCGAGTGGTGTCGTGCCTTCTTCCGAACGGCAATCCGACTTACCCGCTTTGACTGAGCCGACGCCCGTTCTGGCCGATGGGCAGTATAAGAGCATGGTCCATCGAGCGAAGGAATATATCGCGGCGGGCGATATTTTTCAGGTCGTCTTGGCGCAGCGCTTCACTTTGCCGTTCACTTTGTCTCCGTTCAGCCTTTACCGCAGCCTCAGGCGGATCAACCCGTCGCCTTTCCTCTATCATCTCGATTTTCCAGGATTTGCGCTCACAGGATCAAGCCCCGAAATCTTGGTGCGTCTGCGCGATGGCGAAGTGACCATCAGGCCCATTGCCGGAACAAGACCACGCGGAAAATCTGCGGTTGAGGATCATGACAATAAAGCATCGCTGCTGGCCGATCCTAAAGAGCGGGCAGAGCATTTGATGCTGCTTGATCTTGGTCGCAATGATGTGGGGCGCGTTGCCGAAGCTGGTTCAGTGACCGTGACTGACAGTTATATGGTCGAGTTTTACAGCCATGTGATGCACATCGTTTCCAATGTCGTCGGGAAGCTGAGGGCAGGGAAATCCGCCTTGGAGGCCCTGTTCGCGGGTTTCCCGGCAGGGACGGTGAGCGGTGCACCGAAGGTTCGCGCCTGCGAAATCATTGCTGAGCTAGAGCCCGAGACGCGTGGCGCTTATGCTGGCGGTGTCGGCTATTTCTCACCTGATGGGAATATGGATAGCTGCATCGTGCTTCGGACGGCCGTCGTCAAAGATGGGGTCATGCATGTGCAAGCCGGAGCTGGTATCGTGGCGGATAGCGACCCTGACTATGAGCAACGCGAATGTGAGGCAAAGGCCGGTGCCTTGATGGCGGCCGCGAAAGAGGCAGTGCGCGTGGCGGGCGAAGCCCGGTTCGGGCAATAGCCCTTATTCGACCCAATCCAGCCCCAAATCGCGGTAGACAGCACGATCATCTTCCCACTTCGGATTGACCTTCACGTGTAAATAAAGATGCACCTTCACGCCCAACAGATGTGATATTTCTGCCCGCGCCTTTGATCCGATTTCCTTCAATCGGGCACCGCCTTTGCCAAGGATGATGGCGCGTTGGGTGGGGCGGCCAATCAAAATCTGCTGATGAATTTCGACGGAACCATCGGGCCGCTCTTCATATTTCTCGGTCTCAACCGCACTGGCATAGGGCAGTTCGGCATGGAGCTGATGATAAAGCTGTTCGCGAGTGATCTCAGCCGCCGTCAGCCGGTCAGTCGCGTCGGACACTTGATCTTCTGGGAAATGCCATTCGCCCGCAGGCATATGGGAGGCAAAGGCGTCCTTCAGCTCTTCCAACCCATCTCCGGTGATCGCGCTGACCATATAAGTATCGATGAAGGACAGGCGCTCGTTCAACCGCGCGATGTGATGCAGCATCTTGTCCTTTGCAGCGATATCGACCTTGTTCAGCACCAAGAGCTTAGGCTCAGGACGCGCAGCGAGGCCTTCAAGGATCATCTCGACTTTGGACCCAATGCCGCCCTTGGCATCGACCACTAGAGCAATGATATCGGCATCTTGGGTGCCGCCCCACGCTGCTTGGACCATCGCCCGATCAAGCCGACGCGCGGGCGTGAAGATGCCTGGCGTGTCAACGAGCATCATCTGGGTTTCGCCGTGCATCGCGATGCCCATCAGGCGCGTGCGTGTGGTTTGTGCTTTGGGAGATGTGATGGCGACCTTTTGGCCAACCAACGCATTGACCAACGTTGACTTCCCCGCGTTCGGTGCGCCGACGATGGCGACAAGGCCGCACTTTGTCTCGCTCATGTGAGTTTTCCTAATAGAGCTTCAGCCGCCAAGCGTTCTGCCTCTTGTTTCGATTTGCCCGTTGCTTGCGCGTCTCCTGCACTGCCAATCGACACGCGGACCGTGAAATGTGGCGCATGATCCGGCCCAGAACGCTCCAATACCTCATAATGCGGCGATTTGCGATTATGCGCCGCTGCCCATTCCTGAAGCGCCGACTTGGGATGGCGCGGCGCGCTGACCTGGCCGGTTAACATCACATCCCAATGGCGCAAGATGAAGGCGCGTGCGGCCTCCAGCCCATGCTCCAAGTAAAGCGCGCCAATGAGGGCCTCAACAACATCACCCAGCACATTTTGGCTGTCAAAGGCGCCATCTTCCTGTGCCTGCTTGCCAAGCCGCATATGCGAAGCAAGGCCAATCGCCCGGCCAACATCGGCGCAGGCCGCCCGTGCAACCAATGTGTTGAGGCGATGCGAAAGCTTGCCTTCTTCATCTTGAGCATGCGTCTTGTACAGCGTGTCCGCGATCACAAGGCCAAGCACCCGATCTCCCAAAAACTCCAGCCGTTCATAGGTTTCCCGGCTGTGGCTTGAGTGAGTGAGGGCTTGTTCGTAGAGCCTCTGGTCCTTGGGGGGCTGCCCCAGCGTTTCCGTCAACCAGTCAGTCAGGTTGGTCAAATCGCGTGACCAATACGATCAAGGCGTGCGGCAGTGAACCAGGTCCATGGCAGCAGCCACTCAGCCGAGCCATCGGTTGAAAAGACCATGAACCAAGCTTTGCCGACCAAATTTGCCTGCGGCACAATGCCAATCCCCGCGCCTTCGACGGCAGGAAAACGACTGTCTGCTGACCGATCGCGATTGTCCCCCATCGCAAAGAAATGACCTTGCGGGACGATGAAAATCTCGGTCGTGTCTTTTTCAGTCAAATCAATATCGAGCACTTCATAGCTGCGGCCACCGGGTAGCGTCTCTTTGAAGATTGGATAGCGGCACCGGCGGCTGCCATT
>DLOX01000062.1:1636-5327 GCA_002478575.1 Sphingomonadales bacterium UBA7473 | reverse complement strand
GGCACCGGCGGCTGCCATCGCTTGCTGTCTCTTCCATTTCAGGGCGATGGCATTTGGTGTTGGGCGTCAGCGGCAGCAAGAAATCAGGCAACCGTTCCTTCTTCACCGCTTGGCCGTTGAGGTATAGAACCCCATCCTGCATCTGGATGCTATCGCCGGGCAGGCCTATGACGCGCTTGATATAATCAATGCTATGTCCGGGAGGCGCCTTGAACACAGCAACATCGCCGCGTTCTGGCAAAGAACCCAATACCCGGCTGCCGCCGCTCTTATCCTCAGCAAAGCCTTCGGTTTCGCCGAGTATCACCCGCACTTGCTTGGGGAGCCACAGGGAATAAGTCGAGTAGCCATAAGGCCATTTCGAGACGAGCAGATAGTCGCCGGTCAGCAGCCGAGGCTGCATCGATTCCGATGGAATGCTGACGGGTTGAAAAATGAAGCTCCGAAGCACAAAGACGAAAAGCAACAGCTTGATTATGAATTTGCCGAAATCAGCAGTTTCGGACACTTGGCTCTTCGCTTTTTCGGGCACTTGGGGCAAAGCCTTATCTGTCAGGTCGTTCATCGCTCGCCGATGTGGGCGCGACAGGCCATGGCGTCAAGCCTGAGAACAAGGAAAGCATGAGGTCCATGGATCAACAACAGACACTCATCGAATTATTTGCGCAAGATGAAGGCCGGGTCGATTGGCTGAGCGGCGGAGTAAGTGGCCTTTGGTTTGATTGGTCCAAAACCCATTTGACCAAAGAGCGGGTGGAACAGGGGATTGCGAGGCTTCACGCGTCTAGCCTCACTGAACGCCGCAATGGCTTGTTCACTGGCGAAGCTGTGAACCTGACCGAGGGCCGGGCTGCCGAACATACCGCTGAGCGGGGCGAGGGCGAAGCTGAGAGCGTCCAAAGAGCAAAGGCGCTGCACAATCGGATGCGCGGCCTGATCGAGGCGATTGAGGCTGGGATCATGGGCGAGATCCGCCATGTCTTGCATGTCGGCATTGGCGGGTCGGCCTTAGGTCCGGACTTGTTGATCGATGCGCTTGGGCGGGATTCAGGGCGCTATGATATCGCGATTGTGTCGAACGTCGATGGTGCAGCCTTGAAAGAGGCTTTCGCGCGCTTTGATCCGAACAAGACACTGCTTGCCATTGCTTCGAAGACCTTCACCACAACCGAAACCATGTTGAACGCTGAATCGGCGCTCGCTTGGATGGCGGAGGCAGGCGTTTCCGATCCACATGGTCGCGTGATTGCGCTTACGGCCAATCCGCAGAAGGCCTTTGATTGGGGCGTGGATGACACGCGGATACTGCCGTTCAGCGAAACCGTGGGCGGGCGTTACTCGCTATGGTCTAGCATTGGCTTTCCTGCGGCTATCGCTTTGGGATGGGCAGGGTTTGAGGAATTGCTCGAAGGCGCAGCTGAAATGGATCGCCATTTCCGCCTGACCGACGCCGACAAAAATTGGCCAATTCTCGCTGCCATTGCGGATCAGCATTACGCCCAGGATCGAGGATGCCAGACGCGGGCTGTGTTTGCTTATGATGAACGGTTGCGGTTGCTTCCGAGCTATCTTCAGCAGCTTGAAATGGAATCCAATGGCAAAGGTGTGAAAGTCGATGGAAGTCGCGTCGATGGACATAGTGCGCCGATCACGTGGGGGGGCGTTGGCACCGACGCTCAGCACGCGGTGTTCCAGCTTCTCCACCAAGGCACGCATGTGATGCCGATTGAGTTTCTGGCCTGCATCGAACCCGGTCATGAACTGGATGATGCGCATCACAGCCAGCTGCTCGGCAATTGCTTTGCCCAAGGCGCGGCATTGATGGCAGGAAAGGCCCATCAGGATCCCGCACGATCCTATCCGGGTGATCGACCATCAGCCACGATTTTGCTGGATCGGCTTGATCCGCGCACATTGGGCGCTTTGATTGCCTTCTACGAGCATCGCACCTTTGTGAATGCGGTATTCCTCGGCATCAATCCTTTCGATCAGTTTGGGGTGGAGCTTGGCAAGGAAATGGCCAAGGCCATTGAGAGCGGCGACATGGAATTTGATGCGTCGACAAAGGCGTTATTGGCGCGGGCAGGACTATAAGAATGAGCGATTTTGATTTTGATCTGTTCGTCATTGGCGCAGGATCAGGCGGGGTTAGGGCATCGCGCATTGCGGCCAGTCACGGTGCCAAGGTTGCCGTAGCCGAAGAGTTTCGCGTGGGCGGAACTTGCGTCATTCGGGGCTGCGTGCCGAAGAAGCTGCTGGTCTATGGATCACATTTCGCCGAGGATTTGGCGGATGCCAAGCGCTTTGGTTGGGACACGACCGGTGCGACCTTCGATTGGCCAACGCTTAGGAACAATGTCGCCGCGGAAGTGGATCGACTGGAAGGACTCTACGGCCAGACGCTCGACAACAATAAAGTCACGCTATTTCAGCAGCGGGCAACCATTGCTGGTCCGAACCTGATTCGCCTTGCCGATGGCCAAACAGTGACAGCTGGGACCATATTGATTGCCACCGGCGCAACGCCATTGATCCCCGCTGACGTGCCTGGCGCAGAGCTTGGCATTTCTTCCAACGAAGTATTCCACCTCGACCAATTGCCCAAGCGCGTGGTGATCGCGGGCGCCGGCTATATTGCCAATGAATTCGCAGGCATCTTCAATGAACTTGGCGTTGAAGTGATGCTGGGGACCCGGGCAGACAAGATGTTGCGATCCTATGATCAGGAATTGGTCGAAAAGCTGGTCGGGATGAGCCGGGAAAAGGGCATCGATATTCAGTTCAACTTTGGGTTCAAGTCAGTCGCCAAACAAGCCAATGGCCCGCTGCTGATTGATGGCGGCGACAAAGGAATGGTCGAAACCGACCTATTGATGTGGGCAATTGGCCGCGTGCCCAATACAAAAGGCCTTGGCCTCGAGGAGGTTGGCGTGACGGTCGCAGCGGACGGCTCGATCCCTGTCGACGACTATAATCAAACCAATGTGCCGGGGATTTATGCGGTGGGGGATGTCACCAACCGCGTCCAGCTAACTCCGGTTGCCATTCGCGAAGGCCATGCCTTTGCCGATACTGTCTTTGGCGGAAAACCGCGCACGATCGATTATGGCAGCATTCCAACGGCAGTCTTCGCCAATCCGCCGCTTGCGGGCGTTGGGATTACCGAGGAAGAGGCCAAGGCTTCGGGCGTTGAGTATGCGGTCTATAAGTCAGACTTCCGCGCAATGAAGAATGTCCTCGCTGGGCGGAATGAACGGGCGCTCTATAAAATGATTGTGGACGCGAAGACTGACAAGGTGCTTGGCCTCCATCTGCTGGGGCCAGACAGCGCTGAGATATTGCAAGCCGCTGCCATTGCGGTGAAGGCGGGCCTCGCCAAAGCGCAATTTGACGATACCGTTGCCTTGCACCCCAGCATGGCCGAAGAATTGGTCTTGATGAAATGAGCGAAGGCCTGATGCGCCTTGGCGTTTGCTATTATCCCGAACACTGGCCCGAAGACTGGTGGGCAGACGATGCGCGCCGCATGGCGGAGATTGGGATTTCCCGCGTCCGCATCGGCGAATTTGCCTGGAGCCGGATTGAGCCTGAGCCTGGGCGCTTCGATTGGGGCTGGTTGGATCGCGCGATTGACGTGCTGCACAAGGCAGGGCTTGGGATCATCCTTGGCACGCCCACCGCCACGCCGCCC
>DLOX01000062.1:0-1562 GCA_002478575.1 Sphingomonadales bacterium UBA7473 | reverse complement strand
ACGCCCACCGCCACGCCGCCCAAATGGCTCGTCGATCAAATGCCCGATATGGTCGCGATTGATGCGCAAGGTCGCCCGCGTGGTTTCGGATCGCGGCGGCACTACTGCTTTTCGCACCTAGCCTATCGCGCTGAGTCAGCGCGGATCACGCAGGCACTAGCCGAGCGTTATGGCGATCATCCCGCCATTATTCAGTGGCAGACCGACAATGAATATGGCTGCCATGATACGGTGCCAAGCTATTCAGACGCTGCGCTTGCCGGCTTTCAGCTTTGGCTGGCAGAGCGATATGGCAGCATCGATGCGCTCAACACTGCATGGGGTGGTGTGTTTTGGAGCATGGAATTCCGCAGCTTTGACGAAATCCCGCTCCCCAATCTAACCGTCACTGAACCCAATCCATCGCATGTGCTGGATTTCAGGCGGTATAGCTCCGATCAAGTAGTTGCGTTCAACAAGGTTCAGGCGGAGATCATTCGCGCCCACTCTCCTGGCAGGGATGTGGTCCATAACTATATGGGTTTCTTCACCCAATTTGATCACCATGCCGTCGCCGCAGATTTGGATGTGGTCAGCTGGGATAGCTATCCGCTTGGCTTCTTGGAACAATTCTGGTTCTCAGCGGAAGAGAAACTCCGGTACGCGCGCCAAGGCCATCCAGACATCGCGGCCTTCCACCACGATCTTTATCGCGGCTGCACGCCAGCTGGGCGCTGGAGTGTGATGGAGCAGCAACCGGGGCCAGTGAATTGGGCGGGCTACAATCCCGCGCCTTTGCCCGGGATGGTGCGGCTTTGGACGCTTGAGGCAATGGCGCATGGCGCGGAAATGGTGAGTTACTTCCGCTGGCGGCAAGCACCATTTGCGCAAGAGCAAATGCATGCCGGGTTGCTGCGGCCAGATCGCAGCGATGATGTCGGGGCGCATGAAGCGCGGGTAGCGTCGGCGGATATTGCAACTATTGGCGAACTTGGCGCTCCGCCCAAAAGTGTCGCGATGCTGTTCGATTATGCAGCCGATTGGGTGACTGAGATTCAGCCGCAGGGCAGGGGGTTCCGCGCGCTTCGACTGGCGTTTGAGTTTTATACTGGCCTTCGGCGACTTGGCCTTGATGTGGATATCGTGCCGCCATCGGCTGCGCTGGATGGCTATCAGATGGTCGTCATCCCTTGCATGCCAATGCTGCCAGAGGGGCTGGTGGATCGATTGGCGGCGTTCAAAGGCCCGGTGCTGATTGGCCCGCGTACGGGTAGCAAGACTCAAAGTCTGACCATTCCCAGCACTCTGCCGCCCGGTGACTTGCAGCGACTAATCCCGTTTAAAGTGGTGCGTTTAGAATCCTTGCGGCCTGGATTGGTTGAAGCAGGCGAAGGCTGGGCAGTTCACCACTGGCTGGAACATGTTGAAACGCAGCTTGCTCCGCGACGATCAAGTCACAATGAGCGGGGCATAGTCTACACGCATCAGAATATCACTTATCTTGCCGGCTGGCCCGATGGGGAGCTGTTGTCGGATGTGATTCAGGCATTGGCGAAGGAAACGTCGCTTGATTTGATGGAGCT
>DLOX01000220.1 GCA_002478575.1 Sphingomonadales bacterium UBA7473 | reverse complement strand
CATGCGAGCTGATTGGTGCCGCTATCCACCGCATAGACCTTAGTTGCTCCATTGGTCAGCAGCACATCAGTGAAGCCGCCCGTCGATGACCCGACATCGATCACAATAGCATCTGCGACGTCCCAGCCAAAATGCGCCAAACCATGCGCCAGCTTAATCCCACCCCGAGACACCCAAGGATGATCGCGCCCCTTCACCTCAAGCGGCGCGTCCACCGCCATCGCTTGGCCTGCCTTTTCAATCTTCTTATCGCCAGACCAAACCAGCCCTGCCAAGATCAAGGCCTGTGCCCGCGCCCTGCTTTCAACGAGGCCACGCTCAACAAGCATCTGATCAGGGCGGGATTTGGGCATAAGCCCTCATCCCTCATCGTTTGCTGCGATGCAAGCTTACAGCCCCAGGCCACCCTTCAAGATCGACTTTCCAGCCTTGCCGATGCGGGACAACAGCCCTTTCTTCTTCTTTACGGTTTCCGGGCAAAAGGTTGGCGACTGGCTTTGCGTCTCTGCTTCAACCTTCGCTGTATTCTCGAGCGAAGAGAAAGTGTTGGGCGCAATCGCCCTGCGGACCGCGGCCACCGCTGTGTCGATGGTGCTATTGTCTGCTGCCGTGAGCTTTGCAGCAGTACCGCACTTAGTGTCTGCCTTCTTAAGTACGGCTTTGTCTTTCAAAACAACCTTGGCAATATCATCCAAGCCAATCGCGGCAGCTGGAGCCGAAACCAAAACCAAGCTTGAAGCCACAACACCAACAGTTTTACGCATCTACACTCTCCTTGAGTCGGGTAGGAATGTTAGCATGGGTGGACGTAAGAAGAGCGGAAAAACTTGTAACGTTCGTAGTTCCAAAATTGGGCGAGCACCGCTTCGAAACGCCATGCCCGTCGCATTCGCATGCTTTAAGGCTAGCACAAACTCGGGCTGTTCATTAGTCAACGGGAAATACAAAAAAAGGCCTCAGCTATGCGTTTGTTGATGTTGGTGTTTGCCCTGTTAGCTGGCTTAATTTTCGCAACTAAACCGGCAAAAGCTGCATGGTATCGGGCCGAAACGCCAAAGTTCATTTTTTATGGAACTTCGGCCAAAGACATTCAGAATGATGCCCTTCGCCTCGAACGCTATGATGCGCTTCTCCGCGCGCTGACTGGTATTCCTGAAACCACCTATTCGATGAAACTAACCGTTTATGTCTTGCCAGACATAGCAGCTGTGCGGCGCGCTCACGGAGGTGCCATGAGCGACCGGATCGGCGGGTTTTACACCGCAAGTCGATCAGGTGCGATTGCCGTGGTGCCGAGGTCAACCGCCAATGATGGTCGGGAAGATATCATCCTGTTTCATGAATATGCCCATCACCTCATGCTGCAATATTTCCCGGTCGCCTATCCCGCTTGGTATGTGGAAGGGTTTGCCGAATATCTATCGACCGTTCAGTTTACCCGGGACGTTGCAAAAATTGGCTTGCCCGCTCTGCACCGAAGATATTCGCTCAACTTAGACCGAAAAACACCGATTGAAAGGCTGCTATCGGCCACCGTGAGTGACTTGAGAAGTGATGAGATGGGGAATTTCTATGGTCGGGCTTGGTTATTGACCCACTATCTCTCTTTCGACCCCACGCGCCGTGGCCAACAGCGTGCCTATCTCGACAAGATCAACGAAGGGGTGCCTGCTCTAGAAGCAGCACGCCTGACCATGGGGGACTTAGATATCCTCCAGAAGGATCTGGATCGCTACCTTGCGGCCAGCAAGATCAGCTATTTAAGCATTGCCAACAAGGCCCCGGCGGTATCGGTAACGGTCAGCGAGCTCGATAAGGCTACTGCCGATACGTTGATGGAGCGCCTTGCGTTGACGCGGGGGGCTAATCGGGAAAGGTTGGAACCGATTGCAGCACGTCTGCGCAAACTATCCACCGCCTATCCCGGTCACCCCGCAGTGCTAACCTTGCTGGCAGAGGCCGAGCTTGACCTCAAAAATTTCGCAGCGGCAGGGGCCGCGGCAGATGCGGTTCTTGCAGTCGAGCCAAATAATGCCCGCGCTTTGCTTTGGAAAGGCCTCTCGATTGGCCGACCTTTGTTTGATGCCGGTGATCGTGACGCCGCAAAATGGAAAGTTGCACGAAGCTGGATCGTGCGTGCCAACCGTGCGAACATCGACGATCCTCTGCCGCTGTTCGAAAATTATCGAACCTTTCGGGGCGAAGGCAAGCCAGCGCCGCCTTCGGCCATTGTCGGTCTCGAACGGGCGGTTGAACTTATCCCACAAACAAACTCATTCCGCATCCCCTTGGCTTATGAAAAGACCAAAGCTGGAGATTTCAAAACAGCGGCACTGTTGATGCGGCCAATTGCCAACGCACCTCACGCGAGTGCCGCGGCAGCTTGGGCCAAGCGCTTGATGATTGAACTAAACGCCGCCGCAGCGAAGCCACCGGGCTCGGTCGATATCAACGCCTTGATGGCGAGAGTCAGCCCTGACCGGAAAGACAAAGAAGAAGATAAAGAAGACGAATAGTGAAGGCGGCCTATGCAAACGCCTTCTTTATATTCGACGCCCCTCGATCTACCCATTCCCAGGCATCTGGAACCACTTGATAGAGGCCGAAAAAGCCATGGATCATGCCTGGAGCGCAAGCCCAGTCGACCTCAACTCCTGCCGCCTTTAACCTCTCCGCATAGGCATCGCCTTCATCTCGCAGTGGATCATATTGGGCGGTAATCAAAGTTGCAGAGGCAAGCCCTGACAGATCGGCTTGGCCTAGCACAACGGCGAGCGACGCTTGGTCTGCCGGAGTGTCGCCCAGATAATGGCTCCAGAACCATTTCATTCCGACCGTCGATAGAAAATACTCTCCGGCACCATTTGCTACATAGGATGCACGATCAAAGTCGACATCGGTGACGGGGTAGATAAGCAGCTGATGCGCCAATGCTGGCGCACCTGCATCGCGTGCCATGATGGCGACCGCTGCGGCCAAATTTCCGCCTGCGCTATCACCGGCAACGGCGACCTTACTGCCATCAATGCCCAGCTGCTCCGCATTTGCAGCGGCCCACACAGTCGCTTCGAAGCAATCGTCAGCTGCCGCAGGATAGCGATGTTCAGGAGCCAATCGATACGCAATGGAGAGCACCGCCGCGCCGCTTTTCTGCGCCAGCGCACGGCACGTACCGTCATGCGTATCAAGCGTGCCAATCACCCAGCCACCGCCATGGAAATAAACAGTCAGGCCGGGCGTTTCTCCCGCGCCTTCAGGAAGATAGAAGCGAGCGTCCAGTGTTCGCCCCAGCAAATCTATCTTGAGATTTTCAACCTTAGCCATCGCAATCGGTTCGCCAAAATTCATTGGATTATCGAAAATCGCACGAGCTTCGGGAGCGCTATGATTGTCAAAATCAATTTTGGGCGCTTGTTCCATCATCACCAAGAGGGACTGCACAGCAGGATTGAGAGTCACGGTCCGAAATCTCCTAGTTCGCTGAATTGCGAACCCAAGCCAAAGCCAGTTCCGCCAAATCAGATGATGATCGCCCTCTTGCCTTTGCCCCCCGGTTCCCGCCATAGGCTCAAACAAAAATGACCAGCAAAGGCCTATCCATGTCTGACCGTTTTGACAAATCCAAACTCCCCAGCCGCCATGTTTCGGTTGGGCCCGCAAAGGCGCCACACCGGTCATATTATTATGCAATGGGGCTAACGGAGGACGAGATTGCTCGGCCTTTTGTGGGCGTGGTCTCTGCAGGCAATGATTCCGCGCCATGCAACACAACGCTGGACCATCAGGCCGATGTTGCCCGGGCAGGTGTCGAAGCTGGTGGCGGGATGCCCCGCCGGTTCAATACGATCACGGTGACAGATGGTATCGCGATGGGCCATCAGGGCATGAAGTCGTCGCTTGCCAGCCGCGAAGTCATTGCTGATTCCATTGAGCTGAGCGTTCGTGGCCATTGCTATGATGCGCTTGTCGGCTTTGCAGGGTGCGACAAGTCACTGCCGGGGATGATGATGGCGATGCTTCGCCTCAATGTTCCTTCGATCTTCGTCTATGGCGGTTCGATCCTCCCCGGTCGGTTCCGCGACAAGGATGTGACGGTCAAAGATGTGTTCGAAATCGTCGGCCAATATGCGGCAGGCAATTGCCCGATCGAAGATGTGCATGAGTTGGAGAAAGCGGCTTGCCCGGGGCATGGTGCCTGTGGTGGCCAATATACGGCCAACACCATGGCCTGTGTGGCGGAAGCCATTGGCTTGTCTTTGCCGAACAGCAACATGGCCCCTGCGCCTTATTCGACGCGCGAACAAATTGCGCATGCGGCGGGCGCGCAGGTGATGGAGTTGCTTGCTCGCAATCTACGCCCGCGTGACATTTGCACGATTGAGGCGTTTGAAAATGCGGCTCGCGTTGTCGCGGCGACTGGTGGCTCCACCAATGGCGGGCTTCACCTCCCTGCGATGGCGCATGAGGCGGGCCTCGCTTTCGATCTGTTTGATGTGGCCGAAATCTTCAAAACGACGCCTTATATGGCGGATCTTCAGCCTGGCGGGAATTACGTCGCAAAAGACATGTATGAAGCGGGCGGCGTTTACATGCTGATGAAGTCCTTGCTCGCTGAAGGCTTGCTCCACGGCAATTGCATGACCGTGACTGGCAAGACGCTTGGCGAGAATATCGATGAAATCACTTGGAACCCCAACCAGAAAGTCATCTATCCCGCGACCGCGCCGATCACCCCCACGGGCGGCGTTGTTGGCTTGCGCGGGAGCTTGGCCCCTGATGGCGCGATTGTGAAAGTGGCAGGCATGGAACGGCTAAAGTTTACGGGCCCTGCGCAAGTCTTTGATTGCGAAGAGGACTGCTTTGCTGCGGTGGAGGCAAGACAAATTCGCGAAGGATCCGTTATCGTCATCCGCTACGAAGGACCCAAAGGCGGCCCTGGTATGCGCGAGATGCTTTCGACCACTGCTGCGCTCTATGGCCAAGGCATGGGCGAGAAAGTGGCGCTCATCACCGATGGTCGTTTCTCTGGCGCCACGCGTGGATTCTGTATTGGCCACGTTGGCCCAGAAGCGGCCGATGGCGGCCCGATTGCCTTGATCCAAGATGGTGATGAGATTGCCATCGATGCCATCAACGGCACCATCGATTTGAACGTTGCGCCTGAAATTTTGGCGGAAAGACGGGAAAAATGGTTACCGCGAAAGAATGACTATCAGTCCGGCGCCTTGTGGCGTTATGCGAAGAATGTTGGCCCTGCTTATCTTGGCGCGGTCACGCATCCAGGGGCGAAAGCGGAAACACATGTCTTTGCGGATATTTAGCGTAACGGGGTTAGCATTTCTCATTGCAGCATGCGGCAGCGGGCCTGATGGCGACGCAGAATCGCTGGCCGAAGCGGAGGCGATGGCGCGCAAAGATGTCGCCGACAGCGGCATGATTGAATGTGCCGTTTCGGGGTTCACCAATTTCACCCGTACCTGTTCCGTCGAGCGGGCTATGGAAGACGAGGGCCTGATCTTGACCATCCGTCATGATGATGGAGGTTTCCGTCGCCTGCGCGTGATGAAGGATGGCAGCGGTGTTGTCGCAGCTGATGGGGCCGAGCCGGCTGTGGTTAGCACTGTTGGTGGCAACCAAATTGAAGTGACTCTGGCTGGGGACAAGTACCGCCTGCCGGCCACTGTGAAGGGTGCGGAAAAAGCGGAGTGATGAGAACCGCCGCGCTCTCCAACCCGCTCAGGCTGAGCTTGACG
>DLOX01000269.1:419-10804 GCA_002478575.1 Sphingomonadales bacterium UBA7473 | reverse complement strand
CTCGTCTGTGCCGCGTCCAACTAGTCGGGCGTGCCGCAAACCAGCAGTGTTGAGATTTTTGATCCCAAGACGCTCCGCCATGTGGGGAGCCATAGTTTTGGGATCACCGAAGGATCACTGACGGTGCTCGATTGGCACAAGGGGCATGGGTGGGCGGTTTTTGCGCATTATGATGCCAAGGGCGGGGAACCGGGCAAGGATCATCGCTATGCGCAGCTGGTGAAGCTGGACGCGAACTATCGCCCTATTCAGCGCTGGGTTTTTCCGCCGGAGGTGCTGGCGAAGATGAAGCCCTATAGCGTGTCGGGTGCCAGCTGGCACGCCTCTGGAGTGTTAGCGCTTTCGGGCCATGATTTGCCAGAAATCTATTTCCTTCGGCTTCCCCCGGCGGGCTCCATTTTACAGCCAGTGGGGACGATCGGTGTCACCACCAATGGCCAAGCGATTGATTGGGATCCGCGCAAGCCAAACTTGCTTTGGTCGATTGATCGCAAGCAAAAACTGGTCGTCGGAACTGACTTTTCGGGCGTGGTGCCGGAGTAAGATACGGTCTAACCGGTCGTCCAGCCAAAGGGCACAATCTTATTGTCTGCATCATGGCCGATATCGGCGCGACCGAGATAGGGGATGCCGCTCGCCGCGCACCAGTGCTTTGCGATCTGTTCTTCGGTTTGGCCAAAGTCCGGGTCATTTTTTGGCACCAAACTGAAGCGGCCAAGCTTGATGCCAGCCACCTGGCGGATCCTTGGATTGCTGGTCAGATGAAAGAGGCTCCGGTCCGTCCGATACATATATTCGGCGACATCTTCGATCATCAGCACATGGTCGGCGAGATCCGGCTGGAGCGAAGTACCCAGCAGCTGGCTGAGCACAGTAAGGTTGAAGGCCACGGACAGCTCGGGCGCGGGTTTGGGGTTGATGAGCCACTCCATAGCGCGAAGCACTGCGGCCTCCCCGCCTTCGCGTTTCAGATCGGCAGGCATCGGGCCATGGACGGGGCGGCCAATGCCGCGAGCATAAAGCCCCGCCAGCAAAAAACCCGCGTCGCTATAGCCCATGTAGAACTTGTCACCTGCCGCTGAGGTGAAGCGATCGAGGGCCGCCTCTGCGACCCGGCACGCGCCATATCCGCCGCGCGCGAACCAGATGGCGTCAAAGCTGGGATCATTGGCGACTTCGACAAGCGCATCAATCCGGGCTTCGTCAGGCCCAGCGAAATGGCCCTTGGACAAATAGCATTGTGGGTGGACGAAGAGCTCAGGCGCGTCATCTCCAAAGGCTTCCTTAGCAAGCGCGGGAAGCCGCTCAGCGACCAACGGGTCCAACGTGCAGGATGGGGCAACAATGGCTATGCGCATGGGGCGAATCTTCTACCTCACCCGTCACCCCGGACTTGATCCGGGGTCCATCCCTCACTGTCGAAGTTTGGCTTGATATATCCAGTTACGCGACAACAGAGAGGCATGGATTCCGGGTCAAGCCCGGAATGACTAGAGAGGCTCATATCTGCCCACGAAATGTATCGCATTGCTCTGGATCGCCGGTCTCCAAACCCCGCTTCAACCAGCGCATCCGCTGTTCCGCGCTGCCATGGGTGAAGGCGGATTCAACGACATAGCCTTGTGAGCGCTTTTGCAGCACATCATCGCCAATCGCTTGAGCGGCGCGAAGGCCTTCTTCGGCATCGCCCGGTTCCATCAGCTGGCGCTCGCGGGCGGCCCATACCCCGGCATAGCAATCAGCCTGTAATTCCATCCGAACCTGCAACTGATTGCCTTGCACTTCGCTGACACGGGCCTGTTGTTGGCGGACTTGATCGGCGATGCCAGTGACTTTCTGAATATGATGGCCAACCTCATGGGCAATCACATAGGCCGCCGCAAAATCACCGCCTGCGCCAAAGCGACCTGCAAGCTCGTTGAAGAAATTGACGTCGAGATAAATGCCTTCATCGGCTGGGCAGTAGAAAGGCCCCATCGCGGCTTGGGCAGCTCCACAGCCTGACCGATCATTATCTGAATAAAAGACCAATGTCGTTGGCCGATATTTTTGCCCAGCAGCAGCAAACATTTCCGTCCAGCGTCGTTCGGTCGACCCCAAGACTTTGAGAACGAAAGACTTTACATTTGGATCGATAGTCGATTGGCCGCTAGCGCCGGATTGCGCTGGTCCCGGCTGCTCTTGCTGGGTTGGCATGATGCCATCGCCCAAGATTGTCGACGGATTCACCCCAAATACCAGTGCCGCAATCAAAACGATCAAGATGGTTCCGCAGCCTGCCTTGCCAGTGACGGGAAGGCCGCCTCCGCCGCCTCTGGGAAAGCCAAAGCCGCCGCCGCTGCGTTGGCCGGTGCGGTCTTCGAAATTGGTGCTTTCTTGCTCATCGTCCAGCCGCATGCCTCATCCCTCACGCTTTACCATAGCAACGGATTGACTTTGCACGGCCTCACCCGCTTATGCAATCACCGATGCATCATAGGAAAGGCTGGATATGATCCTCAAAGGCAAAACCGCACTGATTACGGGGTCAACCTCAGGGATTGGAGCCGCTTGCGCAACGGCGCTTGCTGCCGAGGGTGCCGCCGTCATGATCAATGGCTTTGGCGATGCCGATGCCATCGCCGCCCAATGTGCGGCCCTGTCAGCACTGAGCGGCGCAAAGGCGATGCATCACGGCGCGGACCTGACGGATACCGATCAAATTGCGGCGATGATGGAGACCTGCGTTCGAGAGCTTGGCGCGCCTGATATCTTGATGAACAATGCCGGCATTCAGCATGTCTGCCCGGTCGATGAATTCCCAATTGAGAAATGGCGGCAGATGCAAGCCATCATGGTCGATGCGCCGTTCATGCTCATGCGGGCTTGCTTGCCGCATATGAAAGCCAAGGGCTGGGGTCGGATCGTCTCCACCGCAAGCGCCCATGCCAGCGTCGCGAGCCCCAATAAATCGTCCTACATTGCGGCGAAGCATGCTGTGCTGGGCCTGACGCGCGGGGTTGCGATGGAAGTCGCAACCAAAGGCATCACGGTCAATTGCATCTCGCCGGGCTATGTCTGGACGCCGCTTGTGGAGAACCAAATCCCTGACACAATGAAGACACGCGGGATGAGCTATGATGAGGTCATCAATGATGTGCTCTTGGCGGCCATCCCACAGAAGAAATTTGTGATGCCTGAACAAATTGGTGCGATGCTGCTGTTCCTCTGCCGCGATGAAGCAAGTGCGATCACGGGCGCAAATCTCGCTGTCGATGGCGGCTGGACAACGCATTAATGACGACGCTGATCACAGGCATGGCCGGGTTTATCGGCTTCCACTTGGCCAACGCCCTGGCAGCGCGCGGGGAAGAGGTTGTCGGCGTCGACAATCTCAATGATTATTATGACCCAGCGGTGAAGGCGGCGCGGTTACAGGCGCTCGATGACAAATGGGGCAGCCAAGTGCGCTTTCATGCGCTTGATTTCGCCAATCATGACGCGCTGGATTCGGCTTTGGCGGGTGAGAAAATTGATTGTATCGCGCATTTGGGCGCCCAAGCAGGGGTGCGCTATTCGCTCACAAACCCACGCGCCTATGCGCAATCCAATCTGGTTGGGCATCTGAACCTGTTGGAGGTCGCTCGAGCCTTGCAGGTGCCGATGGTCTATGCGTCCAGCTCGTCGGTCTATGGCGGCAATACAGAAATGCCCTTCAGCGTTGATCATAGGGTGGATCATCCGATCTCGCTTTATGCGGCAACCAAGCGCGCAGACGAATTGATGAGCGAGACCTATGCGCATCTCTATCGCTTGCCATTGACGGGTCTGCGCTTCTTCACCGTTTACGGCCCATGGGGGCGGCCCGACATGGCGCTGTGGATGTTCACGCGAGACATTCTTGCCGGCAAGCCCATCCCCGTCTTCAACAATGGTCAGCTCCGCCGGGATTTCACGTTCATCGATGACATTATCGCAGGTGTTGTCGCTTGCCTTGATGCCCCGCCGTCCGACGATGGCTCGGAAAAACCGGGCGGCAGCAAAGCCCCGCATGCGGTCTACAATATTGGCAACAACAGGTCCGAAGCCTTGATGGATATGATCGCAGTGACCGAAGAGGCGTGCGGCAGGAAAGCCATCATCGATTTCAAACCGATGCAGCCCGGCGACGTGCATGAAACCCATGCCGATATTGACGCGATTGCCCGCGATCATAGCTATGCGCCAACGACGCCCATCACAGTTGGAATCCCCAAATTTGTCGATTGGTATCGCGGATTTCATGGGATCTGATAAGGTTCATCAATAATTCTTTTATGCGCCTTAGAGGCAAATCCGGTTGAGTTTTGGAGAATTTGAATGCGCGTAACGATGATTGGTTCTGGCTATGTCGGCCTTGTGTCAGGCGCTTGCTTTGCCGATTTTTCGCATGAAGTGACTTGCGTAGACAAAGATGCATCGAAGATTGAAGCGCTTCTCCAAGGCCGAATTCCAATCTTTGAGCCCGGTCTGGATCAGTTGGTTGCTACCAATGTGGAGGCAGGGCGCTTGCGCTTCACGACGGATCTTAAGGAGGCCGTCAAAGACGCAGAGGTCGTGTTCATTGCCGTTGGCACACCATCGCGCCGTGGCGATGGGCATGCCGACTTGAGCTATGTCTATGCCGCCGCTGCGGAAATTGCGGGCGCTGTGACAGGGCCGACTATTGTCGTCACCAAGTCAACCGTGCCCGTGGGCACAGGCGATGAGGTCGAACGGATTCTGCGCGAAACCCGACCTGACATTGATTTCCATGTTGTCTCTAACCCAGAATTTCTGCGCGAAGGGGCCGCGATTGATGATTTCAAACGGCCCGATCGGATCGTGATCGGCAGCGACAATGAACATGCCCGCGAAGTGATGCGGCAGCTTTATCGGCCACTCTATATCAATGCCTCGCCCATTGTGAACATGTCTCGCCGTGGGGCTGAGCTGACCAAATATGCTGCCAATGCCTTTCTTGCGACCAAGATCACGTTCATCAATGAAATTGCTGATCTTTGCGAAAAGGTCGGTGCGGATGTGCAGGATGTCGCGCGCGGCATCGGGCTTGATGGCCGGATTGGCTCCAAATTCCTTCACGCAGGCCCCGGCTATGGCGGCAGCTGCTTCCCGAAAGACACGCTGGCGCTGCTCAAGACCAGCCAAGATTATGACGCGCCTCAGCGGATTGTGGAGGCTGTCGTTGCCGTCAATGACAATCGCAAGCGGGCGATGGGGCGGAAAATTGTCGCGGCCATGGGCGGCGATGTGCGCGGCAAGACCATTGCGATCTTGGGGCTGACCTTCAAGCCCAACACCGATGATATGCGCGATTCCCCTGCCATTTCCATCATTCAGGCTTTGCAGGATGGAGGCGCCACAATCCGCGCTTATGATCCCGAAGGCGTGGAGCAAGCCAAGCTGATGCTTGATAAAGTCACCTATTGCGCCAGCCCCTATGAAGCCATGGAAGGCTCGGATGCGGCTGCCTTGGTGACGGAATGGAATGAATTCCGGGCGCTCGATCTGGGGCGCGTCAAGTCGCTCTTGAAGTCACCAACCTTTGTCGATCTCCGCAACGTCTATAATGAAGCGGAAATGGCAGCGGTTGGCCTTAGCTACACGGGCGTCGGCCGCTAAGCTGCACTAGACATCCAAGATCGGCATCAGCATCGGCGCGCCAACAAGGCTGGCCGATCCGCCGAGTTGCGCAAGTGCGCCACTGACATTGGCCTCTGCACAGGCATGGGTTGTCAGGACCAGCAACACGCCGCCATCAGGCGCTTCGCCGCGCTGGATGAGGCTTTCGATGGACACTCCCGCGTCGCGCATTGCGGCGGTAATCTCTGCCAAGACGCCGGGCCGGTCTGCCACGGTGAAGCGCAGATAGAAGCGGCCTTGGCGCGCGCCACCATTGGCTTGTCCGGGATCGGCAAGGCTGGCGACGGGCATCGCAAATGCTGGACCAACTTCTCCCCGGGCAATGTCGATCAAGTCAGCGACCACTGCAGACGCCGTTGGTCCTTCGCCCGCCCCGCGCCCTTCGAAGAAAAGCCGTCCCACGAAATTGCCATGGGCGACGACAGCGTTCATCGCGCCTGCGACATGGGCTAGCGGATGGCTGACCGGCACAAGGCAAGGCTGCACGCTTTGGAGGAGGCCGTCGGAGGCTGCCTCCGCGCGGCCAACCAGCCGCACGCGGTATCCAAGCGCTTTGGCCTGCG
Organism: Sphingomonadales bacterium UBA7473; assembly: GCA_002478575.1. Taxonomy (GTDB): domain Bacteria; phylum Pseudomonadota; class Alphaproteobacteria; order Sphingomonadales; family Sphingomonadaceae; genus Aquisediminimonas. Next base: position 4,580 of record DLOX01000269.1, on the reverse strand, counting down.
CGATGTCTCCGGCCAGCACTTGGCGGATGCCGCTGGTCTTCACATGGGCGAAATCTATCCGCGTTCCAAAGGAGAGCGACGCCAAGATCGAAAGCTTATGCGCGGCATCTATGCCATCGACGTCAAAGGCAGGATCAGCCTCAGCATAGCCCAAGGCCTGGGCGTCGGCGAGTACTGCGCCAAAATCCCGCCCTTCGGCTTCCATGGTGGTCAGGATATAATTGCAGGTGCCGTTGAGGATGCCGTAAACTTGGGTGATTTCATTGGCGGCTGCCCCTTCGCGTAGGCCCTTGATCACGGGGATCCCGCCCGCGACAGCCGCTTCATATTTGAACGCCACGCCTGCTTTTTCGGCCTCTTCCGCCAGGGCCAGACCATGATGCGCGATCATCGCCTTGTTGGCCGTCACAAAGGCCTTGCCCGCCGAGATGGTTGCGCGGGCGAGATCAAGCGCAGTCCCTTCGCTGCCGCCGATGAGTTCCGCAACCACATCAACGCCTGAGATGTCAGCCAGCGTCGTCGCATCGGCCCATTGGAAACGACTTGCATCGAAGCCGCGATCTCGGCTCTTGTCTCGGGCAGCGACGGCCACAATCTCAATCGGGCGGCCTGCGCGGCGCGCAATCAAATCGGCATTGGCATCGATCAGCTTCACCACGCCCGCGCCAACATTTCCAAGCCCGGCAAGGGCAACTTTCAAAGGGGCGGGCATAGGGAGCCTTCTAAACAAGGGTGATGCGCGAACCCCTTAGTCGAGCGCCAAGAAAGTTGCAAAGCCGGTATCGCGGTGAAACCTTTGGCGCTATCCCAGCGTATATCGTTCGAGAAAGCCCAAAGCGAAGGATGATGTGATGATGGACCTTGTTTCAAGACGCAGTTTAATCGGTGGCACAGGTTTATTGGCAATTGGTGCTCTGATCACGGCAGGCAAAGCGGATGCGAAAGGCAAATTTGCGTTCACATTGACTGAAGCCGAATGGCGCAAGCGTTTGTCACCCGCCGCTTATGCAACCCTCCGCAAGGAAGCGACCGAGCAGCCCTACACAAGCCCCCTCAACAAGGAAAAGCGCAAAGGCACCTTTGTCTGCGCAGGCTGTGCTTTGCCTTTGTTTCAGTCATCCACCAAATATGACAGCGGCACCGGCTGGCCCAGCTTTTGGGCGCCGATCAAAGGTTCGGTTGGCACCAAGACGGATATGCATCTGGGCTATCCGCGCACCGAAGTGCATTGCAAGCGCTGCGGCGGGCATCAGGGCCATGTCTTTGACGATGGGCCACAGCCAACCGGAAAACGCTATTGCATCAATGGTGTTGCGCTGAAATTTGTTCCCGCATGAGGATGATCGAGATGCGTCTTTTCCCGCTCTTCACTATTGCCCTTGTCGCTGCAGCCTGCGGGGCTCCCGGCCAAGCCGAAAAGGCTGTTCGCATTCCAGCCCCTGCCATCGATGCGCCTGCCGCGAAGGGCATGGCAACCGCTGTCTTTGCTGGCGGCTGTTTCTGGGGCTTGGAGGCCGTGTTTGAGCGGGTGAAGGGCGTGCGCTCTGTCACTTCAGGCTATGCCGGGGGAACCGCGCAGACGGCCAATTATGACCTCGTATCTGCTGAACAAACCGATCATGCGGAAGCCGTGCGGATTGTCTATGATCCTTCGGTTGTAAGCTATGGTAAGTTGCTACAAGTCTATTTCTCCGTCGCGCATGATCCCACGCAGCTCAATCGTCAGGGCCCCGACGTTGGCAAAAGCTATCGCTCAGCCGTCTTTCCTCAGACAGCCGATCAAACCAAAGTGGTGCGTGCCTATATTGCGCAACTGACGGCCGCGAAGCGCTATACCCGGCCAATCGTGACGCGGATTGAGAGCGGAAAATTCTACGCAGCGGAGGCCTATCATCAGGATTTCATGCGGCGGAACCCGAACCATCCTTATATTGTTCGGTGGGATGTGCCGAAAGTTGCAGCGGCGAAGGCGGCTTTTCCGGGGTTGGTGGGCTAATCACACCTACCCCGTCATGCCGGACTTGATCCGGCATCCATGCCTCGATTTCCAGACAGCGAGCAGGATCAAGCATTGAGGCATGGATTCCGGGTCAAGCCCGGAATGACGAAGGTGCATTGCCGGTTTTGCCGATCAAACCCCAACCACAACAACCCGCCCCGCGCTTTCGAGCACAGCCTCAGCCCCCCGCCCAACGCAACCTACGATAGCCGCATCGCGCACGTCTAGGCCGCCTGCATAGGCCCCAAAAGCCGGGAAGATGAGCTTCGCCTCACTCCGCACAAAGCAAGGCCGAGTGACCGCTTTGCCGCGGGCTGAGAGCCGCACCTTGGGGTGATAATGACCGGAAAGCTCAGGACGCATCTCGCCCACCAAAGCCTCATGCCGCAGGATCAGGCCTTCGACCAGCGCCTCATCATGGATCGTCCCGCTCATGGCAGCGGCAGGGGCTTCGTCCAGCGCGCCATCATGATTGCCGATAATCCAATGCCAGTCGCGTGACTGGGTGAGCGCCGCGAGCCGATCAGCAAGCTCAGGCTCTAGGCGGTCCCAGCCATCTGCATCATGGACATTGTCACCCAGACACCAGACTTCTCCTGCGCTCGTCTCCGCCAGCAAAGCCTCCAGCCGATCGAGCGTGGCACGACTGTCATAGGGCGGCAGCATCTGGCCGCGCGCCGCAAACCAGCTTCCCTTTTCCAGATGCAAGTCGGCCACGATCAGCGCTTGCCGGGAAGGCCAAAACAGCGCTTTCTTGCCTATGATATGAAACTCATGCCCGCCAAAGGCAAAGGCAGCCGCCATTATCCTGCGTCAGGCTCCGCAGCTGTGGGATTCTCAAGCCACGCCTCAACCGGGCCGCTCAATTTGATCGTCAGTGGCTTGCCGCGCCGATCCATGGTCTTGCCCGCTTGCACGCGGATCCAGCCTTCCGATACGCAATATTCCTCAACATCGCGGCGCTCATTGCCTTTGAAGCGAATGCCCACGCCTTGGCGCAGCACGTCAGCGTTGAAGTAAGGGCTGTCGGGATCAATCGAAAGCCGGTCTGGCATTGTGGTGGAGCTGGTCTCAGTCATGGGAAGCGCCTTTGCCATGGGGTGCAGAGAGATTCAATCCTTTTGGGGTGGGGGCTGACAGGCTGGCTCTGACGTTAGAAAAGAGTAAACAGCTCGGCATGGACATAAGAATATATCAAGATGGTGATTTCAACGGGATTGATGCCCTTTGGAACGAGGCGTTTCCGAACGACCCGCCTTGGAACCATGCACAAAAAGCCGTTCCAGAAAAGACCGCGTTTCAACCAGATTTGCTTTTTGTTGCGGTGGATGGGGCTGAAATCGCTGGTTCAATCATGGCGGGATATGATGGGCATAGGGGCTGGCTTTATGCCGTTGCCGTTCACTCAAAGCACCAGCGCACTGGCCTTGGAACGGCGCTGGTGCGGAAGGCTGAAGAGGCGTTGCGAGCGCTTGGCTGTGGCAAGATTAACCTCCAGGTTCGAGGCACCAATGAAGCTGTCGTGAAATTCTACCAGCATCTCGGCTATGTGATCGAAGACCGCTTGAGTTTAGGTCGAAGACTCTGATCTAAGCAGGTGAATATAGGTTATCTCCTCTTGACTTTTTGTTTAATATATGTTCCACTTGGCGAATGACATACGACTCATCCCCGACTCCCCCAATTGCCTTTGCATTGTCGCAACTGCGGCTAAACACGCTGCTAAGATGAACAGATATTCATAAAAAGGCCGATTCGGTGTCAAAACTGTCAAAACTGTCAAAAGTCGAAGTGGGATTGGGGATCGCCCATTGACAGTATTTTCACTTGATCTATATTTGTTCCGATTCAATCAAACTGCGGAGAGGCCCCAAAATGTCCATCGACTATATCATGATCGGTTCCAATGATTTGGCGCGGTCACGAGCTTTTTATGATGCGGTGATGCCTCATCTGGGTGGAAGGTTGGCGCATGATTATCCGGGGATGACCTTTGGCTATGAATTTGCGTGCGGCACGGCGGTGTGGGTGGCATTGCCCTATAATAAGGGAGCGGCTGTGCCGGCCAATGGCTCTATGCCGGGCTTTGGCTGTGCCACCAACGAAGCCGTGGACGCAGCCTATGCCGCAGCGCTTGCCAATGGCGGCAGCGATGAAGGCGC
>DLOX01000269.1:0-366 GCA_002478575.1 Sphingomonadales bacterium UBA7473 | reverse complement strand
AATGGCGGCAGCGATGAAGGCGCGCCTGGACCGCGCCCAGTTTATGGCCCGCGATTCTATGGCGCTTATGTCCGCGATCCAGACGGCAATAAGATGAGCTTCGTTTTGGCGCGGACGTTGCCGAGCGATTGAGGCTGAGGGCATGAGGGTTGCGGACGGCTTCTTAGACTTGGTCTGTCGCCATTTCCCCGGCGCGGACTTGCTTTCTGTCGACAGGCTAATAGGTGGCGTGTCGGCAGTCCTGTCCAAGCTGACGATTGAACGAGCAGATGGCGAGACTCTGCAATTGGTTTTGCGGCAACATGGACCCCGTCATTGTGGCCACCCGGCGGCGCTTGAATATGAATTGCTCCGGTCACTCTGCGA
>DLOX01000102.1:12758-16139 GCA_002478575.1 Sphingomonadales bacterium UBA7473 | reverse complement strand
GCCTGGATCGGGATTTTGAACATGTGGCGGGGGATAAGATCCTTCAGCCGCTCACACATGTGCCGCCCGCGTCCTTCGGCCACGCTCCTGTGAACGATCATGCTGAGCGCATCGACCGGATCGCCATTGACGAGGACATTCATCTTCACCAAGTCGCCGGTGCGGTGGCCGATCTGATGATAGTCAAAGCTCGCATAGCCACGGCTGATGCTTTTCAGGCGGTCGTAGAAATCGAAAACGACTTCATTGAGTGGCAGTTCATAAGTGATCTGCGCGCGGCCGCCGACATAGGTCAGATTCTTTTGAATGCCCCGCCGATCCTGGCACAGCTTCAGCAAGGAGCCGAGATATTCATCGGGCACATAGATGGTGGCTTCGATCCAAGGCTCTTCGATGGTCGCGATGCGCGTTGGATCGGGCATGTCGGCGGGGTTGTGGAGCTCAATCATGCCCGCACCATGCGCGAGTTCAATATGATAGACGACCGACGGCGCGGTGGTGATCAGGTCCAGATCATATTCGCGGCTGAGGCGTTCCTGGATGATTTCCAGATGCAGCAGGCCAAGGAACCCGCAGCGGAAGCCAAATCCCAGCGCGGCGCTGGTTTCCATTTCGAAGCTGAAGCTGGCGTCATTGAGCCGAAGCTTGCTGATGCTTTCGCGCAGTTTCTCGAAGTCATTGGCGTCGGTTGGGAAGAGGCCGCAGAAGACAACCGGCTGCACTTCCTTAAAGCCCGGCAAAGCCTCGGCCGCAGGGCGTTTGGCATCGGTGATTGTGTCACCGACGCGAGTTTGCGCGACTTCCTTGATTTGGGCCGTGATGAAGCCAATTTCGCCAGCCGCCAGCTCGTTCAGTTGCTCAATCTTGGGCCGCATACAGCCGACCCGATCAACCAGATGAGTGGTGCCTGTCTGCATGAACTTAATCTGCTGGCCTTTTTTGAGAACGCCAGAGACGACCCGGATCAGGATCACAACGCCCAGATAAGGATCATACCAGCTATCCACGAGCATCGCCTTCAGCGGCGCATCGCGATCTCCCTTGGGCGGAGGAATGCGCGTGACGATGGATTCCAGCACCTCATCAATGCCGATGCCCGATTTGGCGGAAGTGAGGACCGCATCGGACGCATCGAGGCCAATAATCTCCTCAATCTCATTCTTCACCTTATCGACTTCCGCCGCAGGCAAGTCGATCTTGTTTATCACAGGCACAATCTCATGATCATGCTCGATTGATTGATAGACATTGGCGAGGGTCTGAGCTTCAACGCCTTGGGCTGCATCAACCACCAGAAGCGCACCTTCGCACGCAGCCAAGCTCCGGCTGACTTCATAGGCAAAGTCGACATGGCCGGGCGTATCCATCAGGTTCAGCACATAAGGCTGGCCGTCTTTGGCGGTATAATCGAGCCGCACGGTCTGCGCCTTGATCGTGATGCCTCGCTCTTTTTCAATATCCATATTGTCGAGCACTTGCGCTGACATTTCCCGATCAGACAGGCCACCGGTGCGCTGGATCAAGCGATCAGCGAGAGTGGATTTTCCATGATCAATATGTGCGATGATCGAAAAATTGCGGATGCGGTCTAAAGGTGTCGACATGATGCAGCGCCCCTAGCAGGCGGCGAGGCAAAGGGCAAAGGGGCCTAAAGGGATGGTGATGGGATGAGCCCACTATATATGACATTCTGACTCCCCGGCACAATACTGGCAGGCGACAGAAATAGGCGACCATTACTTTCTATGGCAGTGCTGAACGATGTGGGCTTGCCTTCAGTCTCTATTCGGAAAGCGCGCGCCGACATTTTGCTATCCTCCAAGCGAATTTCGATCAGGCAGGGCAATGGGACAGGACCGGGACGCACTGACGGGGGGAGCCAAGCCAGCAAACGGCGCGCAAAAGGGTAGTGCGCTAAACTATCGATGAGCGGGCTTCGCGGAGACAAGAGCGTCACCCAGAAGATATTCGGTCGATCTGACGCTCTGACATTCCCTGTGAAACCAGGAAGCCCCGCAATCGAAGCAAGCTTTGCGCCATCCTTTGTTGATACTAAGCTCACTTCATAAGTAGAGCTTTCAGCCAGAAGGACCCGATCGCTGTTGGGAACGGCAGCAACGCCATTGGTCATTTGCAACTTGCCCCTTAAGATCGATGCTGAGCCATCTCTGGGATCGAACCGCACAAGCAAGCCGGAGCCGCGATGCTCCAAGACCTCGTCGAAAAACCGATCAAGCGATCGTCCCGTCGCAGTCGTGGTGAGGAAAAGCTGCCCATCGCCCAGGATTGTCACATCGTTGGTCCAGCTCAAACGCTGGCCATCCACTGTTCGCAAGGCAGATTTGAGGGGCTCGCCGTCTTTTGCCGTCAGGAGAGCACCCGCTCTTTCGTCAACTGCAAAAATCTCGCCCTTCTTTCCAACCGCAAGCCCAGTCAGAAAACCACCGCTGCGGCTGGCCACGCGCCATTGCCCACTGGTCGGATCAATCGCAACAACATGGCCATTGGACAGGCTGGCGAACAGCTCCCCATTGCCACCAAATGCCAATCCATCTGCCTTGCCTGGCAGATCTTTTGCCAAAGCCACAACCTTAATCACCGGCGCTGCTTCACAGCTATTCTTAGAGAGATGATTGTTGGGCGGCGCCCAAGCCACAGGGTTGATTGGAGATGTTGCAGCCAACCCGAATATGGCCATGGCCAAAATGGCGCTTCCAATAAGGATGGGGCGGCGCATTAGGCGGGGACAGCGCCAACAGATTGGAGCAGAGCCAAGCGATCAAAAATGACTTGCTGGTAAACGACTTTGCCTTCCTTAATCCGATATCGCGATGCGTAGGGCCCTGACACAAAAGCCCCGGTTGGGGCGATAGGCGCCCCTGAACCTGCGACGAGATCGCCGCTATGGCGTCCGGTCATAATCGCGAAATCAACGATTTCCTCTCCATTTTCAAAGCGAGCGTAGGTTTCAACGCCATTCTCGCTAAACGCGTTCAGCCAAACCGTTTCCGCGAAAATTCTTGCTGGCTTCCCACGAAGGCTTACGCCCGGCGCTTCATACTCCACATCGTCAGACCAATAGGAGGCAATTGCATCGAGATCGCCAATCCGAAAGGCTGCATGCATGGCATCGACAATCTCAGCGGGTTTTGGGTTTGTCATAACTTCTTGCTCCTTCGATTAATTTTTGGGGGCGGGCGCTAAACCTTGGCTCTGAAACCATGCGATCGTATCCCGTACCGTTTCGGCAACTGGACGGAATTCAGTGCCCAATTCACGGATCGTTTTCGAATGATCGAAACTGGTGCGGCCAGCCTCTCTTTTCAGAGACTTCACGGCAGCCCAGCTCAAAAGAGCCGGCTTGCCTGCCACACGAGCCAT
>DLOX01000102.1:680-12684 GCA_002478575.1 Sphingomonadales bacterium UBA7473 | reverse complement strand
ACGCCACAAGAAACAGGAGCGGCAAAGGCAGGTTTCGCGTCGGCGCAGGCACTCCGGTCTCCGCTTCGATGATTGGGAATAGCTCTGCAAGCGTCATGCATCTGCCTGCTGCAAGATACCGCTCCCCACGCCGTCCTTTTGTCGCCGCTGCAATCAGCGTTTTGGAAACGTCTCGTGCATCAACAAATGACATTGTGGCTGGCGGTATGCCCGGCAAGCGGCGATGCAAAAAGTCGAGCGCCGTTTGCCCTGCAGATGTTGGCCCCGCGTCTCCGGGTCCCCACATCCAACCCGGCAGCACAAGGGCCGCGTGAAAATCTGGTTTGTCTTGCAGCGCCTTCAGGACGACGGCATCAGTCAAAATCTTACTGCGATAATAATCATCGGCATTATCTTCACTGCGCAACATCGTCTCATCGATTGTCGCGCCGGGCGGCCCATCAAGAAGGGCGATCGACGAGGTGTGAACCATGTGCCGAACGCCCTCAGCATAAGCAAATTCAATCAGGTCACGCGTGCCATGAACATTGATCTTTTCAAGCAGAGACCAATGGCTGCCGCCTTTGTAGCTATCTCGAAAATAAGCGGCAGTGTGGAACAAGACATCGACACCCGCCAAATGCGCCGCAAATCCAGCGACATTCTCCATGTCGCCCATCACCAGCTGCAAGTTGGGATGGTGGATGTCAGAAAACTGCTGATCGGCTTTTGTCTTGGAACGCACCAAGGCGCGAACGATAGCGCCTTCCTTCAGGAGCAGGCGCACAAGATTGTTGCCAAGCAAACCCGTTGCACCGGTCACGAATGTTATTTTGCCTTGCACAGCGTCATCCTTTCGCTCTGACTCATTTAAAATACCATTTGGTATTTGAATTTCAAGTGGTATTTTGAAAGCCCAGAAATGCGATATGAAACGGAGCAAAAATGCGATTGAAACGTCATGAAAGCGTATTGCAGACGCGAGAGCGTCTGCTGAACTCTGCGCGAATCATTTTTGCCCAGAATGGATTTGGTGGGGCATCGGTCGATGCGATTGCTGCTGCAGCAGGCTATTCGAAGGGAGCGATCTACTCCAACTTCACCACAAAGGAGGAGCTGTTCCTCACGGTCCTTGCAGGGCATATGCAAGCAGAATTGGAGGCGACGGCAGCCATGGTTGCGTCTGGAGCGTCCGTCGATGAAATTATTGATCGTGTGGCAGACCGATATGCAACGGATCAGGAAGACTCGACATGGTCCATGCTATCCATTGAGTTTGCTCTGCATGCGGCGCGGTCTCCGCAATTTGCAAAGGCCTATGTGGCTCTGTTCGAACGGCAATATGACGGAATCGTCAAGATCATTGACGCCATCGCAGCGCAAATGGATCGATCGATCCCAAGAGCCCGCGAAGCCGCCATCACATTTGTCGCGCTTCGCCAAGGACTTGCGCTGGAGCAAAGCCTTCCCAATCCCGGTTTGACCAAATCAGATGTTCGAGACGCATTGCGCAACTGGATCCACTCCCTTTTGGAAAGTGGAAAATCGAGAATGATCTCATCCTGATTGCTAACCGTTTTGGAAATGTGGCGTTGATTTCATCCAATCCTTATTTGGAACCGTATCTTAGGAGAACCATCAAATAGGAACCCATCATGTCCCCAATCACCAAAGCCTCTCAAAACCCAACCTTCATTCGCACACAGCTGATGGCGTTCGGCGTCGGCGCGGCGGCCATGGCGGCCGTTTTGGTTTTGCTGACGGCTTAGGCTTATTCTTCGCGCGCATTGATGACGGTGTAGCGCGCCAATTCGGCTTGAGTGAGGCACCGCCGCGTCGATCGATCCTTGCCTCGGGCGGCAACGGCCTTTTGCTGATACATGACTTCCGTCAACAACAGACGAGATACGCCCATCCGGATGAGGAAGTCATTATCCTCGCTTGCCAAAATGGCAGAGCTTTGTTCGATGTCACCGATCATATCGACAGCGCCATCCAGATCGCCTTCAATCTCGCCCTTCACATTTTCACGGTCGCCGACATGCGTGAACATATGGACGATAAACTGTCCGCCGGGCTCTACAATCCGCGTCGTGCCGCCCATGAAGATGAAATTGCAGGCGGAAAAGCAGGCCCAGCCTTTGGGCACACGGGTTAGCATGCCCTTATACTTCCGCCGCAACAGGAGCCCTGCTTTATTGCCCTCTTGGGCATCGCCACCAGGTGAGCGAAACCAAATCTCCCCCACATCGGGATATTGGGTAAGGATCTTGTCAAGCCGGGCCGAGGCCCCTGAATCAACTGCGCCTTCAGCCAGCAGCACCAGATCATCGCCCAAGTTGCGCACCGTAAACTTCATCGTTGGCGCGTCAGACCAATTGGGATTGAGCGGGCAGGTCGGGTTGACGGGGTCCATGCCTTTGGGCGTCGCACCGACCAGCGCAAATGCGGCACCCAATAGTGTAACCCCGCGAACGATCCGCGCCTTCATCATGCGTTGGCAATCACATAGCGCGGCTGTCCGGGACCTTTGCACATCCGCTTTTCGGCCTTCGTCTCTTCACCATCAACAATCACAACATCAGTGACGATCATGCATTTGGTTTTGCGTTCTCCGGCCGGTGGCGGTGCCGCCGCCGTTACCGTTGAAGTTCCTGTAACATTTTGCCGAGACTCGCTGGTCCAAGTGGTTGAGGCTCCAACCTTATTGCCGCGCAAAACTTCATCCGTGGCCGTCGCGGCTTGCTTTTGCTCCTCTGGATCAAGGCGGCAGGCAATGCCTTCTGTCAGGGTTGTTGTAAATTCGGACATGGGGACGAAGCGAGACATAGCCGTTTTGCTGAGCGCGCGACCGGCAACATTGCCTGCAATCTTTCCTAGAACTGCAAGGCCCTTTTTTTTCTTTGGAACCGCACAGCCCGGATCAGTCAGCGCGTCTGCCTGCGCTTTGTTGGTTGGCACCGGAAAGGGAAAGGAGCCGAATTGAGCCTGTGCGCTGGATGCGACCAAGCTGAATGTCGCCGCAAACAGGGCCCCATATTTCAGTCTGCTACCTGCGCTCAGCATCAAAACCTCCGGCTAGAAGCGCAGCTTTTAGGCAAATTGCGGCCAAAATCAATGCAAAGAGGCGACAATGCCGCTCAGTTCGGCTGTTTCCTTAACCTGCAATCCCTTCAATTGGCGGGGTTATGCTGATTGAGGAATGCGTCCATCTCTTTCAAGAACTGCAACCGATCTTCGCTGCGGCTGAAATGATGATCACCCAAAGGCTGTTCAACATCGCGATGGGGCTTGCCTGCATCTTTTAGCTTTTCGACCATATTGCGAGACTGGCTGACCGGCACAACCAAGTCGAGCTTGCCGTGCATGATCAAGATCGGTGATGAAAATTGGGCAGGAGCGCGAAGCGGAGACACGGAGTTAAAGTCAGGCGCTTTCTCTTTCAGATCCGCTCTCCACTCTTTGCCGAACAGCGCTCTGCTGTCATAGCGGGCCATCGCAGCCAAATCTGAAACACCCGCATAAGAGATGGTGCAGCGATATCGCGCGCCATCGCGTTGTGCGGCGCGCATCGCTGCATAACCGCCATAGCTGGCACCGGCCATGCAAACACGCTTAGGGTCAGCCATGCCTTGAGCAACGAGATGATCAACGGCGTCGTTCAAATCATCCTGCATTTTCAGGCCCCATTCGCCATAGCCCTTTTTGAACAGATCATTGCCATAGCCGGTTGATCCCCGATAATTGGGCTGGATGACGGCATAGCCTTTCCAAGCCAGATACTGCACCCACCAGTCCCAAGCCTCGTAATCGCGGACTTGAGGGCCACCGTGCGGCAAAATGATGAGCGGAAGCGCTTTAGCCGGCTTGTCCTTTGGAAGCGTCAGAACTGCGCTAATTTCCAAGCCATCGCGCGCCTTATATTTGATGGTGGTCATGGGCGCGAATTTACGATTTTTGAGGACATTATCGACAAAGGCGATCCGATTCATCGAACCCGTGCCCTGCCGGTCATACAGGAAATAGGCCCCTGCTTGATCAGGGCCACCGACCTTCACAAGCAAGTAGCGCATAGCGCGATCCCAACTGACGATCTTGGCGTTGCCCTCGCCGACAGCCTTGTCAAACTTGGCTTGGATGTCAGCCATCGCAGGATCAATCCAGTGAATGCGCGGCCGGTTCTCGACAACGGAATATCCTGCCACACCGTCTCCCGTCGGCGTTTCAATGATGCCGCCAACATCAAATCCGGGGACGCTGAAGACCTTCTTGCCGCGCTGCATGGTCTTCAGGTCTAGCTCATAAATGGCGTCAAAACCGTCGGGGTCATCGTAAGTCAGGGCCTTGTCCGGTTCTGGTAAGAAGAGCGCGGGAAAAGATAATTCCTCATCCTTTCCGTAGCGGGCTTTGTCGAGCGTCGCGAAGCTCCCTTTGCCCGAAGAACGATAAAGCAAGGTTCCGATGCGGTTCTGATCGTCATAGCCATAGGCCATGCGGATCGCGCCTGCAGCGTCAGCAAAATAGTTCATCATATGCATACGCGGACGTTGAATAGCTTTGGCTTTGCCGGTGGAGACATCGACTTCACGCACTTCGGTCCAAAAACCGATTTCATTGGTGTAGATGCTGGTTTGGACCCCAAGCAATATGCGCGGAGTGCCGTCTTTGGCGATCCAGATCACGTCGGCAGCATCTTGTGCTGCCCCAGACCATTGCAGCGGCATCGTTTTGCCCGTCGCGCGCTCCACGGAGATGAGTCGCCTCAGCCGCCATGTATCACCTTCCACATTGCTGTTCGCACTCACCCAACCGATCAGCCAATCATCATTGACCCAAGCCCAAGCATCGAGGGATGTTTTGCTCCCATCGATGGCAACCGATGACGGCGCCCCGCCGCCTTCAAATATGGCGGTTATCGCGAGAAGCTGCTTGCCATTGACGCTGATCTTGCTCGCCAAATATTGACCATTGGGGGAAAGCTCAGGATCCTCCATAAACGGAGTTGCCGCAAAACTCTCGAGTGTGATGGGAGCAAGCGGAGCTGGCGCAGGTTTCGGTGCCTCTTGCGCATATGCATTTGCCGCGAAGAGTAACGCTGCCATCGCCGCCAACTGTCTTATGATCATGAAATGCCCCCGATTCTGTTTGTCGGATTTGACCAAAGTCTTTCGCTGCGGTCAATCCATTGGCAGAAGCAGCTATGACGCTTTGGGGACAGTTTTGTGATAAGCCGACTGCCCTCCCAATAAGAGGCATTGCGGCTGCTCGGCCGCTTCGCCATAGGCCAAGGCATCATGCAGGGTTTTGCCATTCACGCCTTTGATCCGCCGGGGGACAGTGTCGCGCTCCGCGCCGAAATCCGGGCATTTCTGGCCGAGCATCAGCCCAAGGGCAGCGCGGCATCCCGCGCCAATTGCTGGCAAGTGGCTGACCCTGAATTCAGTCGCGCCTTGGGCAAAGCCGGGTGGCTCGGCTTCACATGGCCCACGCAATATGGCGGGCATGGCCGACATTTGCTTGAGCGTTATATTGTCGTGGAAGAATTGCTGGCGGCTGGCGCGCCGGTTGCCGCCCATTGGATCGGAGATCGGCAAACGGGGCCGCTCATTCTCCGCTATGGCACCGAAGAACAGCGAGAACGCTATTTGCCAGCCATGGCGCGGGGTGAAAGCTTTGCCTGCATTGGCTTGTCTGAGCCCGGTGCCGGGTCAGACTTGGCCAGCGTCCGCACATCTGCGCGGCGAACGAGAGAGGGCTGGCGGATCAATGGGCAGAAGGTCTGGACCTCTGGTGCGCATCATGCCCACACGATGCTGGCGCTTGTCCGCACGCAGGAAGGGTCAGAGCGCAATGCGGGCTTGAGCCAATTGCTCGTTGATCTCGACACGCCCGGCATCACGATCCGCCCGATCATCGATTTGGCGGGCGTGCATCATTTCAATGAAGTCTTTTTCGATGATGTATTGGTGCCGGAAGGGGCATTGGTTGGCGCGGAAGGCAATGGCTGGGCGCAAGTCACCGCAGAGCTCGCCATCGAACGATCTGGACCAGAGCGTTATTTGTCCAGCCATGCGCTGTTGGTGGCGCTAATTGATCATCTTGGGCCCAATGCTGATCCCGCAGCCCGCGCCTTGGTCGGTCGGGCAACAGCGGACCTTTGGACGCTGCGACAAATGTCCATGTCAGTCACGGCAAAGCTCGCCCATGGCGAGGATCCTGTCGTGGAAGCCGCCATCGTCAAGGATCTAGGCAATGCCTATGAGCAAGAGCTGCCCCGCGCGGTGCAAGATGCGATTGCACTCGACCTGTTGGATGGCAGCGAACTATCCAATGTGCTTCATCTACTGTTGCTTACTTCCCCCAGCTTCAGCCTACGCGGCGGGACGAAGGAGATATTGCGCGGGATCGCGGCACGGGGACTAGGCCTAAGATGAGCGAAATGCGCACCCAGTTGGTCGAGACGGCCACGGCCTTACTGGCGGACGGCACCGCAACCATTGAGGCCTTTGCAGAGGCAGGCTTTGGGCAGTTGTTGACGCCCGAAGCCGAAGGCGGCTTTGGGGGCGATTGGGGTGACGCAGCGGAAGTGCTGCGACTGGTCGGGTTCCATCAGCCACGACTGGATGTGGCGGCATTGATTGTTGGCGATGGCCAGCTTGATTGTGCTTTGGCCACCACGGCCCTTGTCGGCGGCGCATTGCAGCGAGCGTTGGAGCTCGCGATTGATCATGCCAACACGCGGGTTCAATTTGGCAAACCGCTCGGCAAGCAGCAAGCGGTGCAACAGTCGCTCGCTTTGATGGCGGAGGAAGTGGCTGCCGTTGCCGTTGCCGCTCAAGCCGCAGCCAAAGCGCGAGATGCGGGCGATGCAGCCTTTGAGATTGGCTGCGCGAAACTCCGCGCCAATCGAGCCGCTGGGATTGGTGGAGCCATTGCCCATCAAGTGCATGGCGCGATTGGATTTACGCAGGATTATCCTCTGCACCACTATACAGCGAAGCTCGTCGAATGGCGGTCAGCTTATGGCAATGACGCTTATTGGGCTGAGCAAGTAGGAACCTTTGCCCTGAGCTTGGGTGGCGCAGGGCTGTGGACCGAAATCACGCGACGGAGTGATGCTCTCTAACTCACACCGCTCAGGCTGAGCCTGACGAAGCCCCGCTAGAAAGCTCCAACAACCCTTCGTCAAGGATCTCCTGAGCGAAGTCGAAGGGCTCAGGGTGAGCGGGTGGGTTTAATCAGGCTTCATTAGCCTCCAAAGCGGCCAAGCGGCGGATATCCGAACCCAGTTCGAAGCGATCCCGTGGTGCCACTGCTCCGCCGGGCTTGTTATAAATGAACCCATAGAGCGGATAGGAAGACGTCCCGAGATCGCCCAGTGGCGCATACCAGACGCGGACTTTGCTCCAATCGCCCTTTTCGGACACATCAATCGCGCGAACATTATTTTCAATCTGACCGCGACGGCCATTGATCCGCGACCAATTGCTGTGGCTGATCAAGACTTCGCGATCCGACACAATCTTACTGACCATAGCGACATGGCCAATGCGCATAGAGCGGGTTGGTTTGAAGGCCATGACCGCGCCAACCTGAGGCGTGCTGCCCCGCGCATAGCGGCCAGCAGCTTGACCCCACCAGGTGAGGGCGTTGCCGCGAATTTCAATGCCAGAGATTTGGCGGGCATAGGGAACGCACTGAAGCGCGAAGGCCTGAGCCGGAATGACAGCAGCCAAAAACGCGGCTGCAAAACACATAAACTTACGCAACATAGGAGCGACCCCTCAATCGTTGAGGCTCTTTTCGCGATGTCACGTTAATGAAACAATGAAGGATCGGTGAGCTGTCAGAGCTTTGGGACGAGCTGAGTTGTGAGAATGATCACATCTCAACTCGTCGCCATAGAGCTTCCGTTTATCTGGCGTTCATATTCGCTCAAGCTTTGGCGCGGAGCGAATCAGCGACTTTCACGCCATGCCGATCAAGCGCTTCAACGATCTTTTTGGCGCCTTCCAAGTCACCCCAGAACATGGGGCCACCGCGATAGATGGGCCAGCCATAGCCATAGATCCAGACGACATCGATATCTGACGCGCGCTGGGCTTTGCCTTCCTCAAGGATCAAATAGCCTTCATTGACCATCGGGTAGAGCGTGCGTTCGATGATTTCCTGATCCGTGATATCTCGCTTTGCGAGATTGGATTTGGACCGGAACTCCTCGATGATCGCCAAAGCCTCTGCGCTGGGTGTGGCAACGCGTTTCTCATCATAATCATAGAAGCCTTTGCCATTCTTCTGGCCGAAGCGACCAGCGGCGCACAGCGCATCACGAACGGTTTCGATCCGGGTCGGGTCGCGGTGCCAACCAATGTCGAGGCCCGCCAAATCGCTCATCTGGAACGGCCCCATGGGCATGCCGAATTCAGTGTGGACCTTGTCAATTTGTGCAGGCGTTGCGCCTTCCATCAGCAGCTGATTGGCTGGGATTTGCCGCTGAGACAGCATGCGATTGCCGATGAAGCCATGGCAGACGCCTGCGACCACCGCGACTTTGCCGATCTTCTTGCCGATCGCCATCGTTGTGGCGAGCACATCATCAGCGGTCTTTTCGCCGCGCACCACTTCCAGCAATTTCATGACATTGGCGGGCGAGAAGAAGTGCATGCCCACCACATCTTGCGGACGCGATGTGCTTGCGGCGATTTCATCGACATCCAAATAGCTGGTGTTGGAGGCCAAGATGGCGCCCGCCTTGCAGATGCCATCCAGCTTGCCGAAGACGTCTTTCTTGACGTCCATCGACTCATAGACGGCTTCGATCACCAGATCGCAATCGGCCAAATCATCAAGGCTAAGCGATGGCGTAAGGATGCCCATCATCCCTTCGACCTGCTCCGTGGTGAAGCGGCCTTTTGCGGCGCTATTCTCATAGTTCTTGCGGATCACGCCGACGCCGCGATCGAGATTTTCTTGCGCCATTTCCACGATGGTGACGGGAATGCCCTTCGACAGGAAGTTCATGCTGATCCCGCCGCCCATGGTGCCAGCACCGATCACGCCGACTCTCTTAATGTCACGCAGAGCAATGTCTTTCGCCAAGCCATCAATTTTGGCCGCTTGGCGTTCGGCAAAGAACATATGGCGCTGCGCTGCCGACTGGCTGCCCGACATGAGCTTCACAAATTCT
Source organism: Sphingomonadales bacterium UBA7473 (assembly GCA_002478575.1). Lineage (GTDB taxonomy): Bacteria > Pseudomonadota > Alphaproteobacteria > Sphingomonadales > Sphingomonadaceae > Aquisediminimonas. The sequence continues at coordinate 3,518 of DLOX01000102.1, read as the reverse complement.
TCGCGCTCAACCTTCAAACCATCATCAATATTGGCGTTGGCGGCGGCTGCCTCGATGCAGCGCAAATTGGCATAGGGCGCTTCAAAGCCTTTCCACTTGCGGGCATTTTCGGCCTTCAATTTTTCAACAATGGCAATTTCACCCGTTACTGGCCGGTCCCGGGTTGGGCGGGGCCCCTTGGCAACGCACTCTTTCGCAAAGGCAAGCGCATCCGCCGCCAAGGTCGTTTCCCCAGCAAGCGCATCGATCAAGCCAAAATCCAGCGCCTTTGCCGCCGAAATCGGCTCCCCATGCGCGACCATGATTGCTGCTTGCTCAATCCCAACAACGCGCGGCAAACGCTGAGTTCCGCCGCCGCCGGGAAGCAAGCCCAGCTTTACTTCAGGCACGCCCAGCTTGGCCGAGGGCACGGCAATGCGATAATGGCAGACCAAGGCCGTCTCCAGCCCACCACCCAACGCCGTTCCATGAATGGCAGCCACCACCGGCTTGGATGCCTTTTCAAAAGCATCCAGCACATCAAGGAAGTTGCGGCCTTGCGCTGGCTTGCCAAATTCAGAGATATCGGCCCCGGCAATGAAGGTTTGCCCATCGCAAATGAGCAGCACGCCCTTGACCCCATCATCGGCCAAGGCCACATCAAGTCCATCGCCCAGCCCATCGCGGACATGCCAGCTGAGGGCATTAACCGGGGGATTATTGACGGTAAGGATCAGGATTTCGCCATCGCGGCTTGGGGTTACAGATTGCATGATAATCTCCTAAAGATACACAAAACTTGATTTTAGGTTTTGGGTTTGGATTTCGAGTTCGGCAGCGGTGCCGTCGACCGTTTCGCAGGTCAGATATCCGCCGCCACCCAGCACGACACGTTCGATATGCGGCCACATCAAGTCAGGGGACTTTGCCTCTTGCCAACGGGTGGCAATGGCTGGGTCTGCCTCACGCGGACCACCAAAACGGTCTGGCCGCGCCCGTGCGCCGTTCCAAATGTTGGTGTTCAGTAACCCAGGGAAAAGAATCGTGCTCGCAATGCCAGCCTCCGCAAGCTCTGCCCGTAAAGCGTCAGAAGCCGCGAAAGAAGCATGCTTTGTGACCGGATAGAGCGGCAGTTGCGCGGGCGGTGGACGGAGCGAAGCCGTCGAAGCCGTAAAGCCGACATGGCGAGGCTCGTCTTCCGATAAGAGCGGCGCGAAGGCCTGAACCGTCCAAATCAACCCCAAGACATTGACAGCAAAGCCCCATTCAATCGTCTGCGGATTGCCTTTTAACAAGGACCCGCCAAGGCCTGCGCCGGCATTGGCCCAAAGAAGTGACAATGACACCCCACCAGCTTCTATCTGGCGGGCCGCATCCATTCCGGCCTCTCTATCAGACACATCATAGGCAAGCGCAAACGCTCCATTTCCAATTTCAGCTGCAACGCTTTCCGCCGCATCACGCCTTATGTCCTGGACGCAGACTTGCATGCCCCAGTCGGCAAAGCCACGCGCCAACATTGCGCCAATGCCATCACCGGCACCTGTGACCAGAGCAAGTTTTCCGGCGTAGGGGTTCATCGTCAGGCCGCCATCGCTGCATAGAGCATGGTCTTAATCTCGCGCCGGATCGGGTAACTGCTGGAAGGCATCAACTGCGTCATGAAAATCATGATGATATCTTCCACAGGGTCAATGAAGAAGGCCGTGGAATACATGCCGCCCCAGAAAAATTCGCCCTTGGAACAAGGCATCATCGTGGCGGCAGGATCATCGATGCAGGCAAACCCAAGGCCAAAACCTGTACCTGCATTTTCGGCTTCGCTGAACAATGCTTTGCTGTGGTGCGTCAAGTCACCACCTCCGGGCAGATGGTTGGCCGTCATCAGCTCCAACGTCTTGGGACTGATGATCTGAACACCATCTAGTGCGCCGCCGTTCAGAAGCATCCGGCAAAAGCGCAGATAGTCAGCCGTTGTAGACGCAAGACCGCCGCCGCCCGATTGGAATTTATGGGCGCGGGTCCAGCTGCTTTCGCTTCCGGGCTTGTCGCTGGACTTCATCTTCTCGGTGGGATGCCAAGCAAAGGCTGGCGGGATGCGGTGGGCGTTATCTTCGGGCACAACATAGCCCGTGTCATTCATGCCCAGCGGCCCAAAGATATGCTCGGCCAAATGGTCGCCCAAACTTTGACCCGAAACGCGCGAAATAATCACGCCAAGCAAATCGGTCGCCACCGAGTAATTCCAGGCCGTGCCCGGATCAAATTCCAGCGGGATCGCGGCAAGCTTTGCGACAAATTCATCATTGTCATGCTTGGACCAGCCATCCAGCTCAGCCTTGCGATAGGCGGCGTCTACATTGCTGCGTTCTTGAAAGCCATAGGTGAAACCAGCAGTGTGGCGCATCAGATCGATGATCCGCATCGGCGTTGTGGCAGGGCGCGAAACGAAGGGTACATTGCCGCCGCCCGCGACGAAAACGCCAAGGTCAGTAAATTCCGGGATATATTTGGCAACGGGTTCACTGAGCGCAATCCGACCTTGCTCAACCAATTGCATGAAGGCGATCGATGTGATCGGCTTCGTCATCGACATGATCCGGAAGATCGCATCATCGCCCACATTCTGGGTGAAGCGATAAGCCTCTTCATCTCCGCGCATAATCAATAGGTCAGCACAAGGGAGCTTGCCTGTATCAAGATATTTCCGCTGAATATGCGCACCGATCCGGTCCAGCCGATCGGGCAGAAAGCCAAGGTCTTGAGGATTGGTCATCGTTTTTACTCCTTTACAAAGATCCTCCCCATCGACTTGCCCTTCGACTGAGCTCAGGATGGAGGGGGACCATCCGCAGGATG
>DLOX01000102.1:311-575 GCA_002478575.1 Sphingomonadales bacterium UBA7473 | reverse complement strand
ATTGCAAGTCAATGGGGAGGATCTTCATCAATGCGATGTCTGCCCCAACAATTGCCTCGTGACAGGATGCGAGCTGGTCAAACCACCATCCACAGCAATGGCTTGCCCATTGACATAGCTGGCTTGGTCAGAGGCCAAAAACAGCGCGACATTGGCCAACTCCTCAGGCTGAGCGGCACGCTTCAGTGGGTTCAACTGTCCAACTTTATGCATCACTTCTTTCTCGCGGGCATAGTCAAACGTCGGTTTGGTCATGCCGGTTTC
>DLOX01000102.1:0-271 GCA_002478575.1 Sphingomonadales bacterium UBA7473 | reverse complement strand
GGGCAGATGGCATTCACGCGGACGCCCGAAGTTGTCATCTGTTGAGCAGCAGTCTTGGCCAAATTAATCACGCCAGCCTTTGACGCAGAATAGGCACAAGGCCCGGCGCCTGAGTTCAACCCAGCAACGCTCGCCGTCAGCACAATCGCGCCGCCGCGCCCTTGATCGACCATTTGCTTGCCTGCATGCTTCACCATGAGCGCAGGGCCGATCAGATTGACGCGGAGTGTTTCTGCCCAAGCCGCAGGATCAATATCAAAAATCCCGCCCA
>DLOX01000017.1:20074-35481 GCA_002478575.1 Sphingomonadales bacterium UBA7473 | reverse complement strand
GTGATGATCGGGCCCATGGCCGTGCCGGCGTTGAAGATGCCGACGGCCTGCGCGCGCTCCTTCTGCGGGAACCACTCTGACACGGCTTTCAGCGACGCGGGGAAGGCCCCGGCTTCCCCAAAGCCCAGAACCGAGCGGGCAATGGCGAACTGCGTCACCGTGTGGATCAGGCCGTGCCCGATCGAGGCAATGGTCCAGATGGTAAAGGCCACCGCATAGCCGATGCGCACGCCGACCGCGTCGATAACGCGCCCGAAGGTGAGGAAGCCCACCGCATAGAAGCACTGAAACCAGAAGACGATGTTGGCATAGTCCGTTTCAGACCAGCCAAATTCCGCGCTCAGCGTTGGCTTCAAGATGCCAATGACTTGCCGATCAATATAGTTGATCGTTGTTGCGAAGAAGAGAAGGGCACAGATGACCCAGCGGTGCCGGGTCATCCTGCCATTCACATCGTCAGGGCTTTGGTTCACGTGCCGAGACTATCAGAAATCAGCGCGAATGCCGACTTGGAAAGTCCGGCCATAGCGTTCGATTTCTTGGAAGTAACCGCCGTTGCGATCACCGCGATAGCCAATCTCATCCCGTTCATTGGTCAAGTTAATGGCATCGGCATAAAGCTGAATGCCCTTCGTGATATTCAAACGGAAGTTCAGATCATAGCTCATATAGCTTGCCCGCACCTCATCCAGTGGCGCGACGCTAGCGATCGATTCAACGGTCTTATCTTTGTAGGTCACCGAACCGCGCAGCGAGAAGAGTTTATCTTCATAGCCAATCGAGCCATTGGCAACCCATTTCGGCTGACCGGGGAAAGCGAAGCTTCCGGCGCGGACATCAATGTCCGCTTTGGATTTGGCCCAAGTGCCACTTGCGCTGATGAACAGGCCATCCAACGGCTTGGGCAAGAAGGTGAAGCTTTGGCTGTAGGATGCTTCGATACCGTAGATGCGTCCAACATTGCCGTTCAAAGGAACTTCGACCTTATTATAGCCAAAGCCTCCGGGCAGAGAAGCAGGCAAAGGAATTGAGCCGCCTGCAACGGTGCGGATGTCAATGAATGTCGTAAGGCTTGGAGAAACCAGGTTCGTGTCGACAATGAAGTCTTTGATCCGCTTGTAGAAGAAACCGAGCGTAAATCCGGTGTTCCGATTGGGATACCAAGACGCCGACACGTCAAACTGCATGGCCTTCGCAGGATCAAGAAGCGGGTTTTGAAGCTCGACGCTGCGTCCGTTGGGGCCTTGGTCCAACGCGGAATGAACGTTCCGCGTGTCGTCAAAGTTTGGCCGCTGGATGGCAAATGTGAAAGCGCCACGCAGCAAGAAGGATCGCGACGCATCATAGCGTACGATGAAAGACGGCAACACCTCTGCGAATGTCTTTCGAACATCTGGGTTGGCGATCACTGTATCAACCAAGGTCGAGCCGTCGGAGTCAAAAACAAATTGGCCTCGCGAATTGAAGCTGGTCCGCTCCACCCGCACGCCTGAGATGATCTTCAGGCCATCGGCAGGCTCAATCGTGCCCATGACATAGGTGGCCAACACCTTTTCGGCGCTTTTATAATCTTCGCGGCTGCTGTTGACCAAGACGCTCGGCAAGCTCGCGATCAAAGCACGCTGTGGCTCAAGGAAAGTGTTAAGCTCGGAAAGAACAGGGAATTGGCCGTAAAAGGGCAAGCGGCTGTTCTTTGGCGTAAAGCGTGTGAAATTGGCCAGCGACTCGGTTCGGCTGAGAGGAGCGTTGCGAGCGGAAAAATCAAACTCGTCGACGTCAGCCTCTTTGTCACGCTCCCGATATTTGAAACCAGCCTTGATTGAGAAAGGCATAGCTGCATCTTCGGGTTCATAAGTGAAATCGGCTTTGGTCGTGTAGATTTCATCTTCGCCCGTTTCGGCATCGATGAACAGTTGCTCATAGAGCATGTTTGCGGGAACGCGCGGATCAGTGCCCACGGTTGCAATTGCGCCTGTCGTGCGACGAACGCCGGGTCCACTGGTGATCTCGATGCTATCTTTGTCGAACGTATATTGGCTGAGGCCATTGCGGCCTTGGAACCGCGCGCGCACGCCCGGACTCTGGCGCGTTGTGCGCGACCAATCTTGCTGGAACTCGACTTTCAGATCGTCAAACTGCTTTTCGCCGCCGAAGGATGCAGACCAAACCCGGTCAGCAATTTCTTGTTGGAAGATTTGCGTTTCATAGCGGATGCCATCCATGGTTCCGGTTCCGGCACCAACGGCGCGAATATCGCGACGGTCCGTCACGCGACGGAATTCGGTTTCCTCTTGGAAGCGCGTGTCATCATCATTGATGCGCGTATGCGTTGCACGGATGAAGAAGATATCATCATCATTGGGCTTATATTCAAAATTGAAAGTGCCCCCAATGCGTTCCCGTGCGCCAATCTTGACGCGGACATCCAATTCTTCAGGGCGGGCGAAGAAACCAGCGGCTTCATCACAACCAGCATCTGTGAGAAGGCCAAAAGCCAGCGCGTTGGTGGTTGCACCGGAACGCACACAAGCCAAGCCTTCATCATTGCGCAGCTGATCGCTTTGGACCTTCCGGTCAAAATAGCTTCCAGCAAGGGCGATGCCGATTGTGTCATTCGCGAACAGCCGCGTGATGCTGCCGGAAATCTTGGGGCTGATCTTGTCAGCAATCTGGCTGTAGCTGCCTTCGACCCGCGCTTGGATTTGGTTTTTGCGATCAAAGGCCGAAAGGGTCTTGATCTCGATGGTGCCGCCAATTGCGTCGCCATCTTGATCAGGCGTTGGCGTTTTGCTCACTTCGACTTGATCAAGCAAATCGGCAGGAAGAATGTCGAGCGCGACGGAACCATTGCCCTTTTCAGTCGATCCCAATTTAACGCCGTTCAAGGTGACATTGTTAAACGCAGGATCAAGGCCACGAACGCTGACGAACCGGCCTTCGCCTTCGCTGCGTTCAATCGAAACGCCGGGAAGGCGTTGGAGCGATTCAGCGACATTCTGGTCGGCGAATTGGCCCGCATCATCGGCAGAGATCACATTCTTAATGCCATCCGCTTGACGCTCTAACTCGCGCGACGTGTTGATCGCCCCGCGTGTGCCAGTCACAACGATTTCGGAGCCCTCGTCTGACGGCGCTTCGGTGGTCTGCTGAGCATAAGCCACACCAGTGGCCAGACCCGATACAGACACACAGAGCATAAATTTTGCGAGATGGTTCATCATCACTCTCCCATATTCCAACGCCGTTCGAATCGCGGCTTAGTTCGTTTACTGGTTTTTGTTCATAACTGGTCTGGCCAATTTGTCAAACATGGTCTAACCAGACTCATATAATTGATATGATAGGACAGGAAAAATGCTCGCCACCCTTCTTCTTGCGGCTGCTCAACCGAGCATTGCGAGCAGTCAAATCATCAACCAAAGCCCAAATTTGTGCGATATTCGTGACTTTGGTGCCATCGCCGATGACCAGCAACCTGACACAAAGGCTATACAAGCTGCCATTGACCAATGTGGAGATCGAGGCGGAAAAGTGGTTGTGCCATCTGGCCGCTACCTATTGGGCCAAACTCAATTGCGTTCCAATATGGAGCTCTATTTGGCGCCGGGATCGATTCTCCAAGCCTCAACCAATTTGGCTGACTTTGCACCACAAAAGGCCATCCATGAAGGCGGGGAACATCGCCCCTTCATTTTCGGGGCGGGCATCTCCAATGTCAGCATCACTGGCCTTGGCGTCATTGATGGGTCTGGCCCGGCCTATTGGGGCAAGGAAGATCGGGACCGCATCCGCTTCGGGCTCATTCTTCAGGGCTGCAACAATGTGAAGGTCCGGGATATCAGCATCCGGGACACGCCAATGTTTCTGATGGGGGTGATGGATTGCGACAATGTGGTGGTCGATGGGGTGACGCTGACTGCCCCCGCTGATAGCCCCAATACCGATGGGCTGCAGGTGATCGACTCGCATGATGTCCGCATTTCAAACTGCCTGATTTCTGTGGGTGACGACGGCATTGTGCCGAAGATGCGCAACCGTATGATTGAGCGGCTGCAAGTGAATAATTGCCGCATCACATCCGACGATGGCGCGATAAAGTTCGGGACCCGCTCCTCGTCTGGGATGCGCGATAGCTTATTCTCGGACATTACGATTACGGACTCCCGCTATGGGATCGCGATGTTCATGCTCCATGGCGGTGTTTACGAGAATATTCGCTTCAGCAATATCCGCATCGCAACCGGCGGGCGGCATGCGCGTCATTTCCCTATCTTTGCTGATATTGATGACCGTTCAGGATCATTGGACTTTCAAAACAAGGAGACGCGCGCGCTCGGCCGCATCCATGGGCTGACCTTTGATGGGATTGATGTCAGCACCGGCGGAAACATCATGATTGGCGGCCATCCCCAATCTCCCGTGACAGACCTCAGCATTCGCAACCTCCGAATGCGCGTGTCTAAGGCGCAGGACCTCCCCAAGTTGAAAGGTAAGCCGCTCGGTAATCGCACGTTCAAACCGGTGCCCGGATCGTCTGACTTCACGACGCAAAACGCGCATATCGTGCTTGGCAATGTCGCGGGCGCACAGCTGACTGGGATTGATGTGAAGCCAACCGACGAAGCGAGCAAGCGGCCTATGCTTGCACTCCCGGGCAGCTCAGGCATTGTGCTTGATGGAAAGGTTCAATCGAAATGAACATTGGTCGACGGGAACTTATGTTTGGCGCGATGGCAAGCCTCTCTGCGCCCGCATGGAGCCAAGGCATTTTTGCTCAGGCTGACAAGAAGGGCCGGTTGCGCTTTCCGGAAAATCCAAAGCCTCAGGTTGATTTCCATGCCTATTTCGATCGGCCCGTGATTATTCGCAGCGTGGAGGAATGGGTCACTAAGGATCAGAATACGCCGCTTATCCGGGTGATCTCCGAAGATGGGGTGGAAGGCGTGGTTCGGGGATCGACCAAGGCGCCGCAAACTCACGAATTTTTCAAGCTTTTCGCGGTCCCTCGCTTCTTCGGGAAAGATGCCCGCGATACAGCTGAACATATCCGCCGCGCGGCCCGCGAGGATTATGAATTTGCAGGCCTCCCTTATTGGTCAACGCTGGGCCAAGTGGAGCTCGCGATTTGGGACATGCTGGGCAAAACCGCTGCTAAACGCTGTGCGGAGTTTATCGGGCCTGTTTTGCAGGAGAATATCCCCGTTTATCTCTCGTCCAATCGCCGCGACACAAAGCCTGAGGTTGAGCTGGCTCATTTGCAGCAGCGCGTAGCGGAAACTGGCGTCCGCTGCATCAAAGTGAAGATTGGCCGACGCATGGGGTATAACACGGATATGACCCCGGGGCGGACCGAAGCGATGATCAAAGGCGTCCGCAAAACCTTTGGCGATGACATGGTCATCTATGCCGATGCCAATGGGGCCTATGATGCGGTCAAGGGCCTCGAGATTGCCGCGATGCTTGAGGATTATGGCGTGGCCCTTTTTGAAGAGCCATGTCCGTTTGAAGATTTTGAGATGACAGCGCAGCTCGCAAGCGCCATCCGCAAGAAGGATTATAAGCTGAAGGTCGCCGGTGGTGAAAATGACTATGCGCTGGAGCGTTGGCGGTGGCTCATCACCAATCGTGGCTTTGATGTGGTTCAGCCTGACCCCATGTATGCAGGGGGCATCTTCCGCAATCTTGAAATCATGAAAATGGCGCGAGATGAAGGCTTGCTCTACAATCCGCATTTCCCGCGCAATGGAGCGGATACCGCGCCGTTGCTTCATCTTTGCGCAACGGCACCTAACCTGTGGGGATATCAAGAATATCGGTCTCGTGAGGATAAGCTCGACTTCGCCCACAGCCCTGTTCTGAAACCGATCAAGGGCGATCTCAAGCTGCCAGCCGGACCGGGCTGGGGCATTGAGTATGACCCGAGCATCTGGAAGACGGCAACGCGGCTTTAACGCAGCGCTGTCTCTGCCATAAGCTCTTGGTGACGGCGCTGATCAAGGGGATAGCCCCAGATAAGCAGCGCCGAGATACCGACGCCCACGAGCGGCACCAAAGCCATGATCGCTTTCAAGCCATCCAGCGTTTCCGCGCTTTGCGGCTGGTTCGGGACATAGCCAATGCCCGCCAGCAAGATGCCAAGCAGCGCGCCGTTCAGGCCCAGCGCAAGCTGCTTTGCGAAGGATGCAAAGCCAAAGACTTTCGCATCATGGCGCTGGCCCGTTTTCCAGGCATTATACTCTACGGTATCCGGCAACATCGCCCAAAACAGCACTTGATAGGCGACATTTGCGGCCGAAATAATCCCGATCAAGACAGCAGCGACATAGGGATCTTTGGAGGAGGAGAAATAGAAGATGCCATAGGCAATCGCGCTGACGGCATTGGCCATCAACCAAGTCTCTCGCTTGCTGGTCCGCTGAGCCACCCATGCCCAGACTGGCGCGAAAGCCAAGTTCATGACGAGCGCGAAAGGCACAAGCGAGGGCACCAAATCCTCGCGACCCAAATAGTAAGTCACATAATAGACCAGACATTTGTTGGTCATGGTGAAGGCCAGGCTGGAGACGATGATACAACCAAAAATACGCATCAGCGGGCCATTGTGCATCGCCATCTGAAAGGCGGCTTTCAAGTCTTCGCCGGTTGCAGCAAGCGACAGGCCCTTGGGATTGGCTTCGGCCAACCGCTCTGGCTCGGTTGTGGTCGCAAAGGTGATCCAGAAGAAGGGCAAGCTGATGATGCCGACCAACCCAGCGGCGATCACATAGGTTGTGTTATCCGCTTTATCGCCCAGCATATCGACCAAGCGCGGCATGAAGAAAGTGACGACAGCCCCGCCCGAAAAGGCAAAAAACATCCGCCATCCCGCCATACTGGCGCGCTCATCAGCATCTTGTGAGATGCGGGCCGATAGCGAGCTATAGGGGATCGAGACCACAGAATAGGCAGTGCGCAAGAAGATCTGGCTGAGCAGTGCATAAAGGAACAGCCCGCCTTGATCCCAATCGGGCGTCAGGAAAGCGACCATGAAGGCGACGACCAACACAGGCGAGGCAAAGATCAGATAGGGGCGATAGCTGCCCCAGCGCGTTCTGGTCCGGTCTGCGATGGCCGCAATGATCGTATCCGCAAAGCCATCCCACAGGCTGGCGAGCAGAAACACCGTGCCCGCAAGCTTAGAATCCAGCCCCAACACATCCGTGTAAAAGGGCATCATCAGCAGGTTCAGCGCCTGCCAAAAAATGTTGAAGCCAAAGTCGCCTGAGGCCCAGCCAAGCTTGGTGCTTGTCTTTAAGGGTGCGTGATCGCTCATTCTGCTCCCCAAAGCTTACGCAGACCCCAAGCCGCCATTTTCGGCTCCCTCGTGCGGGTAAAGACACCCTTCAGATTATGCACGACGCGTCGGCCGTGTTGCGCTGTACGGAAATCCGCGAAGTTCCAGACGTGGCCACCAGCGACGGCTGGATGTGCTTGTATCTCTGCCCAATAGGCTTCGATGAAGCGCTGCTGATATTCTTCAGTGAACATCTGATCATAGCTGGCATGCTGGCCCGCCATGGCGTCTGCCCCAAATTCAAACAGCACAATCGGCTTGCCATGGACGGCCACTGCGTCGAAATCTGCCTTCAGGCGCACAACAGCACGGTCGAGCTGGGCAGGCTCTGAATACCAGCCATGATAACGGTTCATCCCAACAATGTCTGACTCGGCAAAGGCCGGATCATCATTGCCCGCATAGCCAACATTGGCATGGGTCATGGGTCGGGTTGGATCGAGCGCCCGGGCATGAGCAAAAATCTCTTTCCAATAGGGCGCTGATTTCTCTCGATATTCGGGTTCCGCCAGATAGCCAGGCTCGTTGGACAGCGACCAAGCAACAACGCAGGTGCGGTTCTTATCGCGGGCGATCAACTCCGAAATGGCGGCCTTGTGATTGGCCAAAGTCGAATCGTTGACGTGCCGGAAGTCGAGGTTGATCGAGAAGACCTCATCCACCACCAAAATCCCAAATTCATCGGCAAGATCGAGAAACTCTTCGCTATAGGGATAGTGCGACGTGCGCACCGAGTTGGCCCCGATCCACTTCAACAAATGGAAATCCTTCACCAGCTGCGGCAGGTTCAAGCCGCGGCCATGCAACGGGCTTTCTTCATGCTTCCCAAAGCCTTTGAGGATGATCGGTTCGCCGTTCAGAAGGAGCGACGTTCCTTCGACGCGAAATTCGCGCAGGCCGATTTTCTGGCTAATTTGATCGATAGCCGCCCCAGCCGCGTCGATCAGAATAATCTCAAGGCGATAGAGGAACGGGCTGTCTGGGGACCAAAGCTTGGGCGCCGCCGGAGCAAGTTCGAAGGAGGCACAACCATCGACCAACTCTTGCTGCTGCTCAACAGTTTCTCCGCCGCCAATCAGGCGAACCAAAGCAGCGGCACCCCCTTCAGCCTCAACCGAAAAGGTCACACCCGCCATGTCGCTGATGGCCGTATAGTCGCGGATGGCGCTTGCGGATTTGCTTGTCAGATAGATTGGCCGATTGAGCCCGCCAAAGGGGAAGAAATCGAACCGCACGGCTGGCAGATATTCGTCTCTTGGCCGCTTCTGCTCTTGATAGGTTTCCTGCGTGATGCCTTGCGTTGGGCCATCGGGGTCAAGCGAGGCGTTGACGCGGACCACCAGCACCGCTTCCTCACCCGGGGTCACTATCCCGTCCAGCGACAGATCAAAGGGGAGCATAGCCGCCCCGCTTGAACCAATATGCTGACCATTGACCCAAACATCTGCGACATAGTCAGCGGAACCAAAATAGAGGGAATGACTGCGACCAGCGCTCAGCTCCGGCACGAAAAACCGCGTTTCATACCAAGCGTCGCCGACATAATTCATGAAGCCCGCCTCTGCGAGCTGCTCATTCCAGCTTCCGGGCACGGCGATTGCGAAGGATAAGCCCTTATCGATGCCGTTCGCCCATCCCTTGGCGTCGCCTTCGGCCTCAGGGTCGAACGCGATCTGCCAGACGCCAGAAAGATCAAGAGCGCTGCGGAAACGATTGTTGACGGGGGGCATCATGCTGCGAGCTCCATCGCGGGCATCGCCTCACGGGGGATGATCGCGCCGCGATGGCGGATCACGGTCGCTGCCAGTTCGTTGCCCGCCTTGGCGCAGGCTTCAGCGCTAGCACCGCGCATGAAGGCTCCCAAAAACGCACCGTTGAAACTATCACCTGCGCCAGTTGTGTCGATGGGGCTAGGGTCCGTTCGAGAAGCAACGGTTAGTCTTTGAAAGCCGTCGCTTACAAGCGCACCATTGCCCCCCAATTTGACGGCGATCAGAGATGCGCCGTGCGCGGACCAGCGATCAATGGTCGCTTTGGGAGACGCGTCGCCGAACAGAGCCGCCTCATCCTCAAAGGTCGGCAAAGCAATGGAAACATAAGGCGCAATCGCGGCAATGGCTGACCGTGCCTGCTCAGCACTGGCCCAGCCTTTGGGGCGATAATTTGTATCAAATGCAACGTCACCGCCATGCGCTCGCACAGCCTTGGCCAAGGCGACGAGCCGCGCTTGTTGTTCTGGCCCAAATAAGGAGAGCGTAATCCCAGATAGATATATTAGCTTGGCTTTTGACGCCGCTTCAAAGGCTGCATCCAGCCCTGCACAGGCAAACATGTCCCGCGCTGCAGATTGCCCGCGCCAATAGGTGAAGCTGCGCTCCCCTTGCGGGTCTGTCTCTATCGCATAGAGGCCCGGAACCCGATCCTGATGTGAAAGGACAAGGCTGGTATCCATGCCATCGGCAGCCCACGCGGCTTTCATATCAGCGCTAAACTTATCTTCGCCAAGCGCTGTCAAATAGGCAATATCGCCGCCCAAACGCGCCACATAGGTCGCGACGTTCAGGCTATCGCCGCCATAGCCCATGGACCATAGCGCCCCGTCTGCGCGAGACAGCTCCAGCATACATTCGCCAATGGCAACGGCTTGCGCCACAATCGCTTACCAGTTCCACATCGTGCCATCTTCCAATCGAGCGACTGGAAGATAGGCGGGCTTGTAAGGATATTTGGCAGCCAGCTCTTCGTTGATATCGACGCCATGCCCCGGGGTTTCGCCGACGAAAAGCTCACCCTTTTCGAAATGATAATCATGCGGGAAGACGGCATCCGTCTCCTCGCTATGCCGCATATATTCCTGAATGCCGAAATTGGGGACCCAAGTGTCAAAATGGAGCGCGGTGCCCATCGTGACAGGCGACAAGTCCGTCGCGCCATGGCAGCCGGTGCGGATTTGATAGAGGCTCGCCAGATCCGCAATACGCCGCAAATGGGTGACGCCACCTGCGCCCACAATGGTCGACCGGATATAGTCAATCAGCTGGTTCTGGATGAGATCCTTGGCATCCCAGATCGTGTTGAAAATCTCACCCACGGCAAGCGGAGTTACGGTGTGTTGCCGAATGAGCTTGAATGCCTCTTGGTTCTCAGCAGGCGTCACATCTTCCAGCCAGAAGAGCTGATAAGGCTCCAGCATCTTGCCGAGATTGGCCGCTTCCTGAGGCGTGTAGCGATGGTGGCCATCGTGGAGGAGGTGATGGTCAAAGCCATATGTGTCGCGCAGCTTTTGAAACATCTTCGGCACATAGTTGAGCGCTTTGCGCGTATCCCAGCCGGTGACCGAAGGCAGCGCAGCATCGGCGGGCTCATAATAGAGTTTGCCTCGGCCCACCCCATAGGCATCCTTGATGCCCGGAACGCCGGTTTGCGCGCGAATCGCTTTATAGCCCATGTCGATATACTGGCCGACAGCATCGACCGTTTCTTCAATGTCGCTGCCATTGGCATGGCCATAAACCATAACGCCATCCCGGCTGCGCCCACCGAGCAGATCATAGAGCGGCATGCCCGCCATTTTCGCTTTGATATCCCAAAGCGCAACATCAACCGCAGCGATTGCGCGCATGGTGACTGGCCCGCGCCGCCAATAAGCGCCGCGATAAAGATATTGCCAAATATCCTCAATCCGGCGGGGATCCATCCCGATCAGGCAAGGGACAACATGATCCTCAAGATAGGAGACAACGGCCAATTCCCGGCCATTGAGCGTCGCATCGCCAATGCCGTAGACGCCTTGATCGGTCATGATTTTCAATGTCACAAAATTGCGACCTGGGCAGGTCACAATGACTTTCGCGCTTGTGATACGCATCAAACTCTCCATCAGATTTGTCTGTCTGATGGCTTTCTGAAATTGGCCTGTCAAGTTTTAAGAAATGGCTGGACCAATTTACTTGACTGTCGCCGACCACTTGGATTAGCTTGCAGTTCAACAAAGCCCAAAGGCGAGAGGATTCCTTATGACGTCATCGCAGAAACAGTCCCGACTGTATCAGGCCGTGGCAGAGCGGCTAGCCAAGTCGATTGCGGCTGGAGACTTTAAGCCTGGTGATCGCTTGCCGGCAGAACGCGACTTGGCGGAGCAATTTGATGTGAGCCGCACAACGATTCGCGAAGCCATCATCGCGCTTGAAATCCAAGGCATGGTTGAAGTGCGGATTGGGTCTGGCGTTTACGTGAGCGAAGTTCGTACGCGGACCAAGGCTGCTCCGATTGAGATGGACATTGGTGCCTTTGAACTCACCGAGTCTCGGCTTTTGGTCGAAGGTGAAGTTGCCGCACTTGCTGCAATCAATGCCACCGAAGAAGATATTGCAGACCTCCATCGGCTTCTTGCTGAAATGAACAAAGCCAATGCAAAAGGCGACGGCAGCAGTGAGCTGATCGACCGGCAATTTCATGAGCGGATCGCGATCTGCACGCGGAACAGCGCGATGGTCGCCATGGTTGAACAGCTTTGGACCATCCGGAATCGCTCGCCACAATGCGTACGGTTGTTTGAAAAGTCTCGCAATCGCGGGAACCAGCCTGTCGTTGATGAGCATATGGCCATCGTCGATGCGCTGGAAAGCCGCGATCCAACCGCTGCGCGTGCCGCCATGCGCAGCCATTTGAGCAAAGTGCTCGATTATCTGCTCGACTCCTCAGAGGTTGAGGCAATCGAATTGGCAAAGGCCAAGATTGCTGAACAGCGCACCCGCTTCGGGCGCCGAACCAGCCTCTGATCCAAATCCAAAAGAGAAATAGCGTGACAAAATCCCTCTCCCTGAATCCAGATCGCCTCTTTTCGCCCAATGAAAGCGTGCGCGGCATTGCGCGGCGCCTTTATGCTGAGGTTAAGGGCCTGCCGATCATCAGCCCCCATGGCCATACCGATCCTTCTTGGTTTGCCGATGATGAACCCTTTGCAAACCCAGCCGCGCTATTCGTAGAGCCCGATCATTATGTCTATCGGATGCTCTATTCCCAAGGGATTAAGCTGGAGCAGCTGGGCATTCCGGATATCAACGGCAAGCGCGCCGATGTTGATCCGCGCGATGTTTGGGCGCTGTTTGCGGCCAATATCCATCTGTTCCGCGGCACGCCTTCGCAAACCTGGCTGAATTGGGTTTTCGCGGAAGTGTTCGGCCTTGATGTGCGGTTGAGCAGCGAAACGGCTGGGCTTTACTATGACACCATCGATGCCGCGCTGAAGACGGATGCCTTCCGTCCGCGCAGCTTGTTCGATCGCTACAATATCGAAGTGATTGCGACCACTGAAGGTGCGCTGGACGGCCTCGAGCATCACAAGAAGATCATGGCCGCCAATGCGAGCGGCGAATGGAAGGGCAAGGTTGTAACGGCCTATCGCCCCGATGGCGTGATCGACCCAGAATTTGAAGGCTTTGCCGATAATCTGAAAGCGCTTGGCGACCTGACAGGCGAAGATACGCAAAGCTGGACCGGCTATTTGAATGCGCACCGCAAACGGCGGGCCTATTTTGCTGAACATGGTGCGACTTCAACCGATCATGGCCATGTGACCGCCGCAACGGCCAATCTATCGGCCGCTGAGTGCGAAGCTTTGTTCCGCCGTGTCACCGCTGGGGCGGCAAGTGCCGAAGATGCTGAGTTATTTCGGGGCCAAATGCTCACTGAAATGGCCAAGATGAGCTTGGACGACGGACTGGTGATGCAGGTCCACCCCGGATCATTCCGCAATCACAATCAAGGCATTTTTGAAACCTATGGGCGGGACAAGGGAGCGGACATCCCAACCCGCACCGACTATGTGCGGGCGTTGAAGCCGCTTCTCGATGTTGTAGGAACGGAAGCCAGCCTCTCAATCATCCTCTTCACATTGGACGAAAGCGTTTATGCACGAGAGCTAGCGCCCCTGGCGGGCCACTATCCTTGCCTGAAGCTTGGTCCCTCTTGGTGGTTCCATGACAGCCCTGAAGGCATGCGCCGTTTCCGTCAAATGACCACGGAGACCGCCGGTTTCTACAACACTGTTGGGTTCAACGATGACACGCGCGCCTTCCTCTCCATTCCGGCCCGGCATGATGTTGCGCGGCGGATGGATTGCAATTGGTTGGCCGAACTGGTTGCGGATCATCGGATTGAAGAGGATGAGGCGGCGGAGCTCGCAGTCGATCTCGCCTATAATCTGGCGAAAAAGGCCTACAAACTGTGAGGCTCAATAGTTCGTCTTTGAAGAGCCTGCCTGCCGATGTCAGGCGCAGCGGCTATGACGCGTCCGCCCGTGGCATTGGCATTGTCCATCTGGGCATTGGCGCTTTCCACCGCGCGCATCAGGCGGTTTATTTCGATGATCTTATGGCCAAAGCGGCTGGGGATTGGCGGATATTGGGTGTGTCGCTCCGGTCTGCTGGAGTGCGGGATCAATTGGTCCCTCAAGATGGCCTGTATACCCTTGTCGAGCGCGATGGCGCAGAGGAGCGTCTCCGGATCATCAGCTCAATCGCCGATGTGCTGGTCGCGCCTGAAGATCCTCAAGCCGTGATTGACGCTATTGCGGCGCCATCCACGCATATCGTTTCGCTGACCATCACCGAAAAAGGCTATTGCCACGATCCGGCCAGTGGCGAGATTAATTGGGCCCATGCCGATATCGTCCATGATTTGGCGAACCTTGCCACCCCAAAAAGCGCTATTGGCTATTTGGCGGCGGGTTTGAAGCAAAGAATGGCGTCAGGCGCAGGCCCGATCACTTTGATGAGCTGTGACAATCTGCCGCATAATGGCGCTGTCTTGAATGCGGTTCTGACGGCATTCGTTGCCAAAGCCGCGCCAGAACTCAGCGATTGGCTGGCGGCCAACACATCCTTCCCAGCCACCATGGTCGACCGGATCGTGCCCGCAACAACCGATGCCGATATCGCTCGGCTGGAGGCCCGGCTCGGCATGGCGGATCAGGGCATGGTGAAGGCTGAGCCTTTCACGCAATGGGTAATCGAGGATGATTTTGCTGGGCCTCGTCCTGCCTTTGAAGATGTCGGCGCACAGATGGTGGCGGACGTGCGCCCCTTCGAATTGGCGAAGCTCCGCATGCTCAATGGCAGCCATTCGACCATCGCCTATCTCGGCCTTTTCTATGGCCATGAAACGGTTGACCAAGCGATGGATGATCCGCGCGTCGCGGGTGTTGTCGACGCCCTGATGGTAGAGGCGGCCTATTCGCTTCCCATCGTCCCCGGCCTTGATCCGGAGCATTATGCCGAGGCCTTGAAAGGCCGGTTCCGCAATGCAGCGCTTCAGCATCGCCTATCCCAAATCGCAATGGACGGATCGCAGAAGCTGCCGCAGCGCTTGCTTGGCACAATTGCTGATCTCAACGCGTCTGGCCGCGATCCGCGTGCCGCCGCGACAGGAGTGGCGGCGTGGATGCGGCATTTCTCCGGGCCGTTCGTCAATGATCCTTTGTCCGATACGCTGAAGGCGGCTGCGAATGACAATCCGGAACAGCTGATCAGCAATGCCATGGCAATTGAGCCGGTCTTTGGACCCTTGGGCCAACAGCCTTGGCTCCGCGATTTGCTCATCGCGGTGATGCCACGATGAAGGAAGCGCTGACCCATATCAGAGCGTCGGACAAGGATGGCGTTGCTGTTGCACTGGCCGACTTGCCCATAGGCTTTGATCTTGGGGGTGGCGTCCACACCATAGAGGCCATTGGGGCTGGGCACAAAGTCGCGCTGTTTGATCTTGAGGCGGGCGACCCACTGGTGAAGCTTGGTCAACCTATTGGCAAAGTGTCAGACCCGATTGCCGCAGGCGCTCATGTTCATGTCCATAATGTGAGCTTTGCGGGCGAAGCGGATCGCGCCAGCCATGGCCGCCAGATCGTCGAGATGCCGCGCCGCGAAGCACAGTTCATGGGCTATCTTCGCAACGATGGTCGCGTTGGCACGCGCAACTATATTGGCATTCTGACGTCCGTGAATTGCTCGGCCACGGTTGCCAAACGCATTGCCGCTTATTTTGATGAAGAGCGGCTGGCCGACTTTCCCAACGT
>DLOX01000017.1:9302-19953 GCA_002478575.1 Sphingomonadales bacterium UBA7473 | reverse complement strand
CGCCGCACCATTGGTGGCTATGCAAAACATCCCAATTTCGGCGCGATCTTGGTTGTTGGTCTTGGTTGCGAGGTCAACCAGCTTGACCCACTGCTCGCCGATCAGGGGCTGGAAGCCAGCGATAAGCTTCGCCTGATGACGATCCAATCCGCAGGCGGAACCAAGACGGCGATTGAGGCCGGGATTGCAGCCGTCAAAGAGATGCTGCCGCTCGCCAACGCGGTAGAGCGCACCCCCCAATCGGCTGCCCATTTGACGCTTGGCCTTCAATGCGGCGCGTCTGACGGCAATTCGGCGCTCACGGCCAACCCCGCGTTGGGCCTTGCCGCAGACCATTTGGTGGCGGCGGGCGGCAAAGTGGTCCTGTCTGAAACGCCTGAGATTTTTGGTGCTGAAAATCTCCTGCTTGATCGAACGGCGGATGCTGATGTCGCAGAGAAGCTGGTCGAGCGCTTGAAATGGTGGGAAGATTATGCGGCGCGGGATGGGGCAGACCTCAACAATAACCCATCGCCGGGCAATATCGCGGGTGGGATCACAACCATCCTTGAAAAATCGCTGGGCGCTGTCGCCAAATCAGGCTCGTCGCCGCTTCGCGATGTGATTGATTATGCCGCGCCGATTACAGCGCCGGGCCTCAGTTTCATGGACACGCCCGGATATGATCCTTGTTCAGCCACAGGACAAATCGCAGGCGGCGCAAATCTGATTGCCTTTACCACGGGGCGCGGCTCCGTGTTCGGTTCAAAGCCAGCGCCGACCATCAAGCTCGCCTCCAACAGCGCATTGGCCGAGCGGATGCCAGACGATATCGACATTGATTGCGGTCGCCTAATCAGTGGCGAGGCAACCATGGCTGAGCTGGGTGAGGAAATATTCCAAAGCCTGCTGAGGACGGCAAGCGGCGAGAGAACTGCGTCAGAGTTAAACGATATTGGCGACGATGAATTCGTCCCTTGGGTTCCCGGAGCAGCAATGTGAAACCCCTGTTTGCGGCGGTGCTGCTGGCTTTTGCGCTGCCCGCCCACGCGCAACCCGTGCCACCCGCTGAGGTCAAGCAAGCGCTTGTCGAAATCGCGGACGGTATAGACGCCGTTCTGCTGGATGAGACGGGCAAAGCCAAAGGTGACTATGATTGGGAAGCCGGGGCGTGGCGCGAATATGAAGTCGCCTGGCACAGTGGCCAAGCCATTGAAGGCCTGCTCTGGGCCTATCGCGCGACGGGCGAGAAGCGCTATCTCGAACGCGCCAAACAGGCCGGTGACTATTGGGTCAGCCTTGAGCTGAAAGATGGCCCTTTCAAAGGCATGATCAATGCGGCGCATGGTGACCGCTTGGGCCAACTCATCAACTTCACAACCGTGGGCAACGGCACGCCCGGCCTGTTTCATTTGACCAAAGTGTCAGGCGATCCGCGCTATGCCGATGTGGCGTCCCACGCGATTGCTTGGCTCGCCACCAACACCAAAGTTCCGGGCGAGGAGCTTTACTATAACATCCTTGATCCAGCGACGGGTACGATCTGGAAAGACAAATCCCCGCATCATGACGTTGCCAAAGCCAGCCTGACCCAAGTGTCTCGGCCGAACATCGAAGGCTCGCCTTTCCTTGATGCTTGCCTGCATCAGAAGCAGAAAAGCCTGTGCGAAGCCCATGACGCGCTGGCGCTTGCCACCGCCAAACGCCAAGGCACTGACGGGCTGTGGATGGAGTTTGAGCCCAATAATCCGGCCAATGGCACCGTCCATCCGCGCTTCAACACTTGGAATGCAGAGGCGATGCTTCGCCAATGGCAGCGCACCAAAGACAAGCGATATCTGGAGTCTGCGCTCGCCACTGCGCGCGCTAATGTGAAGATGATGAAGGCCGATGGTGCCTTTGATTATGTGCAGAATATCAGCGGCAAAGGCGGATCCATGTCGCCGACGGGTTCTGCGACAGCCTTTGCGGGCATCCTGTGGCTGGGCTTGCGGGCGGAAGGGCATAAGGAGTTTGACCCGCAGATTCACACCGCTGCTCGCTGGCTGATCACCAATCGCTTTCCAGCCAATCACCCCGATCCCAATTTGCGCGGTCAAGTCATTGAGCGGCGGATCAAAGGCGGCGGGATCCTCCAGCGCGATCTTGGCAATCTCTTCGCTGCACGCTTCCTCTCCCAATATCTTGAGGCCTTTCGATGAGCTTTAATCGCCGTGCTTTGTTGAAGGGGAGCGCTTTGGGCGCTGTGGCGTTTGCCATGCCGGCTCAGGCGCAGTGGAAGGTGGAACCACTCAAGCAAGCCCGTCCGCTGCTCCATCTGCCCGCGCGCCGCAAACAAAGCCTCGACGGCCCATGGCGTTACATCCTTGATCCCTTTGACGCGGGGAAGCGTGGCAATAATGATCGGCGGACCTTCTGGAAGAATTTCCGTCCGGCAGATACTGGGCCGCTCGTCGAATATGATTGGGAGGAAAGCCCGATCATTGATCTGCCGCGCGATTGGAACAGCCATGCCGCTGAACTGATGTGGTATGATGGCCCGGTCTATTTCCGACGGACCTTCATGGCGGACCCAAAGGTCCAGGGGCGCAAGCTGCTCGCCTTTGAAGGCATAAACTATCATGCGGCCATCTGGCTCAATGCCGAGAAGATTGGCGAGCATGAGGGCGGCTTCACCCCCTTTGCGATAGACGTGACGGACAAGCTGAAGCCGGGCGAAAATGCCATCGTCATCTGTGCCGACAGCCGCCACCACCCCGAAGCCATTCCGACCGATTATACCGATTGGCAAAATTATGGCGGCGTGACGCGTTCGGTATGGTTTGTGAATTTGCCGCCAAGTTACATTGCCGATTGGTTCGCCCGCCTCGAAAATGGCTTTGTTGTCGCTGATGTAACTGTGGAGCCGAAAGCGGCGGGCGTGCCGGTGAAGCTCAGCATTGGTTCGCTGAAACTCGCTGGCAAAACCGATGAGCAAGGCGTGGCCCGGATGCGGGTGCGCAATCGCCTTGGGCTGTGGTCGCCGGAAAAGCCGGTGCTCCATGGTGTGCGCATTGAAGCAGCGGGCGATGCGGTGACGGATCGCATTGGCCTGCGCACCATCGCGGCACGCGGCAAGGAGCTGCTGTTCAACGGCAAGCCGCTTTATCTGCGCGGGATCAGTATTCATGAAGAGCCGATTGGTCCCGTCGGCACGCGCCGTATGACGGAGGCAGATGCCCGGCGGCTGCTCTCTGAAGCCAAAGCCTTGGGCTGCAATTTCGTGCGCCTCGCCCATTATCCGCATAGCGAAGTGACGCTGCGGCTCGCGGACGAAATGGGGCTGATCGTCTGGTCTGAAATCCCCGTCTATTGGGAGCATATCAGGTATGAGAGCGCCCATACCCTGACGCTCGCCCGCTCGATGCAAGCCGATATGATCTTGCGCGATCGCAACCGCTGTTCGATTGGACTTTGGTCGGTGGCGAATGAGACGCCTCAGGAGGAACCGCGCACCCGCTTCCTCAAGACCCTGATCGAGGATGCCCGCAAGCTTGATCCAACGCGGCTGATTACGGCCGCGCTCAACAAAAATGTCGATGTGGGCGGCGCCAAAGAAGGGCAAAGCATCTTCAGCGTGACGGATCCGCTCGGCGAATTTCTCGATGTGCTGGCCGTCAATCAATATGAAGCTTGGTATTCGAAGCGCAAAGCCAATGAGCTGGATCAAGTGAGCTTCACCACCACTTATGACAAGCCCCTTATGTTCTCAGAATTTGGCGCCGATGCGCTTGCGGGAAATCGCGGGCCAAAGGAGAAATTCTGGACGGAAGACTTCCAAGCTTGGCTGTTTGAAGAAACGCTGAAGATGGTGGATCGCACGCCGGGCTGCGTTGGCCTTTCGCCTTGGCTCCTCAAAGACTTCCGCTCTCCGCGCCGCTGGCACGGTAAATATCAGCAGTTTTGGAACCGTAAGGGCCTGATCAGTGAAACGGGCGAGCGCAAACTTGCCTTTGGCGTGCTGCGAGACTTCTACGCGCAAAAGGCAAAAGGGTGATTGATCGCCGCGCCTTGCTGGTCGGGGGCAGTGCGGTTGCATTTCTGACGACTGCACCATCCTTTGCTCGCGCGTCCAACGACCCATGGGCCAAGGCCCGAGAGATTGTGCGCGGCATCCAGCGCCCCCGCATTGGCAAGCGCCGCATCACGCTCAAATTGGCCACCGGCGGAGACATTCGCCTCGCCATTGCCGAAGCTATCGGGCGTTTGGGCGAGGCGGGCGGCACAGTGGTCCTTCCCCAAGGTGAGTGGCTCAGCAATGGCCCCATCCATTTCAAAAGCCGAACCGCGCTTCATGTGCCAAAGGGCACGCATCTGAAGTTCAGCCGCAATCCAGAGCATTATCTGCCGCTGGTCTTCACCCGCTGGGAGGGGACGGAATGCTGGAACTATTCCCCGCTCCTTTACGCCAAGGACGTGAACGACATTGCGATCACCGGCGGCGGCACTATTGATGGGCAGGGCTTTGAAGGCTTTTTCAAATGGCGGCCGCAGCAGCGCGACAGCCAGCAATTGCTCCGCAAAATGGGCGCAGAAGGCGTTCCGGTCAGTGAACGCCGCTTCGGCCCCGGTCATTTCATTCGCCCCGGCTTTGTACAGTTCATCAATTGTCAGCGTGTCCTGATCGATGGCCCGCGCTTCATTGATTCCACCTTCTGGATGATCCACCCCGTCTATTGCGATCATGTCACCGTGCGCAATGTGAGCTTGAAAAGCGATCATTTGAACAGCGACGGGATTGATCCGGACAGTTCAACCAATGTCCTGATTGAGCGTTGCATTTTTGATGTTGGCGATGATGGCGTGTCGATCAAGGCAGGGCGCGATCAGGATGGCTGGCGTGTTGGCAAATCCTCATCGCGGATCGTCGTGCGCGATTGCGACTATCGCGGCACAGCAGGCGGCGGCTTTGCGATTGGCAGCGAAATGTCAGGCGGCGTGAATCAGGTCTTCGTTGAGCGCTACAAGATGGGCAATGTCGTCCATGGGGCCTATTTCAAATCCAACATGGATCGTGGCGGCGCGATCACAGATATTTTCATCCGCGATATCGCGATTGGCACAGCACAAGCCGCAATCAGCTTCACAACCGATTATCACGGCCATCGCGGCGGCAATTTCCCCACTAAATTTGACAATGTACAGATCGAAAATCTCGCCTGCGGAGAAGCGATTGTCGCCCTAAGCTTCGTCGGCGCCGCCAATGCGCCATTGGGCAGGATTCGGGTTGCCAACACAATGATCGGGAAGGCGAAAACCCCCTTGCGCAGCCGCAATGCAACCGCGCTGACGTTCGAGAATGTGCTGGTCAATGGAGCGCCAGCGGTGCCCATTGCCAATAGCGGGCCGGAGACTTTTTTGGATAAGCTTAGGTCTTAGGAGCGCCGGCAAGCGTGCTGCGTGTTAGAATGGCGGCTTCGCCTCCGCTTCGAGTTGTACAACTTTCAGCCCATCACAACAGCCGATATCCAAAGCTTCGCACCGTCTCGATTGCGGATGGGCCGTGCTCCTGCAACTTTCGGCGCAGGCGACCGATATAGACTTCGACGATGTTGGTCAGCGGATCGGCGTTGACGCCCCAGACTGTGTTCAGAATTCGCTCGCGGGAAACAACCGCGCCGGGGCGTTCAAGCAGCAGTTCCAATATGCCGATTTCCTTGGCCGTCAGCGTCAGCGCGTTACCGGCCCGTGTAACCTGCTTGCTTTCCCGGTCGAACCGGATGTCGCCATGTTCCATCAGCGTGGGATTGCCATTTTCATGCTTCGCCCGCGTCCGCCTGCGCATCACCGCATCCATCCGCGCCAGCAGTTCGTCAAACGCATAGGGTTTGACCAGATAGTCATCAGCCCCGTGGCGCAGCCCCTTCACCCTGTCCGGCACCGAATCGAGCGCGGTCAGCATCAGGATCGGGGTTGAAACACCTGACCCGCGCAAAGAGTCGCACACATCGAGCCCCGATTTCCCCGGCAACATGATGTCGAGCAGGATCAGATCGAAATCGCCGCCCATGGCATAGCCTTGCCCCTCAAACCCATCAGCAACCACCGTTACCATATGCCCCTCAGCAGTCAGTCCGCGCCGCAGGAAGTCGGCCATCAGCTCCTCATCCTCGACGACCAATATCTTCACGCGACTGCCCGCATTCCGTTGGCGGCGGGCAACATGACCGTGACCATGGTGCCTTCATCTTCGATGCTTTCAACCAAGATCGATCCCCCATGACTTTCGACGATGGCTTTGGCCATTGGCAGGCCGATGCCGATGCCGCCCCCATTTTGCGTGCTCGCCTGCTTGCCGCGATGATAGCGTTCGAAGATATGCGGCAGATCTTCAGTCGATATGCCAATCCCCTCGTCACGTACCTTGATGGCGAAGCCGTTGGTTGCCGAGTTTAGCATGATGTCGATTTCCGGCGGGCCTTCGGAATAGTTCATCGCATTGTCGAGCAATATCTGGATCAACTGGCGCAATCGATCTGGATCACCAATGACGAGCGCATTCTCTACATCCGCGCGAAAGCCAAGCCTGCCCTCATCGGCCTCAACCAACGGTCGCAGGTCGGAAGCGATAGTCTTAAGCAGCGACGCGATATTAACAGCCTGCGTCTTCATCTTTGGCGCACCGCCCTCGTTGCGGGCGACATAGAGCAGATCATCGACCAATCGCGCCATGCCATTGACCTGATCGGCAACGCGCGCGAGCGACCCGCGATACTCCTCTGCGCTCTTGTCCTTGCCGCGTAAGGTAACCTCCGCCTCACCCCTGACGATAGCCAGCGGGGTACGCAGTTCGTGGCTGATATCGGCGAGAAATTGGGTGCGTATGTCGGCCGCCTTTTTCAGTTCATCATTCGCGGTTTCGATCTCCTCGGTGCGGGCCTCAACCATCAGTTGCAGGGCATTGCGATCATTTTCCATCGATTTCGCACTCGCTTGAACCTGCGCTGCCATGTTGTTGAACTGTTCACCCAAAATGCGAAATTCCCGGTCTCCGCTGGGTCTTAGCCGGAAACCAAGATCGCCATCACTTAGCCGGGTCATGCCATCGAGCAAGTCGGCCGCAGGTCGAAGCAATGAGCGTTGGAACCAGATAAATGCAGCGATGGCCAATGCCAAAGCTGCCAGTGACATCACGATCATCGATGCCGTTGCGCCAGCAAAGGCGCGTTGGGTGAGGCTGTCAATCTCGGCAACTTCGCGCCGTTCTTCGTCTACTGCATCGTCGACCAGCTTCTCCCAACCAGCATCATCGTCTCCCGCTAAGTTGCGATTAAGATTAGTCAGGATTTGCGCAATCCGCTCCAACTCTTCCTCTTCCTCGTCAGCTCCGCCCCTGCCGATCATCTCAATCTCTGCTGCGATGAGCGAGCGGGCGCGCCGAGCCTGTGACATCACGGCAGTATCCAGTTCTTTCCCGACAGCATCGGTGCGCGATCCCCCGCGCGCAATATGATCGAGCAGCATATGGCCATTGCGCGACAATTCTAGATGCGCCTCCAGCACTTCATGGGCAAGCCGCGAACGTTCACTATTCTTCTCGCCTGCGGACAGTGAATAGACCGCAAAGGCGCAGGGCAGAAGAACAAGGATGATCACAAGGATCATCGATATCCGGCTCTTTGCTCTAAGCGTCTGCATTTCGATCAACTCCATAAGCAGAAGATAAAACTAGTTAGCCTGTATATCCTTAATCGATGCTGCAAAGTCATCCGTAATCGGTTTCTGTCACCTAATTTCATTGCCTGTTTAGGTAGAATTTAGGTTTCGTTCACCGCAAGTGCGGTTTTCCTGAAGCACATTGGGGCGGTCACGAAAGCACAAAGAAGAGGACCCCAAAATGCGTATTCTTATTGCACCATCCGGTTACAAGGAATGTCTCGATGCTGTTGATGTCGCGAAAGCGATCGCACAGGGCATTCGCCGCGCCGCGCCCTATATCGAGGTTGCCGAGCTGCCGCTGGTTGATGGCGGTGAGGGTACAGCAGCCACGCTTGCCCGGGTAACCTGCGGTGATGTCGTTCCTGTCACAGTGACAGGTCCCGTCGGCGAGCCTGTTGAAAGCCATTTCGCCCTGCTCGGTGGATCGAGCCTTGGTGTTGCTGTTGTCGAACTGGCCGCCGCTGCTGGCCTGACCCTCGTGCCCCGCGATTGCCGCGACCCGCGCCTGACCACAAGCCGCGGCGTTGGTGAATTGATCAAGGCAGCGCTTGATACTGGCGCGCGCCATATCCTGATCGGTTGCGGTGATAGCGGTGTAAACGATGGCGGCGTTGGCCTGGCGCAGGCACTGGGTGCCCGGTTGCTCGACCGCGAAGGCAATGACATTCCGGGTTGCGGGCTTGGCCTTGATCTGCTCGACCGCATCGACCTGTCGGGCCTTGATCCTCGCATTGCTGAGACCCGCATTGAGGTTGCCTGCAATATCAAGAATCTGTTGACTGGCCCCGAAGGCGTTGCCCGGGTTTACGGCCCACAAAAGGGCGCGTCGCCCGAAGATGTCGAGCAGCTGGCGGCAGCCCTTGATCGCTATGCCGACATCATTGAACGCGATGTGGGTTGCGACGTCCGGTTGATCCCCGGCGGTGGCGCTTCTGGCGGCGTAGGCGCAGGTTTGCATGCACTGCTGGGTGCAGAATTGCGCTCGCGCTTCGATGTTCTGCTCCCCCATTTCGATCTCGACAACCAGATTGCCGAGGCCGACCTTGTGATCAGCGCCGAAGGTGGGCTGGATTCCAAAACCGTTCGCGGAAAAATCCCCGCAGAGGTTGGCGACCGCGCCCGTGCACTTGGCATTCCAACAATTGTGCTTGCAGGATCGATTGGCACCGACGCCGATGTCGTCCGCCTGCACGGTGTCGCTTCCTTCTTTTCCAGCATGACCGCACCGTCTTCGCTGGAGGACGCGATCTCTCATGCACGGCATGATATCGCGCAGGTCGCCGAGAATGTCATGCGCACCTTCATGGTGGGCATGTCGCTTGCCAGCCAGATTGCAGCGAACCAGCGTCGGGCGGTGGCATATGCCTGAGGCCGCCCTCTATCGCCTGCCGTCATTCTCGGTATCGCTTCCCACTATGACACCAAAGCCGGTCCTTATTGCTCTTGCAGCTGCTGCAATCGGCTTTGGCGTTACCCTGCCGACCGGGCTTGAACTGGATGCACGGCTGTCGCTGTTCGCTTTCGGCATCGCCGCGCTCCT
Organism: Sphingomonadales bacterium UBA7473; assembly: GCA_002478575.1. GTDB lineage: Bacteria > Pseudomonadota > Alphaproteobacteria > Sphingomonadales > Sphingomonadaceae > Aquisediminimonas. Next base: position 10,736 of record DLOX01000017.1, on the reverse strand, counting down.
GTGGGCTACAACAAAGATAGAGGTTGGTTATGTCGCCTTGGGAGCCGCGGTCTTCCTAGCGCTTACTGGAGCCATTGAGCAGGAGAAACTGTTCGATGCATTGGGATCGAAGATTGTGCTGCTGATGATCGGTACGTTTGTTGTCGGCGCTGCTGCCGAGGAAAGCGGTCTTGCCGCGCGGCTAAGCCATCTCGCTTCCTCCAAAGTCAAGAATGTCCGTGGCATGATGTGGTTCAGCAGCATGGTGTTGGTACCGCTGACCTTCCTGATCCCCTCAACCTCGGGCCGGGCGGCTTTGGTGTTGCCGATGTTCAAGAACCTGACCGACGCGGCAGCGATGCCTGCTGTCACGCGGGCAATGGCATTGCTGATCCCCGTGGTCATATTGGTTTCGGCCATTGCCAGCATCACCGGCGCCGGATCGCATTTAATCGCGATCGATCTTCTTGCAGAAACAACGGGCCAGCGGATTTCCTTTGGCCAATGGGTATTGTGGGGGCTGCCCTTCGCGCTGGTGACGGTTGCCATCACGATATGGACCGTGTCCAAGATGTTCCTGACAAACGCTGAGCAAAATACCCCAGTCAAGGTCGACCTGCCCGAAGCTGCTCCCATGAGCAGTAAGGAAAAGCAGGTTCTTGCCGTCTTTGCTTTTATGGTCGCTTTCTGGATGACCGATGCCTTTCACAGTATCGAAATCGCTACCGTTGCCATCCTCGGCGCGCTTGCGGTTTGTGCACCCGGCGTCGGCGTCATTACTTGGAAAAAGGCGGCGAAGGCGGTCAGTTGGCCGCTGGTGATCTTCGTCGGCGCGGCATTGGTGCTTGGTGAGGCGATCATCGATACCGGGGCTGCACAATGGTTGATCAGCGCGAAGTTTGCCGCAACCGGTCTTGAAAGTGGAGCGAGCAACTTTGCGGTCATCGCGGGTCTGTCTTTCGTCACATTGACCGCGCATATCTACATGACCTCTCACGCAGCGCGCACTGCCTCACTTCTGCCGCCGCTCTTGCTGCTTGCAGCAGAACTGAAGATTGATCCGGTCGCGGTCGCCTTTCTCACAACCGTCGGCATAAACTATTGCCTGACCTTTCCGGTGTCGTCGAAAGCGCTGCTGATGTTCCAGGAAATGGACAGCGAAAACCGCATGCCTGCCGACCTGTTCCGGCTCAGCATGATCCTGATGCCGGTGCATCTGTTGCTGATGGTCCTTTTCTACTTTGGCTATTGGAGCCATATCGGCCTGTCCCTGTAAACCGGCGGTTCCAATGCGACCTCCCCTGCCAAAAGCGGGGGAGGTTTTGTTTTGGCAGAATGCCTGTGGCGCACGACGAAAAGTGGCGCTTTCACGAGGCGTTTAGGCAGAATTTAGGTTGGGTTCAAAACGCATTCAAGCGCCGGGACTAAAGTGGTTGTGACTGGTGAGGGGAAGAT
>DLOX01000017.1:5450-9278 GCA_002478575.1 Sphingomonadales bacterium UBA7473 | reverse complement strand
CAAGCCTCCGGAAATCTCCCCCAAACCAGTCATCCGATTGCAGCATCCCGCTGCACGGCGCCGTAATCGCCGCGCACCCCCGGGCGGCGATGCGGTTGCCCTTTGAAAGGAGAGTAAGATGAAACATAAACTCAGTATCATCGTCGCTGCAGGCGCACTTGCCACCGGTGGTGCGCATGCAGCTGTCCTCGCAAATCTCGGATCGGCAGACGCGCCGGTCATGAAGGCTGCAGGTAAGACGATGGCCTTCCAATCGAACAGTTCGAGCAACAGTAGCTCCAACTCTTCGTCTAATTCGAGCGGTAACAGTTCGAGCAATTCCAGCTCCAACAGCTCGGATAACTCAAGCTCAAATTCGTCGTCGAATTCGAGCGACAACAGCTCGAGCAATTCCAGCTCCAACAGCTCGGACAACTCAAGCTCAAATTCGTCGTCAAATTCGAGCGACAACAGCTCGAGCAATTCCAGCTCGAATAGCTCGGATAACTCCAGCTCGAATAGCTCGCCAAACAGCTCTTCGAACTCGAGCAGCAACAGCTCACGCAAGGGCAAGAAGCGCCCTCGCTAACGAGCGTAAAGGGCCCGGCGAGACCGAAAGGCCTCGCCGGGCTTGCTGCTTCACCCATATTCCAATTGTGAGGATGCCATGTTGAAGACAAAGACCGACAACGCCAATCCAAAGAGCACCGAAGAGGCGGTCATCGCTTTCACCTGCGAGATTGGCGACATCGATGTGATTGCAAAGCCATTTCCCGCCAAGCAGGCGATCCCCGAATGGTTCCGCAACATTCCCGCAATTGACCCGGAGGCACTTTCAGCGACCAATAACGGGCTGACGGTCAAACGCTGCATGCCCTTCCTCGACGCACTGACGCTGGGCTGGATCATGCCACTGGCCGCAACCGTGCGGCTCGAAATCAGCGATGGTGGTGCGCAAATTGATTGCGGCTGGGATTTTGACAAGGTGATGATCAGCCCACATAATGTCGAACAAGTGAAAGGCCATCCGCGGCTGCCCATGCCGCCGATGAAATTCCACAATCACTGGACAATCACCACCCCACCGGGCTGGTCCTGCCTCTTCATTCCGCCGATGAACCGACCCAACCCGCTGTTTGAAATTGCAAGTGGCGTTGTTGATACCGACACTTATCGGTCACCCATCCATTTCCCCTTTTTCGCAACAGCGCCAGAAGGTGTGCACGTGATCGAAAAGGGTACACCGATTGCGCAAGTCATCCCGTTCCGTCGCGATGCTTGCGGTCCGGCACTTGCCGCTGATGTCCGGGAGGAAACACTGGCCGAAGAGGAAACCCGCGAACGCATCCGGCGGCTGACGATGGCGAGTGAGGGCTGGTATCGCAAGGAAGCGCGAGAGCAGCGATAAGGAAATGTCCGCTAGTGCGACGTGAAGGGTTAAAAGCTGTATGTCGGGAGCGGACATGGGAAGAGCGGCACCACAATGTTATGATGTTTGTTAAAATGGGTTTTATATTGATATTTAGATCATCTTATGTTCTAGTCGCGAATGAAGTACGAATCATCTCCAGCTCGGTCAAGCGCCCTCGCAATGAGGCTGGGGTCTTCATCGCCTCGGATATGCTCTCCAGACGGAGGGCATTTTACAAAGATGAACAGGCGTTCAGGAAAAAGCCGATTCCGTGTCAAAACTGTCAAAAGTCAAACCGCTCCCAGTGCTTGGCCAGCTCCCCTTGCCCTAAGCCAACACGTTAAGGCCGAACGGCATCCAGCCTTACCAAACGGCCATTGCGTTGGCCCTTATCGCGGTAATTTTCGATGTCGGTGGTCAGCACATAAAGCTTGCCGTCTTGGCCTGTCTCAACATCGCGAACGCGCACCTTCCCTAGGTCTATCCGCTCTTGGCCGATCACCTTGTCACCGTCCAAATCGATGCGGAGCAGAGCGCCCGCATTGGGCCTGCCATCAACGCGGAGGCCAGAGACGAACAGGTCTCCATCCCAGCCGGGATAAGCGGTGCCGCGCCAGATTGCGATGCCGCCGGGGGCGATGCCGGGCACCCAAGCAATCTTAGGGTCTTCCATCCCAGCGAGCGTTTGATGGGGAGAGATGGGTTTTCCTTCTTTGCCATATTCAACCGCATGGGCCACGCGCGGCCAGCCATAATTGGCGCCAGCCTTGATCAGGTTCAGCTCATCCCCGCCTTGGCTGCCATGTTCAGATGACCAGATCAGCCCCGTCACGGGATCACGCGCCAAGCCTTGCGGGTTGCGATGGCCAATGGAATAAAGCTCTCGCTTGCCATCGGGCCGATCCAGAAAGGGATTGTCGGTTGGGATGCGGCCATCATCATGGATGCGAATGATCTTGCCCAAATGGCTATCCAGATTCTGCGCCTGTTCGCGGATCAGCGCGCCTTCGAGCATCGTCGGTGGATTGCCCCCATCGCCAATGGTGATCAGCAAAGTGCCATCGGGCAACCACGCAAAGCGGCTGCCATTATGCTGGATGCGCGGCTTTTTTTGGCTGACTTCAAAGATGCTTGTCACATTGCGCAGCGCCTTGCCGCGCAGTTCGGCCCGGATGATCCGAGTCCAGCTGCCGCTCTCATCGCCTGCGGAATGGGAGAGATAGACCCACTTATTCTTGGCAAATTGTGGGTGGAGCGTGACATCCATCAATCCACCTTGGCCGCCTGTCGCGACGGCAGGGACGCCCGTTATCGGCTTAGCAGACAGTTTCCCGGCCTTGCTGACATGGCGCAATTGCCCAAGTAACTCGGTGACCAGCATATCGCCATTTGGAAGAACGGCCATCCCCCATGGGGCTTCAAGCTGGTCGGCAACCACCACCGGTGTAACTGCAGTTGTTGTCTTCAATGTCGTGGGATTGGTGATCGGCGTCGCGGTTTGTGCCGCAGCGGGTGGCGTCGCCAACACAGACGCTACAAGCAAGAGCGCAGAGCAAAACTTAGTTCGGTTAAGTACGGTCATTTTCGGGCTCCAAATGGGGAGGGAGGAGTGGGCGATCACCATTTCACGTCAAAGGCGACAAGGGCGTTGGCCCGCCCAAGCGGGACGTAAAGGCGATTAGTCTTTCGATCGAAATGGAGATCAGTCGTATTGCTCTCAAGCTTCACCAGCACTTTGCTCGCGCCCGTTTTTGAAACGTGAATGACTTCCTGTGCGGCATTGGTCGTCAAGAACCAACCGCCGCGCCCATCGCTTTCAAGGCCGTCTGCGGTGCCGAAATGGACGGGGGTTGTGGGGAGTATGGCAATGCTGCCATCTTGGTCGATCCGATAAATGGAGCGGCGATCGCCGGGATCCCCTTCGCCGGGCGAACCGACAAGCGCGAATATTGTCCGGCCGACAGCAGTGAGCCCGTTCGGTCGAACGAGGCTCGGTGGCGCATGGACCTTGCGCTCTCCCCTGTTGGTAACCTGCCAAATGCTGTTGCCGCGTGCATCGGTGACCCACACGCTGCCGCCTTCGCCTTTCGCCGTGTCATTCAAATAGTTCGCCTGCTCCACGGTGCGCCTGAACAGCATTTTTCCGCCCGACACCTTCGCGCCGAACATCTTTTGGATATCCGTTCCGAACAGCACGCCGCCCGAAATCGCCAGGCCTTTCGGAGCATCGAGCCCCGTCAGCCAGTTTTGATCAAGCATTTCGCCTTGGCTGGAAATGCGCGAAACATAGCCATTGCCGTCCAGCGCATCGCCTTTACCTTTCATGCTCGAGATGAAAAGAGCGCCGCTTTTTGGATCGACGACGACTGACTCAGGACCCGCGAGGCCTTCTGACAAGCGCCAGATTTCGGAAAGCTCTGGGTGCGTTTGAGCTGACA
>DLOX01000017.1:636-5399 GCA_002478575.1 Sphingomonadales bacterium UBA7473 | reverse complement strand
AAGAGCCGCGCCCCATTTGAAAATGCTCAAACTCATAGCATCGTTGCCTTTCTCCAAATTCCCGGATCAACCTGCGCCCCAAATCCGGGGCCTTCGGGCAAAGCAAGCTTGCCATTTTTGGGATGGATCACGGGGCTATGCTCAAAATCGAGCACACGCGGCTTCAAGCGATATTCTTGCAGACCATAAAGATTGCTCGCCTGCGCGGCAAAATGAAGCAGCTCAACCGTCTCAACACCGTTGCGCGGATAATGAGGTGCTACCGGAACGCTCGCCTTCGCCGCCATACGCTGCACAAACAAGGTGCGGAGCATCCCGCCATTATACATGAAATCGGGCTGCAGAATATCGAGCGCCTCATTCTCAATATACCAGCGCCACCGCTCCATCGATCCATCCTGCTCGCCACCTGCAATCTGCAACTTGGTGTGCTTGACGACCTGTGCCGTCATCTCAACATCTTCGTGCGGGCACGGCTCTTCCAGCATCGCGACGCCATAATCCTCCAGTATGCGACAAAGCTCAATCGCGGCTGGGGCATCATAGGATCCATTGGCGTCGACATAGATGGTGAAGTCATCACCAAAGGCTTTGCGGACAGCCGGAATCAGTGCTTCGGTTCGTCCGGGATAGGCATCGACATTGCGGCTCATCCGTCCACCTGCCTTGACCTTGCAGCCGGTAGCGCCCGTTTCGGCAACTGCCCTGCGGATCGCCTCCACTTCCTGCTCCGGCGAGGATTTGCGGTCTAGGCTGGAGACGTAGATTGGGATCTCATTGCGCAGCAAAGGCCCCATCATCTCAACGCAGCGCTTGTTGGCCGCCTTCCCGAGCATATCCCACACCGCCAATTCCAAATGACCAATGGCGGTCCAAAAGGCGAGGCCCGCAAATTTATACTGCGCCCGGTACACATCGGTCAGGATGGTCTGCAAATCGCGCAGGTCACGACCAGAAAAGGCAGGAACCGCGACCTGATGGAACAAGCTGCTGACCTCTTCCATCCGGCTGTTCGCCTTGATCACGCCTTCATGGCCATCGGTTGATGTTACGCGGATGAACTGATGTTTGCGGTCACCAACGATCAATATCTCGGCGGATTTCAGCTTGATGGGATCACGGACAAAGCGCCGAAAATCGACGAGCGGCAGCGCATCTGCAAAGCGCAGCAGGCCATCTTTACCACGCTGGGCAGGGCCAAGCTTGGCCGAAGCGGGAAGCACCAGCCCAGCCGCTACGCCTGCCCCGACAAGGAAATCTCTCCGTTTCATTTTTGATTCTTTCCAAATCTTAGGAAATGCTATACCAATATCTTAAGATTGGTCCAGCCAAAATGGAAAACCCTTGAACTTCAGCCAAATCGCTCGAGTCCTGTTCACATCTGCTTTGCTGATGAGCGCCCCTGCCTTCGCAAGGGCGGCAGACCAATCGACGTCCAGAGCGTCCTTTAGCGTCGATCCCGGTTGGCCGCTTCCGCTTCCGGACCGATGGGTTTTGGGCCATGTGACGGGCGTTGCCGTTGACCAGCAGAACCGTGTCTGGGTTCTCAATCGCCCCGCCACGATCACCGAAGATGAGGCCGTCATCGGTGCAGTCGCCGCTCCACCCGTTGTCATATTCGATCAACGTGGCCAAGTGGTTGCCAGCTGGCCGCTTGGCAAACGCGGCGAGACTTGGCCACACCGCGAACATAGCATTGCGATTGATTCAAGGGACGGCAGCGTGTGGATCAGTGGCAATGGTGATGATGATGGCTTCATCGTCAAATATAGCGCCGATGGCCGCTTCCTGCTTCGGGTTGGCAACAGCGGGCCAAGCAAGGGCAGCAATGACACAACGCAGCTCGGCCGCGTGGCGGGCATGGTCGTTGACCCTGTCGCGGGCGAGTTATTCATTGCCGATGGCTATGGCAACCGGCGCGTTATCGTCCTCGATGCTACCACAGGGACCTATAAGCGCCATTGGGGTGCCTTTGGCCGTGCGCCAATCGATGGCCCGGTGACAGATCGCAAGAGCCAATTGATGCAGCCGCATGGCATTGCCTTGTCACGAGATGGTATTCTCTATGTGGGGGATCGCCCAAACAATCGCCTTCAGACTTTCACACGAGACGGGAAATGGATCGCGGACATTGTTCAGCGCCCTGAGACGGGCGGTGGCACTGGCGGCAAATCGGGCAGTGTCGGCAGCGTCTGGGATGCAGTGCTTTGGCCACGCGGTAGCGAGAAAAATCTGCTGGTGGTCGATGGCAATAATAGCGAAGTGCGGGTGAGCGAGCGTAAATCCGGCAAAGACTTGAGCGCCTTTGGCCGCGCAGGGCCTTATCCGGGCGAATTCCGCTGGGCGCATACCATCGCCGTCGACGCGAACGGCAATATCTATGTGGGCGAAGTGAGCACCGGAAAACGCGTGCAACGCTTCCGCCCAAACAAAAAAAAATAGGGAGAGAAAGATGGCCGCGAATTTGGAAGGCGCGATCCGCGAAGAAACGCCGACCGCGCGCAAGGCATGGTATAAAAGCCTCTATGGCCAAGTGCTGATCGCGCTGGTGCTTGGCATTGCGGTTGGCCACCTCTTTCCAGCCTTTGGAGAAAGCCTGAAGCCGCTAGGCGACGCTTTCATCAAGCTTGTCAAAATGATCATTGCCCCCGTCATTTTCTGCACTGTGGTGGCGGGCATATCGGGCATGAACACGCTGGAAAGCGTTGGGCGGGTCGGCGCGAAGGCCCTTGCCTATTTCTTGACCTTCTCGACACTGGCTCTGATCGTCGGGCTTGTCGTCGGGAACATCGTGAAGCCGGGGGCGGGCCTCAACATTGATCCGGAAACGCTCGATGCGAGCAAAGTCAGCGAATATCAGACACGGGCTCAAGACCAGTCGATCATCGACTTTCTGCTGAACATCATCCCCGACACGCTGATCAGTGGCTTCACCTCAGGGCAAATCTTGCAAGTGCTGCTAGTGTCGATCCTGACCGGCATTGCGCTCGCAACGCTTGGCGAAAAGGGCAAGCGCATTTCCAGCGCGATAAGTGACCTTGGCCAGATCATCTTCAAGATCGTCGATATCGTTATGCGCGCTGCACCTATTGGCGTGTTCGGCGCCATGGCCTTCACCATTGGCAAATATGGCATCGATACTTTGCTCAGCCTCGGCCAGTTGATCGCCACATTCTATCTGACCAGTATATTGTTCCTGATCATCTTCTTGGCCCCCGTCGCGAAGCTTGCGGGCTTCTCGCTGTGGCGGTTGCTGGTTTATATTCGGTCAGAATTGATGCTCGTTCTCGGCACGTCATCGTCGGAAGCGGCCCTTCCCTCCTTGATGGATAAGCTTGAAAAGGCAGGCGCATCCAAGCCGGTTGTTGGTCTTGTCGTCCCCACTGGATATTCGTTCAACTTGGACGGCACCAATATCTATATGACGATGGCGGCATTGTTTATCGCGCAGGCCACAAACACGCCCTTAAGTTTGGAACAGCAGGTCTTGTTGCTGCTTGTGGCGATGATCAGCTCCAAGGGTGCCGCCGGCGTCACGGGGTCAGGATTTGTTACGCTTGCCGCGACATTGTCTGTTGTGCCGACCGTCCCCATCGCGGGAATGGCGCTGATCCTCGGCATTGATCGCTTCATGAGCGAATGCCGGGCACTCACCAACTTCATTGGCAATGCTGTAGCCACCTTGGTGGTTGCGCGGTGGGATGGGGCGTTGGACAGAGCTAGACTTGATGCTGCGCTGACCGGACAACGAGATAACTAGCTTTAATCAATATCTGTTGAGAGTATGACCTTTCGCGAATGATGCTTCCTAGGCCAGCAGCCCAAAGCTCCCGGTCGACGCCAAGCTCGAAAAAGGTCTGGATAAGTTGATGCATCCGATCTGAGTGAACAGTTCGCGCATCTCTGGGTCGGGCGGGGGAGTCATGCGGACACACATGGGGAAGGGTGGGCGCAAGTCCATATGCAGCTTTGGGTGAAGCTGTTTGTTGCCATAAACTGATGACCAAAGCGTCTGTTTAGCGACTTTCTTCTCGACTTGCGCTTGGAACCGAACATGGCTGTTGTCATTGAACGCGGCCGGGCGTTGCCATGAAGCTCGTTCAAAACAAGGGAAGCGCACCCAATCTGGGCCTCTCCCCATCCGCTGGGAAGCGCAGCGCCGCTTCTCCGGGTTCACGACACAGCGCTAACTCCTAAGACCGTACCACGAGAAATCGCCGCAGAAGTGGGCGGCTTCAGTGCTCTTTGTCCATGTATTCCAATAACTTAAGACTAACTGGCGGAGCGGGAGGGATTCGAACCCTCGATACGCTTTTGACGTATACTCACTTTCCAGGCGAGCGCCTTCGACCACTCGGCCACCGCTCCGCAATTCGCTGGAAGCGGTGCCCCTAGACTTTGGCGACAAGTTTCGCAAGTATCATGGGTATGAAGAGATTTGCCTTTCTTTCGCTGGCCCTGATCGCCGCTTCCCCGCCTCCCCCTGAAACGCCGGTGCCTTCACCCAATGAGATTGTGGCAGCCGCCAAATCGCAGGAGTGGGTGGCGATTGCGGCTTCGGACCTCCTAGTGATGGATTTGGCCGCCGACCGCGATGGCAAAGCGCGCCGCGTGGTGATCCAACTGATGCCCGTGCCTTTCAGTCAGGGCTGGATTGGCAATATCCGCAAGCTGGCTGCCGCCAAATGGTGGGATGGGACGACCATCAACCGGGTGCAGGATAATTATGTCGTGCAATGGGGCGATGCGACCGAGAAGAAGGC
>DLOX01000017.1:0-586 GCA_002478575.1 Sphingomonadales bacterium UBA7473 | reverse complement strand
GATGCGACCGAGAAGAAGGCGCTTCCTGAGAATCTCGCATCTGTCCCTGAAGGGGATTATACCACCGCTTTCCAGACCGGCATGTTCCAAATGATCTGGGGGATCGATGGTAGAAAGAAATTTCCCTATCCCCTCTACATCGAGCCAATAAGGCCTGGGGAGGAAATGGCCCCTTCTTTCAGCGATACCTATAGTTTCGACATGGGCTTTGCTGGCAGCTTTCCTGTTGGGATTGAGACGAAGTATAGCGATCACAAGTCTGCGAAAAAGATCCAAGTTTCGCCGGATGCGCTATGGCCCGTCCATTGCTATGGCATGGTCGGCGTGGGCCGCAATATGCCGCCCGACACCGGAACCGGCGCGGAGCTTTACACGGTCATTGGCCATGCCCCGCGCCATTTGGATCGGAACATTGCTCTGGTGGGTCGAGTAATCCAAGGCATCGAGCATCTATCCTCCCTGCCGCGCGGCACAGGGGCTTTGGGCTTTTATGAGACAGCGGAGGAACGGGTTCCAATCCTGTCTGTGCGGCTTGGGACGGATGTGTCTGACCTGCCCCAGTTTGAATATCTCTCCACCGAAAGCG
>DLOX01000153.1 GCA_002478575.1 Sphingomonadales bacterium UBA7473 | reverse complement strand
CTTTCGTCATTCCGGGCTTGACCCGGAATCCATGCCTCCATGTTTCATCCCGCCGGATGTCTGGAAAACGAGGCATGGACCCTGGATCAAGTCCGGGGTGACGGCTTCATTTATTGGGCAGATCCAGCCACTCGCCCAACAAGGCATTCACCTTCTCCGGCGCTTCCTGCTGCACCCAATGGGAGACTTTGGGCAGACGATGAAGCGTGAAGTGGGGCACCCATTGCTCAGTGCCTTCGGTGCAATGGATGTTGAGTGCCGCATCTTCCTCGCCCCAAATCATCAGGGTCGGCGTCTCAACCCGAGCGTCCCCAATGTTGCGCATGTCAGGCGTGCGGAGCAGCGCGCGATAGAAATTGATCATTGCGGTCATTGATCCGGGGCGAAGTGCGGCATTGGCGTAGGTTTGAAGCACATCCCGGCCAAAGCGGCTTTTGTCGACTGCCATATTATAGAAAGCGCCCTTGATCCCACGCGCGCCATTGCCGCCCATCATCCGCTCCGGCAGCCATGGCAGCTGGAAGAAGAAGATATACCAGCTTTTCTTAAACTGCCGCCAATGGCGTATTTCGCGCTCTGCCACTTTGGGATGTGGCACATTCATGATGACGAGGCGGGTCAGGGGCCGCAGCCGCTTGATCGCAAAATGCCAGGCAATAATCGCGCCCCAATCATGCGCGATGAGCATCACCTCTTTCGCGCCCGAGGCATCAATGAGCGCTGCGACATCTTCAATCAATGTGTCGAGCCGATAAGCCTTGATGCCTTCTGGCTTCTCGCTTCCGCCATAGCCCCGCAAATTGGGTGCCCAGACTTTCCAACCGCGTTCAGCCAGCATTGGCATCTGGAACCGCCAGCTATAGTTGAGTTCCGGAAAGCCATGAAGGCACAGCGCCAGCCTGTCTCCAGCGCCGCATTCCGCCAGTTCCAACTCAACGCCATTCACGCTGATGAAGCGCTGCATGATCCCGCTGTCGGCATCCGGCGTCCAGCTAAAGTCGGTCCTCATAGGCGATACTCCTGATAGCTGACGACTTTCTCGCGCGAAAGTTCTGCCTGGCCGAGCTCAACAAAGCCAATTGCGGCATGAAAGGCAAGCGATCCTGGATTGGGCGGCTCGACGTTAATCTCAGCGACGATGCGGGTGTGGCCAGCAGCGCGGGCTGCTGCGAAAAGGTCCAAGTAGAATTGCTTGGCGGCACCCTTACCTCGCTCGGACGCGGCCACAACAATCCGATCCACATAAACGAACCGATCGAAGCGAGCTTGGAACCAGCGGAAATTAACGCTGTCATAATCGGCGTCCTGATCAAAGGCGATCAGATAGCCACGCGATCCATCGCCAATAACGGCATGATGAAACGCGCCTTTGAGCATAGATGCAAGCTTTGCCTCATGGAGCGGAGACGTCTCCTCTTCGTGCAAAGCGCTTAGCGCCAATATGCCATCAAGGTTGCCGCTCATCCAATCGCCTCCAATGCCGCTTCTAAGCGAGCCTGACCATCGCCACTCACCAAGGCCCAGCGCACGCTGCGCTCTTCCAGCACGGCCTTCGACAAGTCAAAGAAGCGCTGGCGATCTTCGGGCTTCTGGTAAACGCGCAAGCCATCATCAACAAACGGCAGATCAACATCCATCAGCAGATAGAGGTCGGCGACTGGCTCGCTAGCGGCAAGCCAAGGGTCAGCTTTGCCAAACATCATCTGTGCCCAGACAGAGGTGATAAGCGAATCTGTGTCGAAGACCACCCGACCTTCTCTCGCCCGCATGGCGGATTCAAGATTGAGCGCATCTTGCACTTGGCCAATATGAACGAGCGCCGCCATATCGATCGCAGTGCCATGCACTTGGCAATAAGATCGGCCATATTCTGGCACCAACTCACAGCCGAAATGCGCGGACAGTTGCCCACCCAGCGTCGACTTGCCTGTGCTTTCGGCACCGTGCAGGCAAATCTTCATATGGCTTTGGCCTGTACTCGTGCGTCGCGAGACCAGCGGATCAGTCCATAAACCGCCAGCACCCAATTGATCATGTAGAGGCCTGACGAGACGTAGAGCCCGCTTTCCATGAACAGCACGACAGAGATGATGTTGACGGCGATCCACCATGCCCAATTTTCAACATAGCGCCATACCATCAGCAACTGAGCGACCACCGAAAGCATCGCGCCTGCGGCGTCTGAATAGGGGAAGGGGCCGCCGACGAGCTGCTGCATAACAGTGCCCCAAGCCCCGACGGCACCGATTGATCCTGCAATCCAAGCGAGGCGCGCAGGGATGCTTAAGTGTCGCACCCGCACGTCTCCGCTTTCGGTCTTTTCCTTCTTCCAAGCGAGCCACCCATAGATATTCATAGCGACGAAGAAGAGTTGAAGCCCGGCCATGCTGTATAGTTTGGCCTGCCAAAACACGATGGCATAAAGCGATACAGCCACAATCGCGACGGGGAAATTCCAAACGCTCCTCCGCGCAGCCAAGATGATATTGGCCAGGATCAGGGCCGCAGCGCACCATTCAAGCGTGCTCATAGGCCCCATCCTTTACCTGAAGAGCTCAGAGCGACCGTCCGATCAATTCCTTCATAATCTCGCTGGTGCCGCCAAAGATGCGCGTCACGCGGGCGCCGCGCCATTGGCGCGCGATGGGATATTCATTCATATACCCTGCACCACCGTGGAGCTGAAGGCATTTGTCAACAACTTCGCCTTGCAGCTCTGTATGCCACAGCTTAGCGGCAGAGGCTTCAACAGGCGTGAGTTCTTTCTTCAAATGCCGCGCCAATGCCCAATCGAGATGAGCCCAGCCCACTTGCAGCTTAGTCTTCAAATCAGCGAGGATGAAGCGGGTGTTTTGGAAATCATAGACCGTCTGACCAAAGGCCTTGCGCTCTTTCACAAAGGTCACGGTTTGATCGAAGGCGCGTTGCGCAGCCGATTGCGACGAAATGGCAATCGACAAGCGTTCTTGTGGCAATTCGGTCATCAGATAGATGAAGCCCATGCCCTCTTCACCCAAGCAATTGGTCATGGGCACGCGGACATCTTCGAAAAACATTTCAGACGTGTCAGCGGCATCAAGGCCCACCTTGTCGAGATTGCGGCCGCGCTTAAAGCCTTCGCGATCCGACTCAACAAGCACAATCGAAACGCCCTTCCAGCTCGGCTTGGCATCGGGGTCGGTCTTGACGCAAACCAAGATTAAGTCGGCATTTTGGCCATTGGTGATATAGGTCTTCGACCCGTTGATGACATAATGATTGCCATCCTTCTTGGCCGTGGTCCGCATGCCCTGAAGGTCAGACCCCGTGCCGGGCTCCGTCATCGCAATGGCCGTCACAATCTCGCCAGAGACCATTTTGGGAAGCCACTGCTTCTTTTGCTCTTCACTGCCGTAGGAGATGAGATAGTTCGCCACGATATCCGATTGAAGCGAGAAGCCGGTCGCGACATCGGCCCCATAGCCAAATTCTTCATCGATCACGGCATTATAGGCAAAGTCCAACCCCAGGCCGCCATAAGCTTCCGGTACGGTAGGGCACAGGATGCCAAGATCGCCAGCCTTCGGCCAAACCGATTTGGGCACGATCCCCGCTTCATCCCATGCCGTTTCATTTGGCACGATTTCCTTTGTCACAAATTGGCGGACCGTTTGGCGAAAGGCCTCATGATCTTCATTATAGGAGGTGCGGCTGAGGACATCGAGGGACATGGAAGCTCCGTCTGGGCTAAGGATGAATGAAGGGCGATCAATGGCGCGGTTGACGTAAACGTCAAGCGCAAAAGCGCTAGGGCTTGGGGGGCTTCGCTGTGCCATCCTCAATCGCGGGGCGACCAACCTTTGCCGTGCTGCCTTTTGGCGTTCGCGCTTCCAACTTGGTGAGCCAGCCGCGTGCGCCATCGCCAATGAACAGGCGCGGCTTGGAAGAGGTGAGCCCGCGCGTAAATTCCCACTCATTGATCAAGGCAAAGGCCTCTGCGGTCGCACTGTCCAGCCCCTTGTCTTGGCGCATTGCATTGTTGATGAGGGCATCGCCAAAGAAGGTCCAATCATTGCCCGGCTCACAGCCAAAGCTGGTGCGATCATCGTCTGCCGCTGTGATCACAACAGTGTCCGATGTCGCAAGGCTTCCGACAAATTGCCCGGAAAAGCAGGCCGACACGATGATCATTCGCCGCTTGATGCCCAATTCATCGAGCAAAATTGCCAACCGCTGCGGCGCCATCATTCCGTAAGACTTGTCGCCTTCTTTATGGACCACGCCAACCCCAGGCGCGCCATGGGCGGTTGCAAAAAGGATCAGGACATCCTCGGCCTTGTCCATCTGTTGCGCGATCGCCGCCAAGCCCAATGCGATATTGGAAGGCGATCCGGAGGCTTGGGTGCTGCTTCCCGTCGCGAGCAAAAGACCCCGTCCTGCTGCATCATAGCGGCGCATGAGCACTTTGGATGCTTCAGAGGCTTCGCGTGTAAACACTGGATCAGCATCAAGCCCAACGGCCAGCACATAAGCATCGACCACACCTGCGCGATGCGGACGAACGCCAGCTATCGCGCTGGCCATCTTCTTATGCTGGTCCAAATGCCAAGCAGCATCATGGCCTTGATCCCAACTGACGCCACGTTCGGCCCCAGCGCGATCCTGCGGGCTTGGCATGGGTTGAGCGAGCGAAGCGGAAGGGAGCGTCAGCAAAGCTGCCGCCCAGATTAAGCGCCACCCCCCAGCCGCCATGATTAGCCGACGACCATCAATGGCGATGCACAGGCTTCAGGCGATATTCCCCTTCATCGGTCATGTCGAAAATGCCATCGACCGCCGGATGATTGACGGGACCATTTTCCCCATCTTGGACTAGGTTTTGTTGGCTCACATAGGCAACATAATTGCTGTCTGCATTTTCAGCGAGCAGGTGATAGAAAGGCTGGTCCTTCGCAGGACGCACTTCGGCGGGGATGGATTCATACCATTCCTCGCTATTGGCAAAGACCGGATCGACATCAAACACCACGCCCCGAAAATCAAAGATTCGGTGGCGCACAATTTCACCAATACCGAAGGCGGCGGAGGCAATCTGCGGCGCATTGGCAGGCGGGATGCGATTAGGAACATGCACAATATGGGTCATGAAAGATGAAATAGGGCGGATTGGCTCAAGCTTCAAGCGCCGCTTTGTCCCAAAAATGTCAGGTGCCCTTGGCAAGCCGCATTCCTTCCGCTAGGCGGCTCCACTGACCGAGCGGGCCTTAAGTGCCCATCGCCCAAAATCTCATGCGGAGAGGTGGCTGAGTGGTCGAAAGCACCGCACTCGAAATGCGGCGTACGGGCAACTGTACCGAGGGTTCGAATCCCTCCTTCTCCGCCACTCGTCTCATATTTCAGCTAAGGCTTAAAAGCCTTTGCGAACACAATTATGTGGTTGGCAACCGGCCGCTCTCGCCCCGGTATGCCTGTATGGATTGGGCGGTTGAGTACTTTGGGTCTGCCTTCCTCACCTGCCACTGCCATGGTGGCCGATCCGCCACCGTCGAGGTTGATCGCATCGGCCGCCCCCAGTTCGCGAAATAGAGCGGCCAGTTCGGGCAGGCTTGCGCCCATGCTATAGCCAGTCTGTCTGCCATCGACGACCACCAACCAAGCGGTCTTTCGGTCGGCTGATAGTCCAAATGCAGTCCGCGGACCTTTGGCATCATCGCGGGAGAATTCGTAAGGCGGCAATGGCGTGTCCGCACCGCTCGATAGCAAGCGTGGACCCGCTGACACGGCGTCGCTGACAGGCCTTTGCAGCGTTGACCATCGGCGATGCGCACATCGGCGCCATTCATGCAGATGATTGCGGTGACTCGGTTGTCTTGATCAATTTCAATGGGCGACACGGGCTGCCCCCCGCCGCGCGCCATGCCGGACACTTGAACGGGCTGGCCTTGCTTGGGATAATAATCCTCGCCCTTTGGACTACCGCCGTTAAATGGCAGGAAGTAACTGGCATTCACCGCCACTTGCGCGCCCGATTTCGTCAGATAGCTGCTAGTCGTATAGGCGACATGCTCCATCCCCTTTGATCGGTTTGGCGGGGTCAGCGCCAATTTGATGCCCGGCCTGGTCAGATCGAGCGTAATGATATGCGCGACCATCGGGTTGTCGCCGCTTCGGACCTGCTGTCGATAGCTAACGCCATCGAAGAGCGGTTCGCTCTCGTCTGCCAGCACGGCGGAGGATGCTGCAAGCAAAGCGGCGAAAAGGATCATCCTCATAGCTTAAATGCAACCCCGACAAAGAAGGTTCGGCCATAGATATTGAAATCGCGCAGCACATCGCCGCTGAGCGCTGTTTGGTAATTGGATCGGGTTTTGTTGGCAATGTTGCGTGCTTCGGCGGTCAGCTGAATATTGTCGTTGAGATCAAAGCGCGCGGTCGCATCCCATTGATCATAGGGGCGATCTTCGCGATCCTGATCTGCGGTTGCTAAGGTCGCAAGCGATGTCAGAAATTCGCTCGACCGGGCATAGGTGACGCGGGCTTCAAAGGGGCCGCTGTTATAGAATAGAGATGCGTTGAAGATTGTTTTGGGCTGCTGCAACAATCGAGCTTTGCGCAACCGGACGCCACCCGTGCCGGTCACGTCAACCACGCCATCAATATAGGTGAAGTTGGTCGATACGCCAAAATCGGCAAGCGGGCCCGGCAAAAAGGTCAAACGGTTCTGGATGAAGTTGAGTTCAATGCCCTTCACCTTTGCACCAGCCACGTTGCGCGCTTGGGTGACGCGGGTCAAAACGCCGTCTATTGTCTCAGTGTCAGTGAAGTTGAAAATCTCGTTGCTGATGTCTTTGTAAAATAGACCAACCGCGAAAAGGCCTTGATTGCCGGGGAAATAATATTCGAGGGAGAGATCGACATTATTCGAAATCCGCGCCTCCAAGTTCGGATTTCCGCGGGTAAGCTGGGGCACGCCATCGCCGCCGGTGCTCAGAGTTTCGGCCCCTGCCAGGTCAATAGGGTTGGGGCGACCGACTGCCTTATAATAGGCGCCGCGCACCTTCAGATTGTCTGTCAGGTCATAATAGCCGGTGATTGACGGCAGAACATTTTCATAGGCATTTTCCCGAGCAACGATGGCCGCACCGCGAGGGCGGACAACCCGAGTATCCGTTCGTTCGTAACGGGCGCCAGCAATCAATTTATACCGTTCGCCTGTGGCTACGACTTGGCCATAGCCAGCAAGCACCTTCTCATCGAAGCGATAATCTGCAGCTGTGTTGGACTCCGTGATCGCGAAGGCGCTGCGGTTGGCGTTGAAGAATTTGAGGAAGCCTTCCGCATCCAGAAACAGGCTGGGCTGGTTGGCAAAGGGCGCGAAATAGCTGTTTTCGGTCACCAGCCCATTCAATGTCAGTGTGTTGACTGCGCCAGGCCGCACCCGCAGCCGCTGTTCATCAAAAGTGCGCAGCGTCGTGCGCAACTGTAGACCTGCATCAAAGCCAACGCCCAAATCACCGCGCTCGGTATTATAGCCATAATTGACCTCATACTCGTGAATGATGTCGTCATTGTCTTGATCGTAAAAATCATAGGATGCGAAAAGATAGTTGGCGGGATTCAGATAAAAGGATGGGTTGGCTAGCGTCAGTGTGGGAATGCCATTTTCAACTGTGTAGCTGCCGCCCAAATTTGCGTTGTTCGCGCTGGTATTGAATTGAATCTCATTTGACGGTTCGTGAAAAGTCGCTTTGGAATAAGAAAATAGGGATTCCAGCTTGTGACCGTCATCGGATAGCCATTTGGTTTTTGCCTGAACCGTGAACAGCGGCTTATCGATGAAAAAGTCATTGAAGCGCACAAAGGCATTGCCTGCCGTAAAGACGGCGCTGCTGGGGCTGGTGAGCGTGGTTGCGCCTTGGCGGTTCAACTGCTGGAATTGGCGCAGCTCCGTGTCTTCCTGCGTGAAGCGCGATACAAGCAGGCTCGCATAAAAACGATCGTCTGGCTTATACTCAATTTTGCCAAGCCCGCCGAAACGAGCGATCGTATTGGGATAGCCGCCATATAAAAAACCGTTGGGCGCGGCCAATGTGCCACCAATGGGGGCCGCATAGCTGGTTGGGATATAACGTTGCTGATCGCGGCGACGTTTCAAATAGGCGCCAGACAGCAGGATGCCGACAGTGTCGTTGGCAAAGGTGGTTGATGCCGTTCCTTCAATGCGGAAAGAGGGGCCATTGTCACTTTTGCGGCCAAGGCCTTTGCCGGGAACATCTTGGCTATCGGTATAGCCGATTGAGGCTGACCCAGCCGCGAAAAAACCAGGCTTGTCAAAGGCGGATCGCGTAACAAGCTTGATTGTGCCGCCAATGGCATTGCCTTCTTCTGCGGGCGTGCGTGATTTAACAATATCAAGGCGCTTAACCGCGCTTGACGGGATCATCTCCATATTAACCTGACGGTTGCCGCGTTCTGATGAAGCGATCCCCGCGCCGTCAATCGTAGCCACGGTGAAACCAGGGTTCAGGCCTCTTATGCCAACATAGCGCCCTTCATCTTCATCAAAAATCGTGAAAACGCCGGGCGCGCGGCGGAAGGCATCGGCAATGTTGAAATCGGGCTGGCGGTTTATTTCATCAGCGGCGAGATAGTCAGCGGCAACGTCGGCCTGTCGCTTCTCGTCAATTGCAAGCTTATTCTGCAACCGAAAACCGGTTACCACAATTTCGTCAGCCGACCCAGCATCGGCCTCTTGTGCCACCGTAAGGATCGGGAAAACCGCACAAGCTGTGGTTAGAAGAACAGAAATCGCTTTTGCCTTAAATGCCATTGCATTGCTCCCTTGAGTCGTTATTCTCGAATTAGTCACGTCGAGTGACAAATCAATGACAAAGGCTCTGGTACGTTTTTGGGCGAGAGGTTAGAGGCGGTGAGATGACAAGTTCCAGTCGGGCATTCTTCCTTCCGCCACTTGCCACGGCATCCCGCAGCGCCAATGAGCGCGCGATTCTCTGGGCGCTGCTTTCCAGCGATCAGCCCCTTAATCGGGCGGCGATTGCAGATGCTGTCGGCTTAACATTGCAATCCGTTTCACGGCTGGTTGAATCGATGATCGAGCGCGACTTGCTCTATATTGGCGAGCGGGTGGCGAAGCAGGGGCCCGGATCGCCCAGCCCAGCGGTGATGGTGAATGGAGATGCAGCCTATTCCATTGGCTTATCGATCACAACTGACCGGATATCGGCGACCATCTTGAATCTTCGAGGCGACAGGCTTGGCGTTATTGATACGCTTCCCTCCTCGCCGTCACGCGAAGCCATTCTAGACAGTTGTGCCGCGCTGGTTGAAGGATTGCTTATAAATCATGTTAAAGACCGTAGCCGCGTGATTGGCATCGGTTTGGTCATGACAGGCTTTTTCATCGACGAACGCCGGGTCAATCCGCCTGAATTGCTGGCGGAGCTCGCACATATCGACTTGCCGGCTTTGCTGCAGGAAAGGTGCGGCTTCCCTGTGATGCTGGAAAATGACGGAACTGCCGCTGCAACTGCTGAAGCCTTTTTGGGCGTTGGAAGGCAATATCCAACCTTTGCCTATCTCCATTTTGCTGCAGGGATTGGTGGCGGGCTTGTGCTAGATGGCCAGGCCATCCGCGGCTGGCGAGGCAATGCAGCGGAAATGCGCAGCATGTTCACCGCTGAAACAGTGGACGATCGGCCGACATTGGAGTTGTTGCGCGTTATGCTCTGCGAAGACGGCCATAACATGCCGACCATCGCTGCGATGCTGGACCAGTTCGACATAGACTGGCCAACAATTGATCGTTGGTTGAATCGATGCCTGCCGGGGCTAAACCTAATTGTCTCGACAGTGTCCGCCATTTTCGATCCGGCGGTGATTGTCTTGGGCGGTCGGCTTCCAAATAGTCTCGCGCTGCGGCTGATCGATCAAATCGAACCCTTCACTCAACCACGCTTGGGCATGAGGCCACCGCTTGTTCCGATCATAGCTGCGGAGATCGTCGATGACCCTGCAGTGATCGGCGGCGCGGCAATGCCGCTCAGAGCCTATTTCTTTCCGCAAGTCCGCGCAAATTTTGAGCGAAGCTAGCGGATGGGGACCGCGATAGTGCTTCCTTGCTTCTCTATGCCATGAAGCCAAGGTTAGCGCTGCTAAACCGCCCGATATTGGGTGCAACGCTTGGCAGTTCGGAATTTGACACGCCAAACCAACTGGCGAGCGTCGCCGAATATTGATCGACTGACAAAGTGGGAAGCAATCGGCCTTGGCCCACTTGGTCAGGGCTTCTCACGGAGACCTCAGGCGCGACCCCATAATATCGACCGCCTTTGACGGCGCCACCCAAGATGAAGTGATGGGAACCCCAACCATGGTCAGACCCATCGCCATTGGATTGGAGCGTTCTGCCAAAGTCAGACGCAGTGAAGGTTGTGACCTTGTCAGCGACACCCAGTTCGACTGTCGCGCGGTAGAAGGCGTCCATGGCGAAATCGAGTTGCGCGAGGAGCCCGCCCTGTCTGCTGATCAGATTGTCGTGCAAGTCAAAGCCGCCCATGCTGACCATGAAGACTTGGCGCTTTGCGCCGAGCGGTTGGCGCGCGGCAATCATGCGAGCGACGACCTGCAGTTGACTGGCGAGGCCATTATTGCCCGTCGCGGGTCGGAACGACGTCGCAAGGGTAACGGGTTGTAGAGCGGCCGTAATCACGCCTTCGGCATCGATAGACCGCTTTGCCACGCGATTATACTCGGCCTCCAGGACGTGATTGCTGGTCTGCGTCATCAAGGTCCGCAATGCGCTGCTGCCCGCAGATGATCCGAAGAGCGCGTTCTTAATCCCATTGACGGCAAGCGCGCCGCTCGATGAGACTTGATAGCTCAACGCCTGCTGGCCCGACAGGAACACCGCATTGCCGGTGGCCGAGATGCAGGTGAACAAGGCGTTGGTGTTGCTGGACATGGCCAAGTCGCCCATGCGCCCGCCCCAACCATCGGTTGCGCCCTCTGGCTTTGAGGATTGCCAGGTTGATTGCTGATCATTGTGCGAGAAGAGCTTGGCGGGCCGAGGATTGGCCACCAAGTTTGAGCTTTGATATTGGGAGAGAGTGAGCGGCGCTACCAACGGCCCCACGTTTAGGATTGCCGCCATTTTCCCCTCATCAAAGCGCGCTTTCATCCGCGTCATTTCGGGGGCAAGCGCATATTGCAGATTGTTTGTCAGGGTTTGGCCGCCCGATGGGGTAAGGGCAGTTGCTGCAAGACTTGCGCGGGCCAAAGTGATGCCGCCAGCCGTCTGACCAGCGCCGCCGCCGCGGATCGCGCTGTACAAGTCATAGTTGTTAGAATCGAAAGGGATGAGTGTGCTGTTGTGATCATTCCCGCCATAGAGGAAGATGCAGACGAGCGCCTTATAGTCAGTGCCAGCGCTGAAGGCGGCCGCTTCGCCAATGCCCGCCAGCCCTGTGGCCCAGGAAGCGGCGGTGCCGGCGATTGCAAGTTGTTTGCTGCGGCGCAGAAAGGCGCGACGAGACAGATCATCCATTTGACTGATGTGCATGGGAATGCGCCTTTACTTTTGGATCAGATATTCGGGAGAAGCCATGACGAGCAAAGTCGCCATGAAGATGCGGCGCAGCTTGTCAGTGTTGCTGCTGGTTTCCGTAACGGTGGTTGCATCGACCGCCGTTTTGATTGTTGTTTTGGTTGTGTCAGAAAGCTGGTTTGCTGCCAGCAGCAAATAGAGCCGATTGAGCAGGGCCGTGGAATCATGGGCGATGGCAAGCTCACTTGTGTATGCCGCTTTTACATCATTGTTGATGCCATTGTTGGTTCCGATTACGGACGCCATGTAATTAACATAGCCCGGCGTGCTGCTTTCATTGATCAGCTGAAATTCAGGCGCGACCAAGGAGTTCGTTGCAATCGCGGTGTTCGCGGGGACATATCCTGGTCGGAAGAAGTTAAAGACGGAAGGGGATCTGAGAGGGCTTTGACCCAAGCCGTTGGTCAGATCGGAAAGATTGCCAATTTTCCAATTTCCGCTGGTCGAGGCGGCGCCAAAGGTGCGGCCCCATTGGACAAAGCGCAAGATCGGCTCTCTGACTTTGCCGAAGGTCGGTGCTGTCAGGCCAGAGGCGCTTAGGGCTTCACTATCAAGCAGAATCGCCTTGAAGACCGCTTTCAGATCGCCACGGACGCCTGAGCCATTGTCGTTGAACTTCTTCGCAACCCGATCAACATAAGCGGCACTAGGATTGCTGGTGACCAATCGCTGGATCATTTGCTTCGAAAAGAAGGGGCCGACATTTGCATGATTGAACAGAGCGTCCAATGCTGTCTTGAGAGCGGCGGTACCATCCGTATTCGCAGGGATGGTGGTTCCAAGGAAGCTTGCTTCCAGCGTTGAATGCTGGCTCGTGGTGCTTGGCCGCTCCCACTTGGTGGGATCAAGGGTCATTGGCTTTAGAACATAGCCGACGCTGTTGATCATACGGTTCGGATCGCCCACGTCGGGTGTCCGCACATTGCCGGTAAAATCCCAATCATAGCCTGTGAACACGCGAGCGAGATTGGTTACGTCTGAGTTGGTGTAGGTCTCTATTGGCTGACCGCTTGAATCCAGCTTGCGTGTGCCATCATTGTTCAACTGAAACAGGCCGATGGTAAACAACTGCATGACTTCACGCGAGTAATTCTCGTCCGGTACGCGGCCCGTGCGCGTATCTTCTTTACGGTTACCACGGGTGCTGAGAAAATAGCCCATGGCAGGGTTCAGCGTCATATCTTCAAGCAAGGTTCGAAAATTGCCAAAGGCATTGCTGTTCAGCTGGTCCCAATAATGGGCAATCGCTTGGCCCCGCCAGCTAAAGTCCAAAGCGGGGAGCGACACGACGAAGAATTCTGAAAGAGCAAGTGCCACCCGTTTGCGGACGCCATTGGCTTCCGTCATGAGCTGGTTCCAGATCATATAGTCGCCGGGATATTCATTATCGAAAAAGTCTTCGACTGTGACTTTGTCATAGCCGCGCGAGGCCATCCAAGCGACGCCGGTTTGGCTGATCGGCGCATCGATTTGGGCGTTGAGCCAAGGCTCATAGCCAATCGACTTGATGTTTGAAATTTCTGACTCTTTGACAGAAAGGCTGGCTTGCAAGATGAATCGTGCTGCCTCTGCATCCGTCGCAGGCTTTGCGATCTGGGGAGCAGGGGGTGGAGCCGCTGTTGGTGGGGTG
>DLOX01000144.1:405-10824 GCA_002478575.1 Sphingomonadales bacterium UBA7473 | reverse complement strand
CCGAAATTCTTGAAGAATTGCCCTGAAATGCCAGGCATCAAACCGACGGGTAGGAACACAGCGACAATGGCCATAGTGGTCGCCAGAACCGCCAAACCAATTTCGTCAGCGGCATCCATCGATGCCTGATAGGCGGATTTGCCCATACGCATATGACGGACGATATTCTCAATCTCCACGATCGCATCGTCGACCAAGACGCCGGCGACAAGGCCAAGCGCCAGCAAGCTGATCTGGTTCAAGCTAAAGCCCAGAAGCTCCATGAACCAGAATGTTGGAATGGCCGATAGCGGGATTGCAATCGCTGAAATAATGGTGGCGCGCCAATCGCGCAGGAACAGGAACACGACGACAACTGCAAGGATTGCGCCTTCGATCATCGCCAACATAGAGCTGCTATATTGTTCACGCGAATAGCCAACGGTGGTGAAGAGATCGCGGAATTGAACCTTGGGGTTCTCTGCCTCCATCTTCTTCAATTCGGCGATCGCCGCGTCATAAACCGCAACGTCCGACTCGCCCTTGGCGCGCGTGATGCTGAAGCTCAGCACCTGACGGCCATTCATGGTCGAAAGGGTGCGCTGCTCGGCATAAAGGTCTCGCACTTCGGCCAAGTCAGCAAGCTTGACGGACCGGTTGCCGCCCAAGTTGATTTGGGTTTGGCCCAGCTGATAGGCATCTTTCGCGTTGCCCAGAACCCGAATCGACTGCTCAGATCCTGCGATTTCGGTGCGGCCACCCGCTGTGTTCACATTGGTCTGACGGAGCTGAGCATTCACTTGGCTGGCCGTCACCCCAAAAGATTGGAGCCGCGCAGGATCAAGAATGACCCGAATTTCACGGGTTACGCCACCGCCGCGCGATACACCACCGAGGCCGGGGATCGAACGCAGACGCTTGTTCACTTCATTGTCGACATACCAGCTAAGCTCTTCCAGCGTCATGTCGACCGCTTCGGCCGAAATATAGGCGATGGGGTTATTGGCCGTATCTTCCCGCGTCACCACGGGTTCCAAAATGCCATCCGGCAAATCGCTGCGGATATTGGCCACTGCATCGCGCACGTCATTCACAGCACGGTCAATCGGCGTTCCAATGCCGAAGAAAATGACGATTGTTGCAGAGCCTTCGCGCACCGACGAGTTGATTTCATCAACACCATTGATGGAGCGCACAGCAGCTTCGACCTTTTGAGCGACTTGCGTTTCAAGCTCGACAGGGGCCGCACCGGGCTGCGCAATGCTGACAATCGCGACCGGGAAATCAATGTCCGGATCAGCCGAAATGGGCATCCGCATGAAGGACATGATCCCGAGCAGAGTCAAGGCAATGAACAATACAATCGGCGGGACCGGGTTTTTGATGGACCAAGCCGAGATGTTGCGAAAACTCATAGGATCAGGCCTTAGTTGGCGGTCTTCGCGCGAACAGGCGCAACCTTCTCACCGGGATTGAGGAAGCCACCGGCCGACAAGACCACTTGTTCATTGCCGTTAAGGCCACTCAAGATCGACACGCCTTTGTCAGAAACGGAACCAACCGTTACCGGGCGACGCGACGCGACATTATTGCCATCAATGACCAGAACGAAATTGCCTTGCTTGTCGCTTTGAACCGCCGATTCAGGCAGGAACGGCGCTTCGATCATGCCACTGTTGATCTTGGCTGTAGCAAAGCCACCTGGCTTCAGCGCGGCATTGTAGCCAAGCGCGATGCGCGCCTCGCCTTGCCGACGCTGCGGATCAATGACAGGCGACATTTGCCAGATTTGACCACGAAACTCTTGGGTCGATCCAACCGGGACAACCGTTGCGCCAGCGCCAGTCCTCAGCCGAGCAACATCCATTTCGCTAATGTCAGCCTTTAACTCCATTTCGCCACCCATCGCGATGCGGAACAGCACGGCAGCACCACCGCCGACGACCTGGCCAGGCTCAACTGCACGGGTCAACACCAAGCCTGATGCAGGCGCACGGATATCAAGCCGACCGATACGAGCCCGGTTTTCAGCCAATTGCGCTTGAGCCACACGCACTTGCGCAACGGCACCGTCGCGCGTGGCAGCTTTGCGGTCCAAATCAGCCTTTGAGATGAACCCGCGGGCGACCAAGGCTTGCGAGCGTTCCAATTCCGATTGCGCCAGCCGAGCATTGGCTTGTGCCGCTGCAATTTGTGCGGCCAATTGGTTGGACTGTTGCGCTTGAACTTGGCGATCAACCACAGCCAAAACTTGGCCCTGCTGAACCCAGCTGCCTGGTTCAACCAAGACGCGTGTAACGAGTCCGCCTTCACCAACCGCCCCGACTGGCATCTCGCGACGCGCAGCGAGAAGGCCCGTGGCCGTGATTTGATTTTCGACCAACTGCTTTCCAGGAACGACGACGGTTACCCGTGGCGCCTCTTTTCCGGCGCCGGGATCAACCAATCCGCTGCCCTTGCTGCCGGACATGGTCAAGAAATGACCGCCGGTAACGACGACGATCATGAGCAATATTGCACCAAGGGCAATCCACAAATTGTTGCTTTTGTTGGGCGCATCCACATCATCCAAGGGACGGGAATCTTGGAAACTTGCCATTCTGCTCTCGAAGTTCATCATCTTTGCCTTTGGTATCCGGCCTTCAGGGCGAGCCCTTTGGCCTGATCATCTGCCAACTGTATTACACGAATAAGTCACCACGTACAACCGCAAACACGCTGCAACGCACAATAGGTTGCAATTAAGTACGGAGCGCTGATGCGACAATGGCTATTGCACAGAAAAGTTTACACTTGCCAATACAGCCATAAGGGGAGAGCATAAGGACAGTGCAGGCGCGTTGGGCTGCGCTGTCTCAAAGGTAGAGGAGATCAAAATGTTGGAAGGATCAAGCTGGATCGGTTGGATCATTGTGGGCGGCATCGCCGGTGCCATTGCTAAGTTCATCATGCCCGGGAAAGATCCCGGCGGGATCATCGTCACCATCCTGCTCGGCATTGCCGGCGCGTTGCTGATGGGTTTTCTTGGCACGACCTTTGGTTTTAACAGTGACGGTGCGGGCTTTATCTCAGCGATTGTTGGCGCGGTCATTCTTCTCGCTGTCTATCGGTTGATCAACAAGAATAAGGGCGGAACGCCGCCGGCGGCGTAGAGCGCTGTTCAGCAAATTTGCAGGCCGAGTGATGCACAAGCGTCGCTCGGCCTTGCTGTTTTTGTGCCAAGCCGAGGCGATTGAGGAGACCGTTTTTCATGCGTTCATTGCACCCCCTGTTTTTGGCATCCGCCCTATTTCTTGCCCTTCCAACCGTTGTTGAGGCTCAAATGAACTCCACCCCCATGGCATCAATCTCTGGCACAAGATTGGAAGTGCAAGCGCGCGGCGAAAGCCGAGTCGTTCCAGATGTCGCCACCATCAGCACCGGTGTCGTGACTCAAAGCACGGACGCTGCAACAGCGATGCGCGACAATGCCGCCAAAATGGCGCGGATGATCGCTGCGCTCAAGAAAGCGGGCGTGGCTGATAAGGATGTGCAGACGCAGGCCGTCTCGCTATCCCCTCAATATCGCTATCGCGACAATGAAGCGCCGCTCATCACCGGCTATCAAGCAAGCAACATGCTGAGTGTTCAGTTTCGCGACATTAGCAAATCCGGCGCGATCCTTGACGTATTGGTGAAGGAAGGGGCCAATCAGATCAATGGCCCCACCTTGTCAGTTGAAAAGCCCGAAGCTGCGCTGGACGAAGCACGAGTGAAAGCTCTGAAAACTTTGCAGGCCCGCGCCGCGCTCTATGCCAAAGCAGCGGGCATGAAAGTCAAACGGATCATCACCTTGTCCGAAGCGTCAGACGGTTTCGTGCCAGTGCCGATCATGGCGCGCGCAGAAATGGCCACGGATGCCTCGGCAAAAACCAGCATCTCTCCCGGAGAACAAGCGCTTGGTGTGACTCTGTCCGCGGTATTTGAGCTCGAATAAGCTCAAATCCCCGCATACCATTCATAGTCGGCTCGATCCTCCCAATATCCACCCTTGCCGCCATGCAGCGCGTCAAGGGTGGCAACGGCTTCGATCCGTTCGACATATTTGGCATGCTTGTAGCCCAACTGCCGCTCGACCCGAAGGCGGACGGGCGCGCCATTGCCAACAGGAAGCGGCTCATCGTTTAACGCCCAGGCCATGATGGTTTGCGGATGATGGGCATCGACCAGATCAATGCTCTCATAATAGGGCGCTTCACCAGGCATCATATCGGCGCAATGAAACACGATGTAGCGCGCCGTGGGCATCAGGCCCGCTGCATCAAGCATCAGCTTCAACGGAACACCGGTCCATTTGCCAATGGCGCTCCACCCCTCGACGCAGTCATGGCGGGTGATTTGGGCGCGTTGGGGCATGGCCCTGAGCTGAGCGATGGAGATGCTCTGCGGCCGCGCGACGAGGCCATCAACCTTGAGGCGCCAATTGGCAAAGTTCGCAGCTTTGTGCGCTGCATAAGCAGGACCCGGCGGCTCTCTGGTGCCATTGGCGCGAAAGATGGGGGAGCGCTGATCTGGGCGGAACTCCTTCGCCAGCGCCATTCGGTCGGACAAGGCCCGCTGAATGTGGAAATTGCCCTTCTCGGCCAACCCCAACAGAGATTGAAAGCTAGGGTTTGCTCCCAATTGATCGCAGCCGGCAAGCAGCCCTAAGGCTCCGCCCGCGAGCAGATTTCTGCGGGTGACGGTCATAGCGCTTTCCCTTTCACTTTGAACCAGCCAGTGATCATGGACCGCATCTCATTGATCGGCCCTGCAAGGACCACGAGCAAGAGGTGAACCACAATGAAGACCACGATGCCGCCAGCGCAGATAAAATGGATGGATCGGGCGCTTTGCCGCCCCCCGAACAGTTCGACCAGCCAAGGCCAGGCCGCATTCATCGCGGGAGACATGGTGAGGCCCGTCAAGATCACGGCTGGCAATATGACAAACAAGACAAGGCTATAGGTGATTTTCTGAAGCGGGTTGTAACGCGCATCTTCGCTGTGAAAATCCAACCGCGCATGCTTCTTAACATCATCCCAAAGATGGGATGGCGCAACTTCAGAGCTGCTCAACGCCACATCTTTCCGAAAATGACCATTCCAGACGCTTCGGACCATGTAGAAGAGCAGCCCAAAGGCGAAGATCCACGCAAAGGCCAAATGCCATTTCCGCGCCAACGCCAGATTATACATGGACGGGATGGTCGCCCAGCCGGGAAAGCGCGGCAGTTCCAACCAAGCGGGATCAAAATTCGCGCCATAGTGGCCCCAGTACAGCCGAGGATGCGCGTTGAAGATCGTCAAGCCCGACATCAAGAGCACAATCACAGTGATGACATTGATCCAATGCCATAGGCGGGTGGAAAAACGATGACGAAATATCAGTCGACTGGCCTCAGTCATTGCAGTGCTGCCCTTCCCTTCGTCGATACCCCTCAGTGGCATATACGCGAGAAAGAGCCAAAGGGTTACGACCGAAATCAAATAGGCATAAAATAAGGGCGACCCGGGAAGGCCGCCCTTTCTGGCTTTACTCTAAGCTGGGCTTAGAATTTCACGCCGAGGCCAACGCCTGCCGTGTTGATGTCAGCGCCATCGAGCAAGAACCGACGATATTCGATCTTGCCATACAGCTTGTTGCCAAAATTGTGCTGATAGCCAGCGGCAACATGCGCTGCATCGCCATCACCAAAGCTATAGCCAGCGAGCACATAGGCACGGCCAGCGCCACCAACCTTGGCACCGACGCGACCAGAGACACCGAACAACACGTCCGTGCCACCTGCGAGCAGCTTGTCAGCCGAACCTTCAACACCTGCGAAAGCAGAGTCACCCAGATCAAAGTCATAACCAGCAGCAACGCCAGCGATGGCTTCAGAGTCGCCACCTGACCAAGCGATCCCGCCACGCGCTTCAATGCGGCCTTCGCCAGCAGCATAGGCTGGGCTTGTCGCAAATGCTGCCGCGAGGGCGATGAGTGCAAATTTCTTCATGATATGTTAATCCTGTGTTAATTTAAGTTAATGGTCCATGAAAATTGGACTATTATTTTATCTATTCAATCAAAAATGACTGAATGATCATCCCTTTGATATTCAATAAAGGCAAGATTGAGGCAGAAAGTAGATCGGATTGCCATAGTGCTTAATCTCGATTCACTTATTCGACAGAGTTGCTTTTCCCCTCGACGAGCATCAGACGCTCCGGCAGAGGAAGCGCGTGACGACTATCCAACACTATGACGTGATCATCCTCGGCGCAGGCGGGGCGGGCCTGATGTGCGCCTTGACCGCAGGCCAGCGCGGCAAGCGGGTCTTGGTGATTGATCATGCTGACGGGCCGGGGAAGAAAATCCTCATTTCAGGCGGCGGGCGTTGCAATTTCACCAATATTCACACCGCGCCCGATCGTTATCTTTCCGCCAATCCCCATTTCGCCAAATCAGCGCTCAGCCGTTACAGGCCGGACAACTTCATCGAGCTTGTTAATGCGCATGGCATTGCTTGGCATGAAAAGACTTTGGGTCAGCTGTTCTGTGATGGATCGGCAAGACAGATTGTGGCGATGCTGATGGCGGAATGCGGGAAAGGACAAGTCGCTTTCCGTTTTGGTGCGCCAATTGGACCGATTTCGCAACGCGATGGCCACTTCTTGGTGGGACAGGCTGAGGCCTCTGCCCTTGTGATTGCAACTGGCGGCCCTTCCATCCCAAAAATGGGCGCAACTGGGCTGGCCTATGATTTGGCGCGGCAGTTTGGCTTGAAAGTGGTCGAACCCCGTCCGGCCTTGGTGCCCTTCACGCTCGGCGGGGACGATGTCCTGTTCAGAGACTTGTCCGGCGTTTCTGCTCCTGTTGAAACACGATGCGGCAAGACGGCCTTCAAAGAAGCAGCCCTCTTCACGCACAAAGGCCTAAGCGGCCCGGCCATCCTGCAAATCTCCAGCTATTGGCGGCGTGGCGAGGAGATTGGGATCGACTATCTGCCGCTCGCTGATGCGTCCGCACTGTTGCTCACCGCCAAACGGGAAAACCCCAAGGCAACCATCCGGTCGCTGCTGGATCGCCATTTGCCTGCCCGATTGGCTGAAGTGTTGGCAGAGCGGCTTGGCCTATCTGGCCGTCTTGCCGATCTGTCCGACAAGGCCTTGATCGCAGCGGCAGAGCGCCTCTCAGATTGGCGCTTTCGCCCCAATGGCACCGAAGGCTATGCGAAAGCCGAAGTGACGGCAGGCGGGATCAGCACAGCAGAGCTCTCATCCCAAAGCATGCAAGCCAAGCGCGTGCCGGGCCTTTATTGCATTGGCGAAGCGGTAGACGTCACCGGCTGGCTTGGCGGCTATAATTTCCAATGGGCTTGGGCAAGCGGCCATGCAGCAGGCATGGCCATCGCCACTCAAACCCGCATTGGCATCAAAACGTAAAGCGCCGAAGATTTGTCATTTTCGCGCAGCAGCGTTGGTGCCGCCGCATCCGCCAGATGAACTTCGACTGTGTCGCCTTCGACCTGGCCCAATATGTCCATCAGATATTTGGCGTTAAAGCCAATCTCAAAGCCGTCAGAGCTATACTCACCCGGCACTTCTTCAGCGGCCGTGCCATTTTCAGGCGAAGTGACGGACAAAGTGATCTTATCCCGCTCCAGCGCCATTTTTACGGCGCGGGTTTTCTCGCTGGCGATGGTCGCAACGCGGTCAACACCTTCCATCAGGCTCTTGGGATCAATCCTCAGGAGCTTGTCATTCCCGGTGGGGATAACGCGGCTATAGTCTGGGAATGTGCCGTCAATCAGCTTTGACGTCAGCACTGCCGCGCCGAGCGTGAAGCGGATCTTGGTTGCCGAAAGCGAGATTGCAATGGTGCCATCGACTTCATCAAGCAGCTTGCGAAGCTCACCCACGCATTTGCGCGGAATGATGATGTCCGGCATCGAATCCGCACCATCGGGCCGCTCAACCGTGACGCGTGCCAAGCGGTGGCCATCCGTCGCGGCGGCCTTCATCACCGGCATGCCACCTTCTTCCGCCACATGGAAGAAAATGCCGTTCAGATAGTAGCGGGTTTCTTCGGTCGAAATCGCGAAGCGCGTTTTGTCGATGATCTGACGCAGGGTCGCTGCTGGAAGATCAAATTGTGTGGGCAAGTCGCCTTCAGCAATCACCGGAAAATCATCGCGGGGCAAAGTCGACAGATTGAAACGCGAACGAGCGGCTACGATCTGCATCTTGCCGTCAGAAGCAGCGAGGGAGACTTGGCTGCCTTCGGGAAGCTTCCGCGCAATATCAAACAATGTGTGAGCGGCAACCGTTACGGCGCCCGCGGTTTCCACTTCGGCTTGCACCGTTTCGTTGATCTGAAGATCAAGATCGGTTGCCATCAAACGGATGCTGCCATCCGCGCTGGCTTCGATCAGCACGTTCGAGAGAATGGGGATGGTGTTCCGGCGTTCCACCACGGATTGGACATGGCCCAAGCTTTTCAAAAGCGTCGCCCGTTCGATCACGGCCTTCATGATTATCGCTTTCCCTTCGGCATCTTGCGGACTTTACCGTCGCTATACTGTTCATTTCCCCATGGACAAGTCTGGCGCAGTCGGCAAGAGGCCGTGAACCAAAAGCGCTGCTTTTCTGGGGAGAAATGGGATCATGTCATTGCAAGGCCGCCTCTTCATCGCTCGGCACGGTGAAACTGTGTATAATGCCGCTGGGCGCATGCAGGGCCAAGGCCAAGTTCACACGCCTTTGACGCCGCGCGGCTTTGCCCAAGCCGATGAAATGGGCAGGGCGCTCGCGCTGTGGCTTGGCACACGCCAATCCTTGAGCCTTTGGGCATCCTCAGCAGGGCGCGCTCAACAGACGATGGCGATCATAGCCCATCATATCGAGGCAGATTTTTTCGATGTCCGCGTTGATCCTCGGCTGGAGGAAATTGATGTCGGCGATTGGTCTGGCCGCAACTATGCCGATATCATCGCCGAACAAGGCGACATATTGGACCGAGAGGTTGGCTTGTTCAGCGTGAAGCCGCCCAATGGCGAATGGTATGATGATATCGCCCGGCGGCTGGAAAGCTGGATCGCCGATGCGCTGGCCGAACCCGGCGATGCCGTGGTCCTGATGCACGGCATGTCAGCGCGGGTGCTGCGCGGGCTGCTCCTTGGCTTGCCGGTGCTGCCGACCTTTGATGCGCCCATTGCTGACAGCATACCCCAAGGCAGTATGGTAATGATCTGCGATGGGGTCGAGCAGATGGTAACATGGGGCGAAGGGCAGGGGGAAAGGGCTTGAGGCTAGCGGCCTGCCTTATGTTGGCCCTGCTCGCCGTGCCGCTGCTCGCCAAGGACCGGCTGGGGGCCTATCAGGCATGGGCCGCGTTCAAGGACCCGGAAGTGCCGCGCTGCTACGCTATCGGTTCGCCCGAGGAATCGAGTGGAGAGGGCGGCTATGTCTCCATCTCCTTCCTGCCAAAGCGCGGCATGACGCATCAGGTCTATGTTCGCCTCTCGCGCAACAGGGGTGTGGATAGTGGTATCACCCTGACCGCAGGCGGCCGTCGCTTTCGATTGAATACCGATGGCAATGGCGGCTGGGCCAAGGACCGCGCCATGGACCTCGCCATCATCGCCGCGATGCGCAGCTCGCAGTCGCTGAGCGTGCAGAGCAGGGGCGTGAATGGCGGCAATATCATCGACGCCTATGCCCTGCGCGGCGCAGCGAGCGCGATTGATGCGGCGGCCTTGGGGTGTGCAACGCGATAGACTCGCTTTCGTGCCTGCTTGGACCTATATGCCCGCCCATCATGCAAATCCCCGGCCATATTGACCCCGTCGTCACCCCGCGCGCGATTACGCCGCGTTTGGATGGGCGTATTGACCTCGTGGGGCTCAGCCACCTGGAAATCCGCCAGCTGTTCCTCGAAAGCCAGCTGGATGAGAAAGCGGCGAAGCTGCGCTCCAAACAGGTCTTCCACTGGATCTACCACCGCGGCGTCACCGATTTCGAGGCGATGACCGACATTGCAAAATCCATGCGCCCGTGGCTCAGCGAGCGCTTCGTGATCGGGCGGCCGGAGATTGTCGAAGCCCAGCACTCGGTCGATGGCACCCGCAAGTGGCTGCTGCGCACCGCGGACGGGCACGATTACGAGATGGTGTTCATCCCTGACGAGACGCGCGGTACGCTCTGCGTATCCTCGCAGGTCGGCTGCACTTTGAACTGTACCTTCTGCCACACCGGCACGATGAAGCTGGTGCGCAACCTCACCCCGGGCGAGATCGTCGGCCAAGTGATGCTGGCGCGCGATGCGCTGGGCGAATGGCCCAAGGGCAGCATGGTGAGCGACGCCGATGTGATCGACGAGGATGACGAGGCAGGCCACTACACTGCCGACGGCCGCCTGCTCACCAACATCGTGATGATG
>DLOX01000144.1:0-317 GCA_002478575.1 Sphingomonadales bacterium UBA7473 | reverse complement strand
CCGCTGTATAATTTCGACCATGTCCGCGACGCGCTGACGCTGGTGATGGATGGCGATGGCCTTGCCCTCTCTAAGCGCCGCATTACCCTGTCGACCAGCGGCGTGATCCCGATGATGGAGCGCTGCGGCGAGGAAATCGGCGTCAATCTTGCCGTGTCCTTGCACGGCGTGCGCAAGGAGGTGCGCGACGAGCTGGTGCCCTTCAACAAGAAGTACGGCATTGAAGAGCTGCTTCAGGCCTGCGCCGACTATCCCGGCGCCAGCAATGCCCGGCGGATCACGTTCGAATATGTGATGATCGCCGGCAAGAACGACAG
>DLOX01000294.1:3739-4493 GCA_002478575.1 Sphingomonadales bacterium UBA7473 | reverse complement strand
CAGGCGATCATCTGGTGCTGTTCGCGGGCGACCAAGAACGGATCGAACTCACCCACCGGGCCGAAAACCGCACTATCTTCGCCACTGGTGCTTTGAAGGCCGCCAAATGGATCGTCGGCCAGCCCGCCGGGCGCTATGCAATGAAGCAGGTGCTTGGCCTTTAGATAGCCCAAAGGGCAGCCTTCCTTCCCCGCCTTATCCCCCTATGCGGGGACATGACCATCGCAATCATCGGAGCCGGAATGGCTGGGCTCGCCTGTGCGGATGCACTGGCGGCGAAGGGGCAAAGCGTCCGCTTGTTCGACAAAGGACGCGGCCCCGGTGGGCGCATGTCGACAAGGCGCGTGATGACCGACGCTGGGGAAGCGTCTTTCGATCATGGCGCTCAATATTTCACGGCGCGGGATGCTGGCTTTGCGGCGCTGGTTTCTCAATGGGAAGCCGAGGGCATTGTGGCACGCTGGCCTGCCGCTGGTCCCGATGCTTGGGTTGGCACGCCCGCCATGAACGCGCCGATCAAGGCCATGGCCTCTGCGCATATTGTGGCGTGGGGCGTGCGGGTTGAGGCGATCCAGCGCGAGGAAGCGGGTTGGATGCTGATCACCGAAGCCGCCCAGTTTGGCCCCTTTGACGCGGTTGTGCTGGCCATTCCCGCTGAGCAGGTGCCGCCCCTGATCCGCGACTATACGCCCGACTTTGCGGCCCTTGCGGAAGATACGCCTGCCGCGCCCTGCTGGACCTTGATGCTGGCCTT
>DLOX01000294.1:2818-3667 GCA_002478575.1 Sphingomonadales bacterium UBA7473 | reverse complement strand
CGATCGGCTGGGCAGCCCGCAACAGCGCCAAGCCCGGACGGAGCGGGCCCGAAAGCTGGGTCATTCAAGGCTCTCCTACTTGGTCAGCTGAGCATTTGGAAGATCGGCCTGTGATGATCATGGAGGACTTACGCCGCGCCCTTCAAGATCATGTAAGCGAGCCTCTTCCACCCTGCATTTTGGCAACGGTTCACCTCTGGCGCTATGCCCGATCCGGCGCTGCGGGGAAGACGGCGCTTTGGGATGAAGCGCTTAGGCTTGGCATCTGCGGCGATTGGCTGATCGGCCCGCGCGTCGAATGCGCTTGGCTTTCTGGCTCTGCCTTGGGCCGGATGATATGACTCAGTTGGTGCTGATCCTGGGGGATCAGCTGACGCCTAACATCTCCTCCCTCGCCATTGCAGATCCCGCGACGACCATCGTCCTGATGTGCGAGGTGGCGGCCGAAGCCACCTATGTGAAGCATCATAAGCGAAAGATTGCATTCCTCTTTTCCGCGATGCGCCATTTTGCGGAGGAGCTTCGCAGGATCGGTTGGACCATCGACTATGTGAAGCTCGATGATGCAGAGAATAGCGGTAGCTTCACAGGCGAAGTGGCGCGTGCCATTGCCCGGCATCAGGCAAGCTCTCTCACCGTCACCGAACCGGGCGAGTGGCGGGTGCTGGGTGACATGCAAGCATGGGAGGAGCTGCTAGGCATCCCCGTGACCATCACCCCCGATACCCGCTTTGTCGCCAGCCATGCGGAATTTGAAGCCTGGGCTGAGGGACGCAAAGCGCTCCGCATGGAATATTTCTATCGCGATATGCGGCGGAAGACTGGCTTGCTCATGGAGGGCGACAACCC
>DLOX01000294.1:2309-2747 GCA_002478575.1 Sphingomonadales bacterium UBA7473 | reverse complement strand
GAAGGCGGGCAGTGGAACTTTGACCATGACAATCGCAAGCCCGCCGCTGGGGGAAGCTTGCTCATGCCGCGGCCCCTCCGCCATGCGCCGGATGCGATCACGCAGGATGTGCTGGCCTTGGTCGCGGCTCGCTTTGCCGATCATTTCGGATCGCTGGAAGACTATTGGTTCGGGGCAACGCGGGATCAGGCCGAGGCGGCCTTCGCCCATTTCCTCAAAAGCGCCCTGCCCGATTTCGGCGATTATCAGGATGCGATGCTGGTGAGCGAGCGCTTCCTCTATCATGCCGTCGTGTCGCTATATTTGAACTGCGGCTTGCTCGATCCGCTCGCGATGTGTCGGGCGGTGGAGGCTGAGTATCAGGCAGGTCGGGCACCGCTCAACGCGGCGGAAGGCTTCATCCGCCAGATCATTGGCTGGCGCGAATATGTGCGCGGC
>DLOX01000294.1:0-2242 GCA_002478575.1 Sphingomonadales bacterium UBA7473 | reverse complement strand
TGGCGCGAATATGTGCGCGGCATCTATTGGCGCGAAGGACCAGACTATGCCCGCCGCAATGCGCTTAGCGCGACGCGTCCCCTGCCCGCTTTCTATTGGACCGCCGAAACCGACATGGCCTGCATCCGCGCCGCCGTCGAGCAGACCCGCGATGAAGCCTATGCCCATCATATCCAGCGCCTGATGGTGACAGGCACCTTCGCGCTGATTGCCGGGATTGATCCGCATGAGCTGCATGAATGGTATCTCGCCGTCTACGCCGATGCCTATGAATGGGTGGAGGTGCCCAACACCGTCGGCATGAGCCAATTTGCCGATGGCGGGCTTTTGGCATCCAAGCCTTACGCCGCCTCAGGCGCCTATATCGACCGCATGTCAGACTATTGCGGGACGTGCCGATATAAGGTGAAGCTGAAGGCCGGACCGGACGCTTGCCCCTTCAACTACCTCTATTGGGACTTCATCAGCCGCCATGAGGATCGGTTCGCCAAGAACCCCAGAATGGCACAAATGGTGCGGACCTATCAACGGATGAGCGACGAGCGGAAGGCGGAGATTGCGGCGGATGCGGGCCGGTTTTTGGCGGGGGTTTGAGTTCGATTTCCCACTGTCACCCCGGCCTGCGAGCCGGGGTCCACTTCCGTCTGCACTCACCGAAGCCAATCAAGAAAAGCGGGACCCCGGTTCGGGGACCGGGGTGACGGGGCGTGTAAGACAGATCAAGCCAAACTCTTGCATCCATTGTATCGGCGCGGCATGTTGCGTTGATGGGGTCAATTAACTCGCCGGATGAATTAAAGGACTGGCTCAAGGATAAGCCAGCGTCTTGGTCAGCTGTAATTGCGCTCCGATTGGCCGAGCGGGTTTTACCGCTTGCAATCGAACCAATAGTCTACAGATCTGTTGACCATCTTCCACGTCCGACGCTCGTTATATTTCGAGCGGTTTCAGTTTCAGCCGTTGCTTGCAATTCTCCAACGGCCCAGACTGCTGCGGCAGCTAACTCTGCCGCTAATGCTGCCCGTGCCCCCGTCTTTGCCAGCGCTCGTACTTCCTACACTTTTTATGCCGCTCGTACTGCCCATTTCGCCGCGCTAGCCGCCTCCAGTGCAGCGAACGAAGCAATAACTAGGTCCGCATACCTCACCGCCGATACGGTCAATAGCGCCACCCGTGCCGCTGCAGATCTCGTCGGTACTGCCGCTCCCATTTGGGAAGCCGTCTTATCCGACCTTGATTTTTTGGTCCATTTTCATCCGTCAACGCTCGGGCTAGGATCCGTCGGTCTGATCGGTAGACCCCTTTGGCCCGAGGCCGGGCGTGGACCCTTTGCAGAGACATGGGATCGCGCTCGGGCTCATATGATCGAAATAGGTTCGACGGTCTGGGTGGATTGGTATGAACGTCGGCTGCGCGGCACCAAAACCAGATTGGCTCTACCGCCTGAACAGGATCAAGAATTTGGCCGCCGCCTTATCGCTCAAGAAGTTAACTGGTGGGAACGAGAGCCTTCACTCGTAAATGCCGACATCCAGTCTTGGATTGATGAACTGACGCCCGACCCGCTCGAGGCACAGTTGGAAACGGCGGAGGTGCGGCTTGAGATTGGTGTTCATCCGGATTGGAATAAGCCAGAGGCAGAGGCTGCGCTCGACAAGGCCACGGATTTAGCCGCTCAGACTGAAAATCAGCTAGCGCAAGTTGAGGAAGCGCTCGACCAATTGGCCGTCGACGACGATGGCCGCTTGCAGATTGGGGGCAACTATCCTCCTGAACCTATTGATGTCGCGGCCGAAGAGGCTCAGTCTCAGCTAGCGCCAGCACCGATCTCGGCCAATCAAGCGTTGTTGATAAAGGCCGAAGTTGCTCAGGCTCGAACCGAAGTTGCGCAGGTTCGAGAAGAGCTCACAAAGGATGAGCCTCGGGTCCATTGGCTGCTGGAAAAGACCAAAAGGATCAGGGAAACTGCCATTGCGCTTCGGCAGCTGTTGACTGACATCTGCGGTGAGAGCTTTACAAACGAGTTTGGAAAATGGCTGGGCACCGGATCGGCGTTGGTGCTTGTTGTTTCGGCAATTTGGTACACTCTCCCCAAAGCTATCGTGGATGCCGTTTTGGCTGCGCTTTAGAGGCCTATCCAGTATTCCAAACCCGAATCCCTGAGCTTGTCGAAGGGTTGCCTTGTCTTCCCATCGTTTGGGCTGGCTTGAAGGCAGCCCTTCGACAAGCTCAGGGTGAGCGG
>DLOX01000079.1 GCA_002478575.1 Sphingomonadales bacterium UBA7473 | reverse complement strand
GAGCCATAGTCATAAGCGCCGCAATTCTACCCAGCTTTCCGGATTGTTTTTCCGAGTTAGCCAACCAAATCTCCGTAGACTCGCCCAAACTAGAAGGCTGCAGCTTTACTCCTTTTGTTTCTACCCAAGCCTCAAAATCATTGGTTATGTCAGCGAAAGCGGACGGGCGTTTCGCGCCTGTTGTGCAGCGCACCTCTACGCGCAGAGTGCTCAACTGAAATGCGCTTAAGCCCTGCAAAGCCTTTGGATCCCACTTCCAATCCTGCACGGCCTTCGCAAACAAATAGGCCATAGAACCGGACCGGCTAGCAATAACGGGCCGGGCAGAATTCACATTGC
Source organism: Sphingomonadales bacterium UBA7473 (assembly GCA_002478575.1). Taxonomy (GTDB): domain Bacteria; phylum Pseudomonadota; class Alphaproteobacteria; order Sphingomonadales; family Sphingomonadaceae; genus Aquisediminimonas. The sequence continues at coordinate 8,392 of DLOX01000079.1, read as the reverse complement.
CATCCTTCGAGACAGCAAACTCAATGATTGCCGTATCATCGGGTAACAGGCCCTCCAATCCGCCACATTGCGGCAGATCCATACTCGTTCCCGGAGGAAACCTTGCTTCGGTCCTCCCTGCTCCGGTATAAGCCAAATACCGCTTTGCGCTGTCTGGATTTCCGAGTTTCAATTCGGCAATCGCTGCGTCAGACCGGCTAGAAAATTCAGAATAGTCAATTTTTAGATCAAGTCCGCCTCTCAACGAAATTGCTTTGCTGAAACTTTGTCGAGCCTCAGCCAGTTTGCCTGCGTTCAGCAAGGCCCGACCCTTCGCATTTTGGATCGCAGCCATGCTGGCCTTGTTGAAGCCCGGAATGGCTTCCGAAGCAGCGATAGCCTCATTAGCGAGAGCAACTGCGGTCTCAGGCTCCAAAATCGAGAGGAGCAGCGATCGACGGGTCAAAAGAAAAGTCTTCTCTATCGGATCAAGATCAAGCTGAATTACGGCTTCGAGATGCTTCGCGGCAGCTTTGTCATCGAGCTGTCGTATCGAAAATGCCGCCAAGGCTTGATGCGCCTCTTCCTTTGCCATTTTTAACGTCAGGCTTTCTCCGACATTTGTCTTTGCGATCTCATGCAAAGCAGCGACACCTTCCAAATCGTCAGATTGGCGAACCGCCGTTCCAAAACGATAGGCCCGAACGAGGGTTAGACTAGTCGCCCCAAGCTTCCCATTCCTTACAAGGTCTGCTTCAAGAGCACCAAAAGCGTCCAAAGCCTCGGACAATTTGCCTGCATCGCGAAAAGCCTTCGCGTCGTTGAAACGTTGCTGAGTCGATGAAACTGCAGCGACCGGCTTCTCCGGCTCAGCCGCTGACAATGGATATCCAATTAGAAGAAAGGAAGCCGAAGCGAGAAGGGTATTGCGCATATCCGGAAGCAATCAAATCCGTCGCACAAATGCAAGCAGCAATTGGTTACGCACGGAAAGAAAAAGCCAGAGGGTCTATAAGCCGGGTTCTGTCCTTGTGCCGAAACACAATGTGCGACCATTCCTCTAGGAGCCCTGTTGCCATGGCCCTCAAGCAATCAACCCGGGTGACTGGGAGGAGGATCCCATATGCCGCCCCTATTCGATTTTGCTCCCGGTGGGGTTTACCATGCCGGCTATGTTACCACAGCCGCGGTGCGCTTTTACCGCACCGTTTCGACCTTACCGCGCCAAAGCAACGGCGGTTTATTTTCTGTGGCACTGTCCCTTGGGTCACCCCAGCCGGGAATTACCCGGCACCGTTCCTCGCTGGAGCCCGGACTTTCCTCCCGCATGAAGATACCCTCATACCGGCGGCCGCCCAACCCTCTGGCTGGGTAGGGTATTAGCGAGGTTGGTGGGTTTGGGCAATGTCGCCAGCAAAGCCCTCGTCGCGGACTTGATCCGGGACCCATGCCTCAGTGCTTGAACTTGCTGGCTGTCTGGAAATCGAGGCGTAGATTCCGGATCAAGTCCGGAATGACATTGAGTTTTATGGTCGAGCCGATTAGCGCCTCGACAAAAGCAGGGGAGCGAAACCATTACAAACTTACCCAATAGCCTCGGCCTTTCCATCGTTGAATATGATCCCAGCCTTGCCGAAGCGTTCTACACGATCAACGCCCAATGGATCATATCCATGTTCGTGCTGGAACCAGTGGATGAGGAGACGCTGTCCAAACCGCAGGAGAAAATCCTCGATCCGGGCGGCGCGATCCTTTTCGTCAAATCCACTGAACATGGGATTGTTGGGGCCTGTGCGCTCAAAAAGACAAGCGAAGGTGTTTTTGAACTCACCAAGATGGGCGTTCTGGAGACAGCCCGTGGCCTGAAGGCTGGCGAGTTTCTTCTGGCCGCCGTGCTGGAACGCGCCAAGTCGATGAAAATCGAAACCCTCTTTTTGCTGACCAACTCAAAATGCGAAGCAGCGATCCATCTTTATGAAAAGCTGGGCTTCCATCACAGCTCTGAAATCATGCAGGCCTATGGGGCGAGCTATGAACGGTGTGATGTGGCGATGCACTATCGCGGCTAGTCGTCACCCGTTGGCTTGGGCAACAATAGCCCAAGCAGGATCGCGCGGCATTCGCCGTCGATGATCCCGTCTATCTGCTCAGTGCGGAACCTCCGTTGGAACGCAAGGACCGCTGCTGGGCCGTCGGTCACGTCATAGCCAAACCGCTCCAAAGCAAGCAGGAAACCTGCATCGGTCCACAGTGGGTCGACCAGATTCTTGGTCGGGCGCGGCAAGGCCAAGCGATAACGCGCCAGTAACCCCCAAGGGAAAAGCTCGCCAGGGTCTTCCTTCCGCGTCGGCGCGATATCGCTATGGCCGACGATATTGCCGCGCGTGATCGTGTGGCGGGTCAGAATATCTTTGGTCAGATGGAGCACAGACTCAACTTGCGCGTCAGGAAAGGGCCGATAGCCATGCTCATGCCCAGGATTGACAATCTCAATGCCGATACTGGCGCTATTAATGTCTGTTACGCCCCGCCAGTAGGATTTCCCGGCGTGCCAGGCGCGCTTGTCTTCCGCGACCATGCGGACGATCTGGCCATCCTCCGCGACCAAATAATGGCAAGAGACTTTGGCCGTTGGGTCCGCCAGCCGCTCAATGGCCGACGCGGCATCGAGCATCCCGGTATAGTGCATCACAAGGATGGATACCGGAGCCGCCCGATCATCAAAATTGGGCGATGGCGTATCGATCATCTCGAGTTTCACAGAACTTACTGCTTCCCTTCGCGAGCATTGGCGGTGCGGATCGTTACAATGGCGATGCCGGCAAGCACAATCAAGCCACCTGCGATGGTGACAGGTGTCAATGGCCGTTCAAACCAATAGGCCGCAGCGATGACGGAGATGACTGGTGTCGCCAAAGTCATCGGCACGACAGTACTCACGGGATGCCGTTGAATCAAATAGCTCATGCACCCTTGGCCAATGACGGTTGAGCCCAGCGCGGAGAAAAGGATCCAGCCAAAGGTGGAGAGCGGAAGGCTATGCACTTGCCGCATGGCATCCGGTTCGGTCGCGAACGCAACAGGCAACAAGATGCTTGCCCCAACCAATCCGACCCAAGCATAGATGGTCAGCACTGGCACGCCCTGCATCCGCCTTTGGATCAAAGAGCAGATTGCCCAGAGGAGGCTGGCGACAACGGTTAGAGCAATGCCGAGTTCCTCCCCCACCGCTTTGGGATCAAAGACCAGCAAGACAACGCCGACAAAAGACAATGCCATTCCGGCAATGCGGTAAGCAGCGATCCTCTCTTTCAAGACTATGACTGCGAGGATCAAGGAAAACGGGGCACCAAGCTGCCCCGCAATGGCCAGCGCTGCGACATTGTCCGACACCGCCAATGACCAATTGACCGCAATGTAGAACATCCCCCCTGAGAGCACGCCAAGCGCCAATAGTTCGCGCATCTTGCCGGGCACAAATTTAAGGAAGGGAATGCAAATGATGAGGACGAACAGCTGCCTGAGCCAAGCCGCCGTCATTGGCTCGGACAATTCAACGCCCATTTTCACCGCTATGAGGTTAAGTCCCCACATCAGATTCATGACAATGATGGCAATATAATCCGTGCCGCTAAACGGCCGGTTGGGCTGAGCCTCCTCGCTCACCCGCCGATCGTCGCGCCGAACAGGAGGAACGGCTCCTCTGGCGAAGAGGCTTGAATTTGACCGCCATGTTTAACGACCAGCTGCCGCGCCAACCACGCAGCGGCACCACGCGATGCAATTTCAGACTCAGGCACTTCGCCCAACAGTGCTTTGCGAATTTCGGGATCGAGGATGACTCGTTGCCCCTCAGCACGGACGACCATCTCTGTCACACCGCCTTCGGTTTCGGCACCCACGGTCAATTCGCCGCCGCGCACAAGACCGTCGCCTGCGATAAGAACAAGATTCAACAGCACTTTGATCGCTGGTTTGCCTAAGGTCGCGGGACCAACCATCCAGTTGAGACTGATCTTGCCCTTGCTGCAAAATAGACCTTCAATCGCAGTCTTGGCTTCATTCGCATCAATCTGACTGTCGAAGCCGCCCGCAGCGCCGAACGCCAAGCGATAGAATTTCAGCTTATTGGCCGAGGATGAAGCGCTGTCGGCCAACAGACCCATCACTTGCTCACGCATGCCGGGATCATGTTCGTCCGCCAGCAATTCCAAGCCATTGTTCATGGCACCAACGGGGCTCAACAGATCATGGCAGAGTCTGGAGCAAAGAAGGCTTGCGAAATCTACTGCATCCATGATGACACTCATCCCCCGGTTGTTTCGATCGTCCAAATCCTGACGACGCGCCTCCTTTGGCGGAGCCTCGAAGCAGTTGCAAGGCCATCGTCGCTGTCATCAATCTGTCGCGAGATCGTCATGCAACATACACCGCAATCTCCCGAAAATGTCACCATATTCTGCGAATAGGCTCATGACAAATAAAGGGGATTTGCCATGCAGAACTGGGTTTTCGCTGTCGCTGGACTACCTGCTTTTTTGCTTGCTGCCGTTGGAGGCGCGCCGACGCCTACAGTCACCTCAATCCCATCTGTTCGCCCTCACCTGCCCAACGAAATCATGGTTCTGACCTATAATGTTCAAGAGCTGCCCTGGGCCTTGGTCGGGGATCGTAGCGAAGATTTGGACGCCATTGGTCAAAGACTGAAGCAACTTCGCCTCATCTCCGCGGCACCTCAAGTTGTCGTTCTGCAAGAAGCCTTTGGTGAAAATTCACCAGCGATGCTCAAAACCGCCGGATATAAGCATATGGCGATCGGGCCCGACGCCTCTACGCCGCGCCCAGACCCCAAAACGCCACTTGATCCCGAATTTGTGTCGTCCATCTCGCTCTTTGCAGGCGAGGGCCAAGCGCCTGCCGTATCAAGCGGCTTGATCATCGCGTCGGACTATCCCATTCTTTCTGTAGAGGCCATGCCCTATCCAAAGGACACATGCGCAGGCTATGATTGCCTTGCCAACAAAGGGGTGATGCTCGTTCGGCTTGCGGTTCCTGGCATGGACAAGCCTTTGGAAGTGGTGACCTCTCATCTCAACGCGGGCAAGAAATCAGGGGTCGCGCCGGAACGGTCGCTCTATGCTCATGGCCAACAATTGAACGCCTTTTCCGATTTTCTAAAGGCAAACCGGACTGGCCAATCGCCAACGATCATTGCAGGCGATTTCAACGTCAGCCATTCGGAAGGCCGCCTCGTCAACTTGCGCGCGACGTTCAAGGGTCTTGATGCCCAAGCTGCCGCTGCAATGGGCAAGCATAAATATGAACCAAAGTGCAAAGTGGCGCCAGCCAGCTGCGTAGGTGAGCTGCCGATCAAAGCCAATGTGCCTTTGGTTCACACCTTAGATTGGCAATTCACGATCCCATCCAAGACGGCCAGCTTTACGCCGATTGAGCGCGTTGTTCTCTTCGGCAAAGAACCCGATGGTTCAATGCTCTCTGATCATATTGGATATGCAGTGCGCTTTAAGCTGAACCAAAAGGCCTCCTAGAGGCACTAGGGCCGCCCCTACTGATCCTTCAGACGGCCCAACCGGTGAAACAAGCTCGAATATTTGATCGAGTCTGGATGATCGAGGTTATTCTGCAAGAAATATTGCACGGCTTGTTTGAGCAGGCGGAAGTCTTCGGTTGAAAAGACCGCACGGGCTTTTGCGGGTTCTGGCATAGTCGTGCTCCTCACTCAATTAACCTGATTCGACGCTTTGTCAGGTGCTTCCCTCCAATGCCGTTTGCCGCCTTCGCCCGTCAAGCCCTTCCAAGTCTTAACCCAAGGTTACATAGATTTTATCCGCTTTTACATCTGCTTTTCCGGGCATAGACTGGCCTTTTGCCGCGCGATTGGGCAAAGCGCTGCGAGGCGAGGACAAGGAACCAACAAGTGAGCCGCAAATTTTTCGGGACGGATGGGATTAGAGGCCGGACCAACGCCAGCGTGATGACCGCTGAGATGGCCATGAAAGTGGGCCAAGCGGCAGGGGCCCATTTTGTGCGAGGCGATCATAAACACCGGGTCGTGATTGGGAAAGACACCAGACTTTCCGGCTATATGCTTGAAAATGCCTTGGTTGCAGGCTTTACATCAGTCGGCATGGATGTGGTTCAGGTTGGGCCAATGCCAACACCTGCCGTGGCAATGCTCACCAAGTCGATGCGCGCTGATCTGGGCGTGATGATCTCCGCCAGCCACAATCCCTATTATGACAATGGCATCAAGTTATTCGGACCTGACGGCTATAAGCTTTCGGACAGTGATGAGATGTCAATCGAGGCCTTGCTCGACCAGGCGCCTTTGCTTGCCGATGGCAGCAAAATCGGACGCGCCCGCCGCGTTGAAGATGCCCGTGGCCGCTATATTCACTTTGCGAAGAACTGTTTTCCGGAAGATTTGCGCCTTGATGGCCTGAAAGTCGCGGTCGATTGCGCCAATGGAGCCGCTTATAATGTTGCTCCGTCCGCACTTTGGGAATTGGGTGCGGAGATTATTCCGCTGGGGGTCACGCCAAACGGGACCAATATCAACGACAATTGTGGATCGACTCATCCTGCTGCGCTTCAGGAAGCAGTCGTGGCGGGGGGTGCGGATATTGGCATTGCGCTTGATGGCGATGCCGACCGGCTGATCATTGTCGATGAAAAAGGTCGCGTTATTGATGGCGATCAGATCATGGCGCTTATCGGCGTTAGCTGGGCAAAGGCCGGAAAGCTGCGCGGCGATGGTGTTGTTGCGACCGTGATGTCCAATTTGGGCCTTGAACGCCGATTGAAGGCCGAAGGGCTGGTGCTGCATCGCACGTCGGTCGGAGACCGTTATGTGCTGGAAAAGATGCGCTCCGGCGGCCTGAACGTCGGCGGTGAGCAATCGGGACATATGATCCTTTCGGATTATGCGACAACCGGAGATGGCTTGGTTGCAGCCCTTCAAGTCCTTGCGGAGCTGGTGCGACAAGACAAACCTGCGAGCGATGTGCTCCACTTTTTTGATGCGGTGCCTCAATTGCTTAAAAATGTGCGCTTTTCGGGCGGCAAGCCTTTGGAGGCAGACCCTGTAAAGCGCGTGATTGCCGACGCAGAAGCAGAGCTTAATGGCTCTGGCCGCCTCGTCATTCGACCGTCTGGCACAGAGCCGGTCATCCGCGTCATGGCGGAAGGCGATGATGCTGGCCAAGTGGAACGTGTTGTTGACCGGATATGTGATGCCGTGAAGGAGGCTGCTGCCTGATGCTTGAGATGCGCCCCGATTGCGAACGCTGCGGCAATGATCTGCCCGCTGATGAAGGCGGTGCTTTCATCTGCTCGTTCGAATGCACCTTTTGCGCGTCCTGCGCTGAGGCGATGGACGAAGTCTGCCCCAATTGCGGCGGCGAGTTACTGGATCGACCAACGCGCGTAGGTGCGACTTTGGTCAAGTTCCCCGCGTCGACGGTTCGAAAATTCAAGGGCTAGGCCCAACGTGAGCGGATATATGGAACAACCCGCCAGAATCCTGATCATCGCCGGTTCCGATTCCAGCGGAGGTGCTGGTATTCAGGCCGATATCAAGACCGTTACGATGCTGGGTGGCTATGCGATGACCGCCATTACAGCGATCACGGCCCAAAACACGCTTGGGGTCAGCGCTGTTCATCCCATCCCGGCTGAGATGGTCTTAGCGCAGATTGATGCTTGCCTCTCCGATATCGGCGCAGATGCCGTTAAGATTGGCATGATCGGTTCACCTGAAACCGCAAATACCGTCGCCAACCGATTGGCAGCGTTGGATATTCCGATCATCTTTGATCCGGTGATGGCGGCGACGAGCGGCGCTTTGCTGGCCGATGACGCGACAAGGGCCGCCTTTGAGCGATTGCTGTCTGTGGCCTCAATTGTCACCCCCAATCTGCCGGAGCTTGAGGCTTTGGGCGGTCGCGACGCAATCCTCGCTCATGGGTGTCACGCCGTCATCAAGGGCGGGCATGGCGAAGGGCCGATCCTTGTTGATGAGCTGTGGTCCCCCGCTGGCAAGATCACTTGGCTGGAGGCCAAGCGTATCGAAACGCGCCACACCCATGGCACCGGTTGCACTTTGGCGAGCGCCTTGGCATGCCGTTTGGGACAAGGCTATTCGGCGAAGGATGCGTTTAATGATGCCGTCCGCTTCGTGCGCTTGGCATTATTGGAAGCGCCGGGTTTTGGCGCCGGGCACGGTCCGTTAGGGCATCAAGCCGTACAGGATTTCTGGGACGAATGATCGTTGGCGTTGATGAAGCAGGGCGCGGGCCGCTGGCCGGACCAGTGGTCGCAGCAGCAGTCATCCTTTGCGAGGGCGGCATCGAAGGGCTGGATGACAGCAAAAAGCTAAGCGCCAAACGCCGTG
>DLOX01000154.1:2823-12049 GCA_002478575.1 Sphingomonadales bacterium UBA7473 | reverse complement strand
TTTCACAGGATGCATGAAGCACAGGGTAGCGCCCGGGGCATTGTCATGCACCAGCTTCACTTCCGCGATGGACGCCGTATCAAAATGCGTGATTCCGCTTTCCCACAGCAGAGTGATAAGTTCTGGCGATGGGTTCGCCTTTACGGCGTAGAGAGAACGGCCCGGAAACTTCTCAACGAAGAATCGAGCGGCCCGCTGTGCCGCGTGCGGACGAAGAAGCGTGACCGGCTGAACCGGACGCTGCTTTGCGATGATGGCTCCATCAGGGGAACCAACCTGGGCTGTCGCTAGCCCCAGCGCGCTATGATGCTTGTGCAACTCAAGGGACCTCCAAAGAAACGTTAATTAGACAAAGGCTGCCTTACGGTTATTGGAAGTCCCCTTGGGGCAGCGATTGGCCGTATAAAAAAGGGGGACCCCCCTGTAAAGAGTTTTAGACATCCCATTTTATATTTTGCGACCAAAGGCGTTAACCATGAGAAAAGTAAGCAGATCAGGCATTTTGGAGGCAGCAGCGAAGGTTGCAGCGGTCGTGCCGTTAACGCCTTTGCGGCCGTTAGAAGTCAACGGGGCCCGGATCTGGTGTAAATGCGAATCAGAGCAACCCATGGGGGCCTTCAAATTGCGCGGGGCATGGCACCGATTGACGGCGCTGTCCGAATCGGAGCGCGCCGCGGGTGTTGTCGCTTTCTCATCGGGCAATCACGCGCAAGGGGTGGCATGGGCCGCTCAGCGATTGGGCATGGCCGCAACCATTGTGATGCCAAGCGACGCGCCCAAAACCAAAGTGGATGGCACACGCGCGCTCGGCGCTGACATCGTCTTTTATGATCGCATGACCGAAGACCGCATTGCGATTGCCAATAAGCTGGGGGCAGAGCGCGGCGCAGTTGTTGTCCCAGCCTATGACGACCCGTGGGTCGTTGAAGGCCAAGGCAGCGCAGGGATCGAGATTGCGGATCAGCTCGCCGCCATGGGCGAAGCGCCAGCCTCGCAAATCGTGACATGCTGCGGTGGCGGCGGATTGGCCGCCGGTCTGGCGGTCGCTCTGGCTGATGCTCAAGTCACTGTTGTCGAGCCAGATGGCTGGGATGATATGGGCGAGTCGCTTCGGCTGGGGCATATCGTGCCGGTTGGCCCCAACCCGCCCAAAACGCGCTGCGATGCGATCCAGACACTCAAGGCTGCGGATATCACCTTCGACATCCTCCTGGAGCGCAAGGCCAATGCCGTGAGCGTCAGCGATACTGAGGTCGGTGCCGCGATGAAGCTTGCTCATGAAAAGCTTGGCCTTGTGATCGAACCGGGCGGTGCAGTCGCTCTGGCCGCGGTCTTGGCCGGCAAGGTGCCAGTGACGGGGCAGATGGTGGTGATGCTGTCTGGCGGCAATGTCGATCCAGAGGTTTTCCAAGAGATGGTTGCACTTGCTGCCTAGCACGTCGTCCCGGACTTGATCCGGCATCCATGCCTCGTTTTCCAGCCAGCGAGCAGGATCGAACAGTGAGGCATGGGTCCCGGATCAAGCCCGGGACGACGGAAGCACTTCATATTGGATTCAATTCCGCCTAGGAACAGTCATGGCCAATCTCCTCCTCGCCATTGCCATGCTCGCCGTCTTCGCGCTGACGGGCGGCGGGCTGTGGCTGATCATCAAAGGCGGCAATAAGAAACAAGGCAGCCTGATGCTGGTCGCAGCGGCAGTGCTGCTGGCCAATGTCCTTATCTGGTCGATCCCGACAAAGACCGAAATCACCAATCCGCCTTCATGAACAAGCAATCGATCTTCGAGTTTTACAGCCGCCTAGCGGAGGCCAATCCTGATCCTGTGACGGAGCTCGCCTATGGCAATGTCTATCAGTTGCTGGTGGCCGTCACCATTTCGGCGCAGTCAACCGATGTTGGCGTGAACAAGGCCACGCGGCTCCTGTTTGAAGAGGTGAAGACACCCGCGCAAATGGTCGCGCTGGGCGTGGATGGGTTGAAGGCCCACATCAAAACCATTGGGCTGTTCAACACCAAGGCGAAGAATGTCATTGCCTTGTCAGAGCTGCTCATCCGTGATCATGGCGGCGAAGTGCCAGCGGATCGCGATGCGCTGGAGGCGTTGCCCGGCGTCGGACGCAAAACCGCCAATGTTGTTATGAACACGGCCTTTGGCGCGGAGACCTTCGCCGTCGACACGCATATCTTCCGCGTCGGCAATCGTACCGGATTGGCCAAAGGCAAAACACCTCTTGCCGTTGAGAAGGCGTTGGACAAACGAACGCCCTCGCCCTTCCGGATTGGCGCGCACCATTGGCTGATCCTTCATGGCCGCTATGTTTGCAAAGCGCGGACGCCTGAATGTTGGCGCTGTTCAGTCGCAGATCTCTGTTCGTTCAGGTCTAAGACAGCATTGAAAGATAAAGTAACAGCCGCAAAGACTTGAAGGAGCATCTCCATGCGCAATTTGGCCCTGATCATGACCGCATCTCTCCTCGTTGGTGGCGGCGCTGCCACTGCCAAATCCGGTCGAAATGTCGTGCCAGAGGCGAAGCCGATCGGCGCGCCAGTCAACTGCATCAACTTGCAAAGCATCCGCGAAAGCCGCGTGCGCAGCGACAAGATCATCGATTTCCGGGCCACCGGCAATAAATGGTATCGCAATGAGCTGCCCAACAGCTGCCCCAGCCTGAAGTTTGAAGAGCGCTTCTCTTACGAAACGTCACTCAACCAACTTTGCAATGTGGACATCATCAATGTGCTGCAAAGCTATGGCGGTCACTTGCAACGCGGCCCGAGCTGCGGATTGGGTAAGTTTCAGCCGGTGGAATTGGCGAAGAAATAGCGCCTAACCCGCCACCCAATAAGCCGCAGCCAAGGACAGAAGGAACGACGCCAAAGTCGCGGCCACCACGGGCATGGCGCTCCGCCAGCCTTGGTTGAGCAGCATTTGCATGGGCGACCGGATGCCGGTCGCGACAACGGCCATCAATAGCAAGGCGCTGGTCGCTTTGGCGGCTTGTTCGGTGAGGACAGGCGGCACTGCGATCACGCTATTCAGCGCGGCAAGCCCCAGAAAGCCGACGACGAACCAAGGCACAGACACACTGACCTTCCCGCCATTGTCTTGACGGAGCAAAGTGACGGATAAGATCGCGAGCAAAGGCGCAAGCAAGGTGACGCGCGTGAGCTTGACGATGGTGGCTGTCTCGCCCGCTTCTGGAGAGAAGCTATACCCCGCCCCCAGCGCCTGCGCGACGTCGTGAATGGACGCTCCGATCATGAAGCCCGCCTGTTTGTCAGTGAGCTCTAGATAAGCCGCCACGATGGGATAGGTCGACATTGCAAAGGCACTTGCCGCAGCCACGGTGACCAACACCAAGGTCAATTGCGCCTGGCTCGCGCGCTTTTCGCCGAGCAAGCTTGAAAGCGCCAACGCAGCCGAGGCCCCACAGATGGCGACTGCTCCCCCTGCCAAAACCCCGAAGCCTGTGCCCAATCGGAAGCCTTTGGCGACGGCATAGCCAACGCCCATGACGAGCCCCATGATCACAACAATGGCGGCAAAGCCAACCACGCCCAGCGAGCCAATCTGCATGAAGGTGATTTGTGCACCTGCCAAAACAATGCCCCAGCGAAGGAGCGTCTTCGAGGCAAAACCCAACCCAGGATGCAGCCGCACATCGGCATTGGCAAAGTTGAACGCCAAACCAATCAACAGCCCCATCAGCATCAGGGGCGCTCCATAATGTTCAGACAGCCAAGCTGCGGCCAGCGCGGCGACACCCGTCAAGAACAGCCCCGGCCAATAATCCTTGAGGCCAGTCTTACTATCACTGGGGGCATCGAGCAGATCACCAAAAAGATCGGCTGCTGCCGGAATGGGACGATCCGTCATACGCGTTTAATCTCGGGCAGCATCAGATGGAGCCAGGCCAAAGCAATCAGATAAGACACAGCAGCGAAGAGGAAGAGCGGCATATAGCCCGTTCCAGCCACCAAAAGGATGCCGGTCAGCTTCGCAATCCCGGCCCCGCCCATATTGCCGCAAAAGGCCCCAAAGGCTGTCACGCGGCCCACCTTAGCACGCGGCACAACATCCGTGATTGTCGAAAAGATCGAGAGCGAAAAGCCCTGATGCCCTGCCATCACAAGGCCCATCATGATTGCGACTGGCCAAAAGCTGTTCAGTTCCAAAACCAAAGGCAAAGGCAGCACCAGCAAAGCGGATGCCAGCATCATGCCCTTGCGGACGCGATTGACCGCGATACCCTTGTCCAAAAGCCGCGTAGACAGCCAACCCGCAAACAGCGCCCCAAGGCCGGAGCCTGCGAACGCAATTGCCAGTGGCACCGCCAATTCGGCGGTAGAAAGGCCAAATTGCTTGCGATAAAAATCCGCGAGCCAGAAATTCATGAACCACCAAGTGCAATCCGAAATGGCTTTTGCAATGACGATAGCCCAAGTCCGCCGCTCCAAAAGGATCGGGCCATAGGGCGCAGCATCATCATTATAATCCTGTGTTTCATCTTCGGCAGCGTCATTAAATTGCACACCACGCGCAATGATCAGCCAAAGCGCAAGCGTCACAAAACCGCCAACCCCGCCAAAGATCAAAGCTCCGCGCCAGCCATAAGCTTCAGCCAGCGGCGGAATGAAGAAGGGCAAGGCAATGGTGCCCAGCCCCGCAATCGCGGTGCCAATGCCAAAGGCCAAGCTGCGCTTATTGGGTTCAAACAATGTCGCAACGGTCTTGATGGTTAGCGGAGTTTGCACCGCTTCAGTGGCGCCAAGCCCAATCCGGGCGGCAATCACATGCCACATGGTGATGGCCCAGCCATGCGCCATCGCAGCAAAGCTCCAAGCTGTGACGCCCGCCACCATCGATTTGCGCACGCCAATCCGATCCACCAGCCAGCCCGTGAACAGGAAAGAGAAAGCGGCGGCCATCTGCGTGTAAAAGGCGAGATCGCCGAAATCCTTGTCCGTCCAGCCAAAGTCTGCCGACATATCGGGTTTCAGGATCGCGATGATCGGTCGGTCCATCGCATTGAAAATGCCAGCGACACAGAGCAGGCCGAAAAGCGACCAGCGGATGGTGGGGGTGATAGGCTTCATGCGCGCATCTTGGCATATGATAACGATGTCATAAAGCCCAATCTCCGCATCAATCGACGGTCGTGATCCCGCGCCAGCCAACAAAGCGCTCGGTTTGGCGGAGAACCAATCGGTTGTAGGCCAAAGCCATCAGCACCGATGTGAAGAGCACAATCACCATGAAATGGATGTAGTGGAGCGTGATGATGCCAGCTGGGTTCCACCAGAAGCTATAAGCCGCATAAAGTGCAACACCCCAGACGACGCCAGCGATTGCGGCAGGTGCACCCACATTGCGGAACAGAAGCCCCGCGATAAAGGCCGAGAGGATCGGCATCGAAGCGAGCCCGTTTAATTGCTGCAGCAAGTTGATGATGCTTTCGGCGTTCTGGTAAACCGGCACAATGGCGACCGCCGCAATGGTGACGACGGTCGAGACAATCGCACCGAGCTTCCAATGGTCTTTCACTTCGCCAATAAACTGCTCGTGAAAATCCACGGAGTAAAGCGCGACCGTGCTATTCAAAACCGCACTGAAGGTGGTGATGACGGCTGCTGCCACCATCGCGGCAAAGGCGCCAGACAGCCAACCGGGAAGCACTTCGCCGACCAAGCGACCGTAAGCGGCATCACCAATATCGCCGAATAGCTTATAGGCCACTACGCCCGGGATGACGACAATTGGCGGGATGATCAGAATGCGGACAATAGCTGCGGCAAGCACGCCCTTTTGCGCTTCCTTCACCGTCGGCGCGGCCATCGCCTTTTGGGTAATATTCTGGTTGGTTGACCAGTAGAAAATCTGGATGAAGATCATGCCCGTGAAAAGCGTCTGCCAAGGAATGGGGGAGTCTGGCCCGCCGATCATCGTCAGTCGCTCCATCGGCACACCCGTCACAATGTCGAAATCAACTGCCGCCAGCGCCAAGATCACGATCAGGAAAGCCAACCCCAGCACGCCAAACCCCGAATAAGTATCCATGATCGCGACCGCTTTCAGGCCGCCGAACATCGTATAAGCCGCGCTGACAATCGCCATCACAATCGCGAAGACGATGATCGGAAGGTTCGATCCAAACAGTGTCTGCATGAACAGGCTGCCCGAATAGAGCGCTGCAGGCAGATAGATCAGCACATTGCCGATCAGGAAAATGGCGGAAATCAGGGTGCGAATGCTTCGCCCGCCGTAACGGCGCTCTAGCAGTTCCGTGACGGTCGTGCATTTGTTGCGATAATAAACGGGCACAAACACATAGGCGAGGATCATCAGGCCAATGAAGCCCGCGATCTCCCACCAAGCCAAGAGCAGCATTTGATTGCCGTTCATGCCGACCAATTGGTCCGTCGAGAGATTGGTGAGTGTGATAGAACCCGCAACGAAAACCCACGTCAGCCCACCGCCTGCCAGGAACACATCTTTGCGGCTGTCACTGCTCGCCTTGGGTCCGCTTCTGACTTTCCACCAAGTCGCCAAACCGACGAGCGCCGTCAGTGCAATACATACGAATATCTGAAGCGACGTTCCCGTCGGCAGCGTGGTTGGCATGGCCCTCTCCCTTTACACTGCAGGGATGGACGGGTTTGCGTCCAGGATCAAGGGGGTGGCGTTAGAAGGCCGGATCGCTGCCTTCGGGTACGGGCGTGTGGATGCCGCACTCAACCTTGTCCCAACCGCGCCAGCGACCGGAGCGGGGATCTTCACCGGGCTTCACAACCGACGTGCATGGTGCGCAGCCGATGGAAAGATAGCCTTGTTCAACCAAGGGATGAGCTGGGAGATCATGCTCAGCCATATAGACCTCAATCCGGGCCTTGTCCCAATCGGCCAGCGGATTGACCTTCAACCGGCCCTCTTCAACCTCGAAGCGCGGGAGAGCAGCGCGGGTCGATGATTGGAACGCCTTGCGACCCGTGAACTGGGCGTCAAAGGGCGCGAGAGCCGCTTTCAGAGGAATGACCTTCCGGATCTCGCAGCAGCCGTCAGGATCATAAGACCAGCGTAGGCCGGTGCCATCCTTCTTCTCCAGAACCGCTTGATCGGGCGTGATGTTGCGCAGGTTAGTCAGGCCGATCTTTTCAACCAGCAGATCACGATAGGCCAAGGTTTCTGGGAAATGCTTGCCCGTTTCCAAAAAGAGCACAGGCACTGCTGGATCGATGCTGCCGATCAAGTGGAGAAGCACCGCACTTTCCGCACCAAAGCTGGAGACGATTGCGGCGTCGCCGAGCATATTCTCCTTCAACAGGAGCGTCAGCATCTCCACCGTGTCACGGCCGCGGAACATATTGTTCAACCGAATGGCATCGGCTTCGGTGTAGCGGGGCGTCACATCCAAACGATCAGGAACGCGCGCCGGCACGATCTTGGGCGTTGAGAGAAGTGACGCGTTAGCCATGCCGAAGCTTCCACACAGGCACACGAGCGTCGGCCGCAGGCTGGTAGACATCCGCATAGCGCCCGAGCGCCGCTTTCACATCAGCTTCGTTCAAAGGCACATCGGGCGCAAAATCATCGAAGCCGCAGCGTGTCATGAATGGCACTTGATCGACGAGCACATCCCCTGCCGCGCGCATCGTTCCTTCATAGCCAGCCTCCCGCAATATACGCGCAGAGCTGTAGCCCCGGCCATCGCGGAACTTGGGGAAGGTCACTTCAACCAGCGTCAGCCGATCAAGATGCGGGATTAACGCGCGCGCATCATCGCCAGGCTCAATCCTTACAGCAGTGGCGTTCGAGCCTTCAAATTCAGCGAAGGAAACAATTGGATCAGCCATAGACCGCCTCCTTAAATGGTTCTGCGCCAACGCGGCGGTAGGTATCGAGGAAGCGCTCGCCGGGTTCGCGAATATTGCGATACTTCTCCACGGCCTTTTCGACCGCATCGACAATGCCATCTTCATCAAATCCAGGGCCAAGGATCTTGCCAACCGACACGTCTTCGGCGCCTGATCCGCCGAGCGTCAGTTGGTAATTCTCAACGCCTTTCTTATCGACGCCCAAAATGCCGATATGCCCCGCATGGTGATGCCCGCAGGCATTGATGCAGCCCGAGATTTTGAGCTTCAGCTCGCCCACATCGCGCTGCCGCTCTGCATCCGCAAAGCGCGTCGCAATCTTCTGCGCGATGGGGATGGAGCGGGCATTGGCCAAGCTGCAATAATCAAGACCGGGGCAAGCAATGATATCGCTGATCAGATCAAGATTGGCATTGGCGAGATCGGCATCATTCAGCGCCGACCATACCGCATAAAGATCACGCTTGGCGACATGCGGAAGGACGATGTTCTGAGCATGGGTCACGCGAAGCTCATCGAAGCTATAGCGCTCAGCCAGATCAGCCATCACGTCGATTTGTGCCGAGGTGGCATCGCCAGGAATGCCGCCAATCGGCTTCAAGGCGATATTGACGATGGAATAGCCTGCTTGCTTGTGCGGCTTCACATTTTGATCGACCCAAACCGCGAAATCGGGATCAGAGCGATCCAGCTCATCGCTGGCACTGGCTTCAAATGCTGGCGGCGCGAACATGGCGGATATCCGCTCAAGCTCAGCCAGTGGCGGATCAATGCCAAGCGTCTTCACATGGGCAAATTCTTCCTCAACTTGCCGGGCATATTCCTCTGCCCCAATTTCATGGACCAGGATTTTGATACGCGCTTTGTAGATATTGTCGCGGCGCCCGTAGCGATTGTAGACCCGCAGGCAGGCCTCCGAATAGCTCAGATAATCCTCAATCGGCACAAAGTCTTTGATCAGCGGCGCGATCATTGGCGTGCGGCCCATGCCGCCACCGACATAGAAAGCCGCGCCAAGCTTGCCGTCACGTTCCACCAGCTGAATGCCAATGTCATGGAGCCGCATCGCAGCCCGATCTTCATCAGACGCGATCAAGCAAATCTTGAACTTGCGCGGCAAATAGCTGAACTCAGGATGGAGGGTTGACCACTGGCGCAGCAGCTCTGCCCAAGGGCGCGGATCCGCGACTTCATCCGCTGCCGCCCCGGCCCATTGGTCAGACGAGATATTGCGGATGCAATTGCCGCTGGTTTGAAACGCATGCATTTCAACGGTCGCCAGTTCGGCAAGCAGATCAGGGCATTCGTCGAGCTTGATCCAGTTATACTGGATATTCTGCCGCGTGGTGAA
>DLOX01000154.1:0-2749 GCA_002478575.1 Sphingomonadales bacterium UBA7473 | reverse complement strand
AGCATCCGCATCTGGCGGCTGTCCATCGTCCCATAAGGTATGGCGACGCGCAGCATATAGGCATGAAGCTGCAAATAGAGGCCATTCATCAGGCGAAGCGGCTTGAACTGATCTTCTGTGATTTCGCCAGCCAAGCGGCGCTTCACTTGATCACGAAATTCCTCAACGCGCGCATCAACGATGCCTTGATCGAAATTATCATATTTATACATGGCTTAAGCCTTCACGAGCGGGATGGCAGGGTTCACACCCAAATCTTGGCGAACGGATGGCCCAGCGGCGCGGACACGGTCCTTGATATGTGCGGGCAAGCCGTTTTCAGCGTCGATCACATAAGGCGCATTGACACGGCGAGCGGCCTCTTCTGCAGCGGCAATGACTTCGCCTTGATCGCCGACATCCACGGCATCGCCAATTGCACGGGACCATCCAGAGCCAGTCCACCACGTGACATCTCCGGAGGGGAGATCATTTCCTGTTACTATTTTCATATTTCTTCCAACTTCATGGCCGCAAGTGCCGCAAAACGATCCAAAGCATCCGATTTCAAAACCACATCCCCAACCACAATGATCGCGGGAGACTGAACGCCTTCGCGTGCAATCATGTCGCCTAGATCAGTCAACAATGTGCGGATGGCGCGCGCGCCGCTGCGGGTCGCGCGTTCGAGGACGGCGACGGGCATATCGGGGGACACGCCATCTGCGATGAGCTTCTCGGTAATGTCCGCAGCGGTCGCGACGCCCATGTAAATGACGAGCGTGCGTTCCTTCCCAGCAAGGCCTGCCCAATTTTGATCCGTCAGCCCCTTGCACTGCCCAGCGACAAAGCTGACTGCGCTTGCGGCATCGCGGTGTGTGAGAGGCAGCATGGCTTGTGCAGCGCCGCCCATAGCAGCGGAAATGCCCGGAACCACTTCCACAGCAACCCCAGCGGCACGGCAAGCCTCAGCCTCTTCGCCGCCACGCCCAAAAATGAAAGGATCGCCGCATTTCAAACGCACAACCAAATGCCCGGCCTGAGCCTCGCGAACGAGACTTGCGTTAATGCCGTCTTGCGGCACGCTATGTTTGCTGCGCTGCTTTGCGACAGAAATGAAGCGCGCTTCTGGATTGGCCAGCGCTATGATCTCTTGATCGACCAGGCCATCATGCACGATCACATCGGCAGAGGCCAAAAGCCGAGCGGCCTTCACCGTCAGCAGATCGGGATCGCCGGGACCAGCGCCCACAAGAAAGACTCGTGCTGTCATATTAGGGAAATGGGACTGTGCCCCGTTTCAAGCAAAAGAGCAATTATTGGGGCGCGAGTAGCAAAGCTTGCGCTATGAGGTCGGCTGATAGTCTCTCAGACCAATCCCAATCGAGGCTCGGGCATTTTCGTCTTCAGTCGAAACCACCGGATAAGCGCAATAATCCGCCGCATAATAGGCGCTTGGACGATGATTGCCTGAAAGACCAACGCCGCCGAATGGAGCACCAGAAGGCGCGCCGTTGGTGGGCTTATTCCAGTTGACGACACCTGCCTTCACATTGGCCCAGAATTTATCATAATCCTCAGGCGTTCCGCCAATGAGCGAAGCAGACAAGCCAAAGCGCGTTGCATTGGCCTCTGCAATGGCCTCGTCAAAATCCTTGACCCGGATCAGCTGCAGGATCGGGCCAAATAGCTCAACGTCCGGACGATCCGATGCCTTGGTCATGTCGATAATGGCGGGGCTCAAGAATGGGCGGTTTTCAATCGGCCGCTCGAGCTGCTTGATGGGGCGCCCACCCCGCATCATGAGAGCCAAAAAGCTCTCTTGCAGGGCATCTGCTGTCGCATTGTCGATCACAGGCCCCATATAGGGAGCAGGGGCGCTATGTGGCTCACCGATGATCAACCGGCCCGACAATTTCAAAATCTCAGCAATGAGGGCTTCATGCTCACCATCTTGGACGATTAACCGACGCGCGTTGCTGCACCGCTGACCCGCAGAGAGAAAAGCTGACTGAATGACAAGGATCGCCGCCGTGTGAATATCCGGCGCATTCCACACAACGATTGGATTGTTGCCGCCCATTTCGAGCGCCAAAATCTTGCCCGGCTTGTCAGCATAAAGGCGATTGAGGATTAGGCCAGTCTGTGCCGACCCTGTAAACAGCAGCCCATCAATGCCGGGATGAGCCGCAAGTTTCTTGCCCTCTTCAATGCCGCCAACCACGCACCGCACAACTTCCTTTGGGATGCCTGCTGCGTGCAACAGATCAACGAGCATCAAGCCCGTTGCTGGCGTTTTTTCTGAAGGCTTGAAGACAACAGCATTGCCCGCGATCAAGGCCGGAACGATATGGCCATTCGGCAGATGAGCCGGGAAATTATAGGGGCCAAGAACAGCAAGCACGCCGTGCGGTTTGTGCCGCAACACGCTGCGGACGCCCAACGCCCCGTCGATCCGCCGATGGGCTGTGCGTTCAGAGTAAGCCGCGATTGAAATTTCAACTTTATTTACAACCGATTCAACTTCGGTCTTCGCTTCCCACAGCGGCTTCCCGGTTTCCCGAGAGATGCAATCTGCCAAAGCTTCTGCGCGATTCCGCACCGCATTGGCAAAGCGGCGAAGCGCTTCGACACGGAAAGTGACGGGTTTTGACGCCCAGTCCACCCAGGCTTTTTGAGCAATTTCAACCTCTTGATCAACATCACTGATCGGCCCGCGCCAATATTCAGCGCCGGTAGCCGGTTCTGTTGATATTAATTCAGTTGCCGC
>DLOX01000071.1:402-4459 GCA_002478575.1 Sphingomonadales bacterium UBA7473 | reverse complement strand
ACGGCGCTGCTGATCGATGAAAGTTACAACGCCAATCCCGCCTCCATGGCGGCGACCTTCGCGGTTTTAGCCAAGGCCAAAGCAGATCGTCGCGTGGTGATCCTTGGCGAAATGCGAGAGCTTGGACCCACTGGACCCGCGCTTCACGCTAGCCTTGCCGAGCCTTTGCTTCAAGCGGGCGTGGAACTGGCGCTGTTGGTCGGTGAGGGCATGAAGCCGCTGGCAGACGCGCTTGCAGGATCGATACAAACGCTTCATTTGCCCGACGCATCATCTGCCCAATTGGCTATTCAAGATCAGCTGCTGGCGGGGGATGCTCTTCTTATCAAGGGATCAAACGCCGTTGGCCTTGGCCGCGTCGTCGATGCTCTCAAACAGGATAGTCTTTGATGCTTTACGAGATCGCTCATTATCTCGGCTTCCCCGGCGTATCGCGGTTGCTGCAATTTTTGACCTTTCGCACCGGCGGGGCAGTGGCAACGGCGCTGATCATTGGTTTGCTCATTGGTCCCAAATTCATTGGCTGGCTGCGCGTCCGCCAAGGTAAGGGGCAGCCCATTCGCGATGATGGCCCGCAATCGCATCTTGCGAAGGTTGGCACGCCCACCATGGGTGGGCTGATGATCCTGACCTCCATTTCCATCGCGATGTTGCTGTGGATGGACCTGCGCAATCTATACGTTTGGGCTTGCCTCATTGTGATGGCGGGCTTTGGCTTGGTTGGCTTCATGGATGATTATGACAAGGTCAAAAAGCGGAGCCACAAGGGGCTTTCCGGCAAGTTCCGGCTGATGCTGGAATTTCTGATTGCGGGTATCGCGACCACATTGATCGTGTCCCAATCAGGCGGGCAACTTTACATTCCCTTCGTCAACGGCCCGGTTGCTGACTTAGGTTGGTTCTATGTGGCTTTCGGTGCTTTCGTGATCGTTGCGTTTGGCAATAGCGTGAACCTGACCGATGGTCTGGATGGCTTGGCGACCATGCCAGTCATCATCGCATCCATCGCCTTCATGATGATCGCCTATCTCGTCGGCAATGCCAAATATGCCGAATATCTGGGCATCCCCTTCTTCCTGGGCGCAGGCGACTTGTCGATCCTGTGCGGCGCGATTGTTGGCGCAGGGCTGGCCTTCCTCTGGTTCAACGCGCCTCCAGCGTCGGTCTTCATGGGGGACACGGGGAGCTTGGCCTTGGGCGGCGTGCTTGGAACCATCGCCGTTGTGACACATCACGAATTTGTGCTGGCGATCATTGGCGGGTTGTTCGTGGTCGAGGCCTTATCAGTCATCATCCAAGTCTTCTGGTTCAAACGGACAGGACGCCGCGTTTTCCGCATGGCGCCTATCCATCACCATTTTGAGCAGCTGGGCTGGTCAGAGCCAACGGTTGTGATTCGCTTCTGGATCGTCGCCTTCGTTTTGGCGCTCGCTGGTCTGTCGACCTTGAAGCTTCGGTGATCACAGCAGAGGCCTTTCGCGGAAAACGCTATGCCGTGTTGGGCTTGGCGCGGTCAGGCCTTGCGACCGTGCATGCGCTGCTGGCGAGCGGCGCTGAAGTGCTGGCGTGGGATAGTCGGGAAGAGGCCCGGGATGCAGCGCCTGCGGGAGTGACGCTCGCCGACCCCCTCACCACTGATCTGGCCGGCTATGACGGCATCATCGTTTCCCCCGGCGTGCCCATCAACCGCCATCCAATTGCGGATAAAGCCAAGGCCGATGGCGTTCCCCTGATTGGCGATATCGAGCTTTTCGCTCAAGCTCGGGCGGAACTGCCGCCGCACAAGGTGGTTGGCATCACCGGCACCAATGGCAAATCGACGACCACAGCGCTGATCCACCACATCCTGAAAACAGCAGGCGTGCCAACGACGATGGGCGGGAATATCGGGCTGCCTATCTTGGGGCAGGAGCCGCTTCCTGCGGGCGGCGTCTATGTGCTTGAGCTTTCGAGCTTTCAGATTGATCTGACTTACACGCTCGACTGCGATGTTGCCGTGCTGACCAATATTACGCCGGATCATCTGGATCGCTATGATGGGTTTGCGGACTATGCCGCGGCGAAAGAACGGCTGTTCGTTATGCAGCACGTCGATAAGGTCGCTGTGATTGCCACCGACGATGATCCCAGCCGGATGATCGCGAGCCGCATCAACCATCGCCTGCACCGGGTATCGTTGAAGGCTGTCGGTGATCAGCAACATTGGCCATCTCTGCAAGGGCCTCACAATGCGCAGAATTTGGCGATTGCTGTCGCGGCCGCTCAATCATTGGGTGTTGCCGACGATGCGATTGAAACAGGCCTCCGCACCTATCCCGGCCTCTCGCACCGTATGGAGCGTATCCGGGACTTGGAAGGCATCCTTTACGTCAATGACAGCAAAGCGACCAATGCCACATCCGCGGCACCAGCTCTTGCCGCTTACCCCGCAGTCCATTGGATTGCCGGCGGCCAAGCCAAAACTAAGGACCTCGACGCCTGTGCTCCGCACTTCGGCCATGTGAAAGCGGCTTATACTATTGGCGAAGCAGGTGCGATGTTTGCAGATCTTCTATCGTCCCACATGCCTGTCGAGAATAGTGGCACGCTGGAGGCCGCGATCCATGCTGCGCGGGCAGCGGCGCAGCCGGGGGAGGTCATTCTCCTGTCCCCCGCTTGCGCATCATTTGATCAATTCAAGGATTTTGAAGATCGCGGGAATCAGTTCCGTGCGATTGTCGAGGGGCTATCATGAGCAGCACAGTAGCAAAGGCGAAATCGGCAAAGGCCCGCATCAATTCCCGGCTCGGTCGGTCTGACCGTTCAGCCGCTGGGCTTTGGTTCTGGGAGATTGACCGGGTCCTTCTGCTCCTCGTCGCCATCCTCTTGTCGATTGGCTTGATCGCGGTGGCCGCTGGTTCGCCCGCGACAGCCCAGCGCTATTCCGGCGGAAGCGTCACCATCGCGCCATTGCTCTATTTCTGGAAGCAGCTGTTTTGGGTCGCAATCAGCGTGCCCGTGATGATTGTCGTTTCGATGATGCCGCACCTGACTGCGCGACGCTTGGCGATGGGAGGGGCTGCATTCTTCAGCGTTTTCCTCGCCGCCGCCCCGCTCATCGGTATGGAGGTCAACGGTGCGACCCGCTGGATCGACGTTGGCATTGGCCAATTTCAGCCGTCCGAGTTTTTGAAGCCCTTCTATATCGTGTCACTGGCTTGGTTCCTGTCGCTCCGTACCCAAGACCCTGATTTGCCGGTCTTCACCTTGTCTGGCTTGGTGACGGCAGTGCTTTGCGCTTTGCTGATGATGCAGCCCGATTTCGGTCAGACCTTGATCCTTGTTTCCATCTGGATGGCGATGGTGATGCTTGCCGGACTGCCGGGCAGGACGATCGGCATGCTTGCTGGCGGCGGCATCGGTCTCGTGCTGCTGGCCTATTTCACTTATCCAACCGCAACGACCCGGATCAACAATTTCCTCTTTGCGAGCGGAGACACGTATCAAGTCGATATGGCACATGCGACGCTTTCGGGTGGCGGCTTCATTGGTCTTGGCCCCGGCGGCGGAGAACAGAAGTTCCGGCTGCCTGAGGCCCATACCGACTATATTTTCTCCGTGATCGGCGAAGAATTTGGCCTGATCGCTTGTATTGCGATTGCTTGCGTTTTCCTTGCCATTGTTGTCCGCGTCTTCCTGCGCCTCCTCGATGAAGAAGATGGCTTCGTTATCCTCGCCGCAGGCGGATTGGCATTCGAAATTGTCGTGCAGGCGATGATCAACATGGCGGTCAACGCTGGTATCGCGCCGTCCAAGGGGATGACGCTTCCGTTCATCAGCTATGGCGGTTCATCCATGCTTGCGCTGTGTATAACTTGGGGTTTGCTCCTCGCTTTCACCCGCAAAAACCCTTATCTCGGTCGTTCACCCTATGTGGTCAAATGGAGAGATAAATGAGCGTTAAGCGGCACTTCGTTCTCGCAGCAGGCGGCACTGGCGGGCATATGATGCCTGCCCATGCGCTGGCGGTTGAGCTGATGGAGCGCGGTCATCATGTCGCGCTGATCACCGATGAACG
>DLOX01000071.1:0-351 GCA_002478575.1 Sphingomonadales bacterium UBA7473 | reverse complement strand
GTCGCGCTGATCACCGATGAACGGGGCGCGAAGATTCCAGGCCTGTTCGCTGATGTGCCCGTTCATATCTTGCCAGCCGGTCGCCTCGGTGGCGGACCACTTGGTCTATTCCGTGCCGCCAAGGCGATCTGGGCTGGGCGGACGATGGCGCTTCGCCTTTATGAGAGCTTTGAGCCAACGGCTGTCATTGGCTTCGGCGGATATCCCGCGCTGCCTGCGCTGCTCGCAGCGTTCAAGGCTGGCATCCCAACCGCCATTCATGAACAAAATGCGGTGCTGGGGCGCGTCAATCGCTTCGTTGCAGGCAAGGTCAAACTGATTGCCTTGGGCTTTCCCAATACCCAGCGTTTG
>DLOX01000116.1:886-6331 GCA_002478575.1 Sphingomonadales bacterium UBA7473 | reverse complement strand
CCCTCTCCAACTCCGACTAGGCACAAATGTGCCAAGTCTGCGTATCCTCCCCCGTCTCGGGGGAGGGTAAGGGCGCGGCTATTCATGCCAAGTCACTCCATCTCGTTCTGCCAAGGCAATTGCAGCCGATGGCCCCCAACTGCCTGCAGTATAGCTTTTGGGAGTCACTCCATTCTCAGCCCAGCCTGCGCGGATGGCGTCGATCCAATCCCATTGCGCCTCCACCTCATCGCGGCGGACGAATAAGGTTTGATCGCCTTCGATCAGATCAAGCAATAGCCGTTCATAGGCGATGCGCTTTTTGGGGCCTGCAAAGGCATCAGGCATTGAGATGTCCAGCGGCACTTCCCGCAGGCGAATACCGCCGCGATCAAGGCCGGGCACTTTGGCCATCGCCGTCAAGCGAACATTTTCCTTCGGCTGAATACCAATGATCAGCTTATTGGGCTGAGACTGTGCTCCTCGTCCTGCAAAGATGCTGTGCGGTACGCGCTTGAACTGGATCACGATCTCCGTCTTGCGCTCTGGCAAACGCTTGCCGGTCCGCAGATAGAAAGGGCACGCCTTTCCAGCGCCAATTGTCGATATGAGCCCGGAGCGCAACAAACGTCTCTGTGTCGCTGTCCTTGCCCAATTCCTCGTCATAACCCGGCACAGCGGCACCGGCGATCGCCCCCGCCTTATATTGGCCCGTCACGCTATCAGCTTCGCCAAGGGTGCGGAGAGAACGCAACACTTTGACTTTCTCATCGCGGACAGCCGTTGCATCAAAGCTTGATGGCGGCTCCATGGCCACCAGCGCGAGCAATTGCAGCATATGATTTTGCACCATGTCGCGAATGGCCCCTGCGCCGTCGTAGAACCCTACGCGGCCTTCTAGGCCAACCGTTTCCGAGACGGTGATCTGAACATGATCGATGTGGGCTGCATTCCACAGCGGCTCGAACAGGATATTAGCAAAACGAAGAGCCAAGAGATTCTGAACAGTTTCCTTGCCCAGATAATGATCGATGCGGAAGATACGATCCTCGGTAAAGGCCGCAGAAACCGCGTCATTGATATGGCGGCTCGATTCCAGATCCGTGCCCAGAGGCTTTTCAAGGCCAATGCGGACATTCGCGCCCGCCAATCCATTGTTTGCCAGACCCGCGATAGTCGGTTCAAACAGCGAAGGGGCAGTCGAAAGGAAGATGGCAAGACCATTGTCGGTCGACCCAATCCGTTCCGCCAGCGCCGGGAACCCGTCAGGCGCGGAAGCGTCCAAGGTCTGATAGCTTAGCCGCTCAAGAAATTCAGGGATTGCCGCCTTTCTCTCCTCTGGCAGAAACTTGGTGAGCGCTTCGCCCGCAAAGGCGCGAAAGCTCGCATCGTCATGAACCGACCGAGCCGTTCCAATGATCCGAAACCCTTCAGGGAGTAGCTGATCCGCGTGTAAAGCGCAGAGCGATGGCAGCAACATCCGCTGCGACAAATCGCCTGTGGCACCGAAAAGAAGGAGATGCGATGTAGCACTCAAGGGAATGGCCTTTCTGCAGCTGGCTGGGCAAGACACCGCCCTATGCCCCATCTGGACTTAAATGTAGCGGCTGAAAAGATTCTCTAGATATTCTTGTCGACCTGATCGCGGTTGCGGATCAACACTGGCAGCGACAGCAGCATCGGAAATCACTTCTAGGCTGGATGATCCATTGATCATCGCCTGCGCTTCGGCGGCTTTCCAGCCTGCGTAACGATCAGCAACAACCGCATCAACTTCACCTCCCTCGATAACGGCAGCTGCGTTCAAAAGGCTGCGGGCGAGGATCTCGACGCCTCCAATATGGCTATAGAACAGATCGGCTGCATCGATTGACTGACGGCGAACCTTCGCATCGAAGTTGTTGCCGCCATTCTTCATCCCGCCATTTTTCAAGATGTAATACATGACCGTTGTGATTTCACGGATATCGTTCGGGAACTGGTCGGTATCCCAACCATTTTGCGCATCTCCACGATTCATGTCGAGACCGCCAAACAGATCAAGCGCAAAGGCGCTGGCGACTTCATGTTCGAAGCTATGGCCCGAGAGAGTGGCGTGGTTCGCTTCAATGTTCATCTTCACTTCCTTTTCCAGGCCATTGGCGAGGAGGAAGCCGTAAATGGTCCCAACATCGAAATCATATTGATGCTTAGTTGGCTCATGCGGCTTGGGCTCGATCAGAATGTCGCCCTTGAACCCGATCTTATGTTTATGTTCGACCACCATCTTCAAGAAAGCACCAAACTGCTGCTTTTCCTGTTTGAGATCGGTGTTGAGCAAGCAGTCATAACCTTCGCGGCCACCCCACAACACATAATTGGCGCCGCCAAGGCGATGGGTTGCTTCAATGCAATGGCGCACTTGCGTGGCGGCGAAACGAAACACGTCTGGATCGGGATTGGTCGATGCGCCGCCCATATAGCGGGGATGACTGAAAAGGTTAGCCGTGCCCCACAGAAGCTTGACGCCCGTGGCGGCCATCTTCGCTTCGATCTTGTCGACCATGGTCGAGAAATTCTTCACATGCTCATCGATTGTGGTCGCGGCTGCCATCACGTCCACATCGTGGAAGCAGAAATATGGTAGGCCTAGGCGGGTGAAAAATTCAAAGGCTTCATCCAGCTTGTGATCGGCACGCGCTTGATCAATCGGGCCGCCATGCCAGGGGCGATTGAAGGTGCCGCCACCAAAGACGTCAAAGCCGTCCCAGCAGAATGTATGCCAATAGCAAACCGCCATGCGCAAATGCTCTTCCATCGTCTTGCCCATGACGACCCGGCTCTTGTCATAATAGCGAAAGGCAAGTGGGTTGGTGGATTCGAGGCCCTCGAACTTGATCGGCTCGATATCGGCAAAATAGCTGCGGGACATGGATTAACTCTCCTGAAATGTATTTTTTAGATTTTGATAAAGAGCACGGAATTTGGGCATCCGTGCCGAAAAATATTCGCTCAGCCGGTCATCTGTTTCTGAGATATGGTTGATCGCAGGGGCGGTGCAAATCTCGTCGATTGAAGCGCCAGTCTCGGCAAGCTGCGCCAGCCGCGCCGCGCCATAGGCCGGACCCACCTCTCCGCCATCGCGATAGACCAAAGGGCGGCCGAGCGCCGACGCAAGGATCGAACCCCAATAGTGAGACCGTGCGCCGCCGCCGATTACGGTGATGGCGTCGATATGGGCACCGCTATCAGTCAACGCGTCCATTCCATCGCGGAAGGCAATGGCGACGCCTTCCAAGACGGCTTGGCCAATCGCTGCAGCATCGCTTTCATGGGTTAGGCCGAACAAGACGCCTTTAGCGAAGGGATCATTGTGCGGTGTACGCTCACCAGAGAGATAAGGGAGAAATATCTCGCTCGCTGCAGGCGCATTGCGCGCCTCGACTGCGGCGAACATTTCCGCGGCGTCTTTCATACCGCAGAGCTTGACCGCCCAATCCACACAGCTGGCTGCACTGAGGATAACGGACATTTGATGCCAGCGATCTGGCAAAGCATGGCAGAAACTGTGAACCCCAGCCGCTGGATTGGGCGTACAGCAGCCATTAGCAAGAAACAGCACGCCAGACGTACCAAGCGACAGGAAAGCGTCGCCTGGGCGAACAACACCCACACCAACAGCGCCGGCGGCATTGTCGCCGCCGCCTGCGACCACAGGCACGCGGCCTATGCCCCAAGCTTCAGCGAGCTCATCTCGCAATTGTCCAGTGATCGCGCTGCCTTCGAAAAGCTTGGGCATATGCGAACGATCAAGCCCAGTTGCGGCCAACATACTATCTGACCAATCTCGCGCGCTAACATCCATCCAAAGCGTACCCGCGCTGTCCGACATGTCAGACGCCAGTTCGCCAGTCATCTGCAGCCGGACATAATCTTTGGGCAGCAAAACAGTTTTGACTTGCGCGAATATCTCCGGCTCATTCTCCCGCACCCATTGCAGCTTAGGCGCAGTGAAACCGGGCATGGCGCGGTTGCCTGTGATCTGGCCGAGATCTGGGATCGCAGCTTCCAGCGATGCACATTGCGCAGCGCTGCGGCCATCATTCCAGAGGATAGCCGGGCGAAGCGCTTGGTCATCAGCACCCAGCAAGGTCGCGCCGTGCATTTGGCCGGAAAGGCCAATCGCTTTCACGGCAGAGCGACGTTTCAAATCAAGTTTGGTCACGGCGCTATTGGTGGCGGCCCACCAATCTGCAGGATCCTGTTCGGACCAAAGCGGATGCGGACGCGAAACGGCAAGTGCCGCATGCGCCGTTTCTACCACAGCGCCTGACCAATCCATCAAGATCGCCTTGACGCCCGAGGTCCCAATGTCGATTCCTAGATACACAGACTGTCGAAGATTCCCAATTGCCAGAGGATCGATAACAGGGTAGCTACGTTAGCGCTACCATAAATGCAAAGATGACATATTGTGGCGCTTTTATTGGATTGGGGAGGGAGAAAATTTCAATGACGGAACGAGCGGGGCAGCAGACGAATCTGCCATTTGTTGCCGCCATTGTCGCTGTGGCGACCATTGGTGGCTTATTGTTCGGATATGACAGCGGCGCTGTGAACGGCACGCAGGATGGATTGAAATCAGCCTTTGGCTTGAGTGAGGCTGGGCTTGGATTTACGGTTGGCTCGTTGTTGCTTGGCTGCATGGCTGGGTCCTTCTTGGCCGGTTGGCTCGCCGATGCTTTTGGACGCCGCAATGTGATGATGATGGCTGCCATCATGTTCCTTATTGGCGCAATCATTCAAGGCTTTTCCCATAATCAGGTAACTTTTGTGATGGCTCGTATCATGGGTGGCATGGCGGTTGGTGCTGCCTCAGTGCTATCGCCTGCCTATATCTCGGAAGTGGCACCAGCCAATATCCGCGGCCGCATGACGACCATGCAACAGATCATGATCATCACGGGCCTGACCGCAGCGTTCCTCGTCAACTATGCCTTGGCCCACAGCGCTGGCAAATCCACAGAGCTGTTCTGGGGCGGTTATGAGGCTTGGCGCTGGATGTATTGGATGCAGGCAGTGCCCGCTGCCATCTTCCTGATCGCACTGATGTTCATCCCAGAAAGCCCACGCTATCTGGTTTCAAAGGGCCGTGATGAAGAAGCAAAGGCGGTCCTGAGCCGTTTGTCCGGAGCAGCTTCTGCTGATCAGAAAATGTCTGAAATCCGAGCCAGCTTCAATCAGGATCACCGCCCGCGTCTCAGCGATGTTTTGGCTTCTGGCACCATCTTCCGCCCCATCGTTTGGGCAGGCCTGTTGCTGGCCGTGTTCCAGCAGCTCGTCGGTATCAACGTGATCTTCTACTATGGAGCGACGCTGTGGCAATCGGCAGGCTTTACCGAAGACCAGTCCCTGCAAATCAACATTGTGTCTGGGGTTGTTTCGATCCTTATCTGCTTCTTTACGGCGGGGTTTATCGACAGGATT
>DLOX01000116.1:632-839 GCA_002478575.1 Sphingomonadales bacterium UBA7473 | reverse complement strand
TCGACAGGATTGGGCGCAAGCCGCTCTTGCTCGTTGGCTCTCTTGGTATGGCGATAACGCTCTTTGCCATGGCCTATGCTTTTAACAGCGGAACATTGGATGCGGCGGGCAAGCTCCAGCTTTCAGACAGCGCAGGCGTGATCGCTCTGATCGCGGCCAATCTTTATGTGATGTTCTTTAATGCCAGCTGGGGCCCGGTCATGTGGG
>DLOX01000116.1:0-578 GCA_002478575.1 Sphingomonadales bacterium UBA7473 | reverse complement strand
TGGGCGAAATGTTCCCGAACCAAGTGCGCGGTTCAGCGCTTGCTGTTTGCGGCTTGGCTCAATGGAGCGCCAACTTTGCAATCACACAAGCTTTCCCAATCATGTTGGTGAGCTGGGGCCTTGCCGTCAGCTACAGCTTTTACGGCGTGTGCGCTGTGATCAGCTTCTTCCTCGTCAAAGCCTTCATCAAGGAAACGGCGGGCAAAGAGCTCGAGGATATGGAGGGCTAGTTTGCCCTCAGTTTGCGTCATAAGAGAGTGGCCGGGTTTGAAAAAGCTCGGCCCTCTTGCAAGAGTGAAACAATGAACAATGAACAGCGAAGATCGCCCACCAATGCGCGTCATCGTTCTGGGCGGCGGCACCGCTGGATGGATGGCTGCGACTGGCCTTTCGGTCATGCTCTGCGGGCAAGTCGACGTCACGCTGATCGAGTCAGATGACATTGGGATTGTCGGCGTTGGCGAAGCGACCTTGCCGCATTTGCGCAGCTTCGTTGAAAGCCTTGGCATCGATGAAGCGGATTTCATGCGCGCCACCCATGCCACTTATAAGCTGGGCATCGATTTCCGCGATTTCGG
>DLOX01000202.1:1228-7859 GCA_002478575.1 Sphingomonadales bacterium UBA7473 | reverse complement strand
AGGCATGGATTCCGGATCAAGTCCGGAATGACAGGGGTTGAGATTAACGCCCCAACCAATCATCCACCGCCTTGGCAAAGGCCGCACCACCATCCCCCGCAAAGCTCAAAAACAGCGACGGTTCGATCACCTCCAGCTCCATCAGGCGGAATTGATCGCCGCCATCCCGCACCATATCAACCCGGGCATAAAGCGGGGCCGCTGGAGCGGTTGCCAGCACGTCCTTGGCCAAAGCCTGCGCACCAGCAGGGGCGTCCACCGTCACTTCGCGGCCGCCAAATTGTTCCTGCACCCGGAAATCGCCACTGGCGGGCGTTTTCAGGATCGTGTGGCTGAGGGTACCGCCGAAATAGAAGAGGCTAAACTCCCCTTCGCTTGCAATCGAAGGCATCATGGGCTGGATCAGCATTTCCCGTTCAAGCACGTCAAAGGGAATGGGGTCATTCAGCCCAAGCCGATAGGTGCCGTCGGCTCCTGCCGAGATGGAGGGCTTGATCACCAGATCATCATTGCCGAACTGCGCCCGCGCCGCCGCGAGATCATCGGCCGTCAAGCAATGGGATTCCATCGTTGGCACAACGGCCAGCCCCGCCTCTTGCAAATCGAGCAGATAATCCTTGTCCGTATTCCATCGCAGCACTGAGATGGGATTGGCAAAGGGCAGGCCAGCCGCTTCCCATGCGTCAAGCTGCGCGAACCAATGGGCTGGCTTTTTGGGATAGCCCCAGGCGATGAGCGGCATGACCAGGCGATAGCCGCTTAGGTCGCCGGCATCCGTCCAGCTCCGGAAATCCACTCTGCCGCCAAACAAGGCCTGATATTCATCGCGGGCGGTGTGCCAATGTTCTTTGTAGCCCGCCTCGGGAACCAAAATGCAGAGATCAGCGGTCATGCGGGTTGCTCGTCCTTTGCGTCATCAGCCTCTTTGGCCAGGACCTTCGTATAAACCCAGCCAATCCCAATCAAGGCCCCGCCAAGCCCCATGAAGGACAAGACACGGAGCAAGCCTTCCAATGCGGCTGCATCGATCAAGAAGACTTTCAGCGTGACAAGCGTAAGAAGACCAAGGCCCGTCATCCGCAGCCAGCGCTCGCCACCGGCAATGCCGCGCCACAGCCAAAGGAGCGAGAGAATGAGGAAGGCTATCGAGTAACCGTAATTCTCAGCATTGGGCACTTCAAGTGCGGTCAATATCGCGCCCTGGAAGGCTTGCCGAACCGTCAGCGCAACCGTCAGAGCGACTAGCCCCAAGCCCGAAAAGCGCAGAACCATTTTTCCCGATCTTGATGCTGAGCTTTGCAAGCCCATCCACCAAGCAGCCGCTGACGCCAAGCCAAAATGGATCGTCGCTGCATTGGCGATGGGCAGGCTCCACACATTTTGATCGATGAGCACCGGATTGAACATCAACAGATCAAAGCCAATCAATCGAGCAGCCGAGAGCGCCAAGAGAATGGAGCTGGCGGTCCGCAGCTTCTCTCCGCCGCGCCACAGCATTAAAAGACCAATCGCGGCCAAGGATTGAGTGATGATCGCCCTTTCAATAAAGCCCCAGGCCACAAATTGTTCTTCCGTTGCAATGGCCAAGGGTTGCTTGATGAGGGCGTAGAGGGTTGCGATCCCTGCCGCACCGGCAAGGCCAAGCAAGCCGCGCTGCACCGCCACATGGAAATGGTCTCGCATCTTCCACCAGATCAAGCCGAAAAGGAGAGCAGGCAAACCACAGGCAATGATCACCTGATCAATCGGATCAATTTCACCATAGTGGGTCGGCACGCCGGTCAATGCGTCAATCATGATCTTGGCGAAGGGCAGAAGGCGCAAGAGCGTCCATACTGCAGCACCCATAATCAAGGCTTCGACGCCGTAACGGGGAAGCGGAAGCCGAGCCGCGCCAAAGGCAGCCGCGCCTGCCATTACTGCTAGGGCAGGGCCGTGCCAATCAAAGGGCATAATCGACAGAACAAGGGCTGTGACCAGCCCAAGCCCGAACCAGCGGGTGGGAGTGTCAAACGCGCGGCCCTGAAGGCCCCATGCCATTGCTGCGGTCGCGACTGCAGGAGCGGCAAGAAGCGCCACCAAGACGCGCACGTCTGGCATTGCACCATCCCCGAAGATCGAGAGAGCCACTTCGCTGTGGCGCCCAAGCTCAAACATCCAGTAAAACAGGCCGGCGCCGAGCGAAGCAATCGAGGCGCGTTCGAAATAGGCGTCACTGCTCTTGCGATACCAAGCCGCCAATCCCGCAGCGGCCGCAAAGCAGGTCAAAGCATGCCAGAGTGGAAGGACAATGGCCAAAGCCAGCCCCAATGCCAATCCAAGAACCGACCAGCGGAGCGCTTCTCGACTGATCTGCCCTTTGTGGAGCCAACTTGCCACTGCAAGAAGAAGGGCAGGTACAGCGAATAAGGCCATCAAATATAATCCTGATGGCATGGGCTCATCCCCGACTATGGCAAGCGGCATGGACGGATTGAGAACCATCTGGTTCAACCAGAACAGAGCCGCAGGCGTGACCAAAGCAAGGCTTGAGCGGAAACGGAACGGATCGCTGCTTTGCTTTGCCCAAAGTGCAAGAGCCGTTGTGCAGGCCGTCATCGCGGCGGCATGCCAAACCGCAGGCACCAAGGCCAAAGGCACGGCAGCCGCGAAGGCGAGGCCAATCCAACGCAGCGGCTCGTCGCTTAACCGGCCACGGTGACACCAAGCGGTTGCCGCAAACAGCGCCATCGGCACCAACAAAAGCGCTGCCAAATCTTCAAAGGGCGGAATTCCGCCATCGATGAAGATCGCATCATTCACATAGGGCCGTGCGACATAGGAAAGTGTCCAGAAAATCCCGGCGACGGCCCCAAAGGGAATGCTAGCAACAAAGAGGCTCGAATCCTGAACGCGCCTTGCCCAAGCCGCAACGCCCAGCATGATGGCAAAGCCAGCGGCGGCAACCCAAAGATCCGGGGTGAGCAAAACACTGGCAATGAAGGCCATGATCCCCGCGACCATGGCCCCTCCGAACAAAGCCCAATCAGGCTTTGAAGCCAATTGCCCTTCGCCCTTTGCCCGCCAACTGAGCGAGAAGCTCAACGCAGCCGCTGCAACGAACAAGAAGCCAAGGAAATTTGCAGAGAGCAAGGACGAGCCTTGGCTGATCCAGAGAACCAAAAGCGGGCCGGCTACGCCACCAAGCGCGAGACTTGTCCAATATTTGTCCGTCACGTCATTCTTACGCGCGAAGATGTGACCCGGAACAGAGAACAGCAGAGCCGAAGCCAATGCCACCCAAAGGGCCAAGGGCTTGCCTTGTTCGAATGCCGCAAATAGCAGAATGAGGACCAAGCCAAGGGCTGCCAGCGTCGCAGGCATCAGCTTCGGGTCGCGCCAGCCAAGGTAAAGGCTTGCCACTGAGAGCAAGCCATAAAGCGCCCAGCCCGTCACATCAAACTGGATCGCGGGCGCAAAGAGAGCCAACTGCACAAATCCAACCACCATGGGCAGGATTCGGATGCGTGGATCATTGGCTCCGGCACGGGGGAAAAGCATGGTCGCGGCCAAGGCCAAGACGACAATGAACAGACCAAGGCTTGGGCCGATGCCTGCCAAATCTGCAGCGAGAATGCCGAAGGTCCAAGCAGCACCCCCGCCAGTCGCCGCAAGCGCCAGCCACATCCAGCCGCGCTGAATCGCAACTGCAAAAAGTCCAGCGATGAGAAGGCCTAGATAGACCAACAAGGGCACAAGATTGCCTGAGGGCGCGGCCAAGAAGGGCGCTGTAAAGCCGCCAACAAGGCCAAGGATCGCGGTTGGCGGGCCGTGGCGCAGCGAGAGGAACAAGGCCCCGCCCGTAACCGCAGCCATTAACACGAAGGCAACGGTTGGGCTGATCAAGCCATAAAGCTGGCCCGCCATGTAAAGCGTCCCATAAAGGCTGGCGATGCCAGCGCCGGACAGTGCCTGCCCGACGCGGGGATCGTCGGCAAAGCGCGGGATGCGCTTCGCGGCTTCACTGGCGACGATCAAGCCAATGCCAAAGATCCCCGCCAAAACTGACCTGACGCCGGGGCCAAGCAAGCCTTGTTCAATGGAATAGCGGACGAGGAAAAAGGCCGACAAGATAAGCGCAATGCTGCCGACCCAGATGGGGAGCTTTCCGCCGATGAGGGCTTCAAGCGTGATCTTCTCACGGACTGGCGGAGGTTCTCGAGGGGGTTGAGAAGCGGGATCAGGATCAGACTTGGGCTGCCATGGAGAGGAGGGCACGGCGGCTGGTTCGGACGATGCGCCTTCTGCTTCTAAGGGCTTATTCTTCGCTGGCGCGGACGGTGTGGGCGCAGAAACGATCCGCGCAACCCGCGAAGGCGGCGTTGGCGCCTCAATGACAGGGACCGGCTCTGCAACTGGTTCTGGCTCAACGACTGGAGGCGTTTCTATCGCCGGAGTTGGTTCGATGGGGACTATGGGCTCAACGTCGGGCGTCGCATCCATGATCGGAGCGGGCTCGACAACAGGAGTGGGTTCTTCCGGAGCTTCTTCAACCGGCGGTGGCTCCGCTACAACCCGCGCCACGGGCAAGCGGCTGGCCATCGCAGCAACACGAGCTGCAGGGCTTTGCATTTCTGGAGCAGGCGCCGCAGTGGACGGCGCCACTCCGCCTTCGCGTTCCAAACGATCCATGCGGCGCATCAGCCGATCGATCAGGTCTTCATTCTGTGTCAGTTGTTTGCGGAGCGAGGCAAAGGCAATGGCTCCGCCCAAAATTGTCAACAACCACAATATAAACATGCGCGACCCCTCCGCCTTAGTCTTTGTGGCATTAATTCCTTAAGGGTCAATGCAACAAAACCAGTTGCATTATAAAACGGACTGGGTCAGTTTGCCTCATCATCAAAGAGAGGAAGTTCCCATGATCCTATATGGCGCGCCCGTTTCCCCCTATGTCCGCAAAGTCTTGGTTTATGCGGCTGAACGCGGCTTGGACGTGCAACTTGTGCCGGTGGGCATTGGCGATCCCAATCCTGATTTTGTCGCAGCAAGCCCCTTCAAGAAAATGCCGGCGATGACCGATGGGGATTTCAGCATTTCGGATTCCTCCGCCATCATTGCTTATCTTGAGGCCAAAAACCCAGACGGTGCGTTGATCCCTTCGGACGCCAAAGACCGCGCTCGGGCTACTTGGTATGATGAGTTTGCTGACACGATTTTCACAGCGGCGGCGGGCAAGATTTTCTTCAACCGCGTTGTGTCTCCGAAATTCCTCGGTCGCCCGGGGGATGAAGACGCTGCTGCTGCTGGCGAAGCTGAGGTTCAGCCGCTCTTTGCCTATCTGGAAGGCGTGATCCCCGAAAGCGGCTATCTGGTCGGCGATGCCTTTTCCTTTGCCGATATTGCGGTTGCCAGCCCCTTTGTGAATGCCGCGCATTGCGGGGTGGTGCCGGATGCTGCGGCTTATCCGAAGCTCACGGCCTATTTGTCGGGCGTCCATGGTCGACCCAGCTTTGCGACGTGGATTGGGCGCGAGAAGAAGATGTTGGGTTTGGGGTAGGAGCCGCTTCGTCATTCCGGACTTGATCCGGAATCTATGCCTCACTGTTCAATCAAGTCCCGATGGATCAAGTTTGTCACGATCGTTGAGGCATGGATTCCGGATCACGTCCGGAATGACCACATCGCAAATCCCATTATGTTCCACTAAATATCCCAATAAGGCACTTTACTATTGACATCGTCACGCTGATTGGTTAGACACTGCAACACTAGCCCGACTCGGTTGAGTTGGCGGCTCTGC
The DNA here is from genome assembly GCA_002478575.1 of Sphingomonadales bacterium UBA7473. Taxonomy (GTDB): domain Bacteria; phylum Pseudomonadota; class Alphaproteobacteria; order Sphingomonadales; family Sphingomonadaceae; genus Aquisediminimonas. The sequence continues at coordinate 2,077 of DLOX01000202.1, read as the reverse complement.
CCCCCATCCTTCGAGTGGACGGCTCGTCACTTCGGTGAAGCGCTCAGCATAGCGGGGATGTTCGGTGCCCATCAGCTTATCCCAGAAAGTGAAGTAGAAGCCGTAGTTGTGGCCAAAGCTGCCGCAATGATGGAGGTCATGATGGGTAGTGGTGCTAATCCAGCGCGTCAGTGGATTGGCCAGCCACCAGCGGGGATGAAGTTCAAATCCGGCATGGCCCATGCAATTGCGCAGGATCATGATCGCAAGGAAAGCGAAAAGCACACCATTAGGGGTCACAACAAAACTCAACCACAAAGGCATGAAAGCAACCATCACTAAGGCTTCGCCAACATCAAAACTATAGGCCGTCCAAGGCGTAGGCGTGATCGTCTTGTGATGATGGCTGTGGAAGTGCCCGAACAGCTTGGGATGATGCATCGCCCGGTGCGTCCAATAAAAATAGGCATCATGGGCAAGCAGGATCGCGGCCAGATAGGCCAGATCGATCAGCAGGCCTTGGCTCGGCATGCCTTTGAAATATCCAACTTCAAAGCCCGCAATCACGAACATACTCACCACAGCATAAACCGCGACACTGCGGATCGAGGATAAGACTTCGCGAGCGATATCCTTCGCCTTGGCTGATCGGTTCTGGATAGTCCGCGCCTTGATTGGCGTCCGCTTCAAAGCCCAGACAAGAGCCGCGATCAGGCTCGCGCCGATCAAATAGCGGCCCAGATCATAGGTGAAGGAAAACCATGCTCTTTCCTGAACGATGGTAAGAAACGAATCAAAGGTCATTGCGCCTGCTCCATGTTGGTGGACGATGACCGGGTTTTGGCGCGTTTCATTAGCAGCGGCCCGCCG
>DLOX01000202.1:0-1195 GCA_002478575.1 Sphingomonadales bacterium UBA7473 | reverse complement strand
CCCGCCGGTTTTCGGAAATGGCTGGTTGATTTCGGAATCAACCAACCCGCCCCCGAAACTCCGTCGGCGTCATCCCTTCGGCCTCCCGAAAAGCCCGATTAAATGGTCCCAACGACCCAAAACCTGCATCCAGCGCAATGGTGAGGATTGGAACGTCCTTTTGCGAAGGGTCAGACAAGGCCGCTTTCACCTCCGCCAATCGATATCCATTCAAAAAAGCAGAGAAATTGCGATGCCCGAGCTGGCCATTGATCAAACGACGCAAGCGATATTCCTGTTCGCCCAATTGCGCGGCAAGACCTGCAATGGTGAGGGTCTCGTCACGATGCGGCATTTCCCGCTTCATATGGGCGAGAAGGCGATCCCGCAGCTGTTCATCGACGATGTGGTCAGTGGGTGCATCGCTTGATCGCGTAGGAGGGCCGAAAAGGTCGAGATTGCGGTGCCCAAGCATGACCGAACAAAAGCCCAGAAGGAGAATGAGAATCCCCATTCCCAGCATCGATTCAGCGGCAGGGGCCAACCATCCTTGCCGCACGCCAATCTCGACCATGTTCACATAGATCATGAACGCGCCGACAACGCCGATCAGGATCAGGCGGAAACGACGCCGGGTTTCGATCAGATCATCTTCTCGGCCCCGCCAAGCCTCCCAAAGCGCCGCCCCCGCAAAGGCAAACATGCCGAGGCGGAAGATGCGGACGCTGATCGGAATAAGCCGCGAATCGGTGCCAAAAGTCAATTGCAGAACCACGATGTTGATCGCGAACAAAACGACCAAAGCATAATGCCAAAACTTGATCCTCTCCCCTTCATTGAACCAGCTGCGGGCAAAGAGCCAGAAGAGGCCAGCGGTTGACCCAGCGCCAATAGCAAGGAAGAGGCCAAGCAGATTAGGTTCACGATACCACCGTCCGGTGACGATGATATAGCAGGCAATGCCGAAGTTCATCGCCAGCGCATGCCTCGCAGTTCGGTGATGTCGCGCTTCCCGGAACAGCAGCACGCTCCAAAGCGCCAGCAACGAAAGCGCCCCGCCCCGCGCCAGTAGATCAATCATCTGCAGCATCGTCATTGGGTGTCTGTGTGGCAAAGGGACGCAGGGATGGCTAGTCGATTTCGGAAATCGGCGAGGGGAAAAGACTGGCTTCAAACCCTCTATTGTCATTCCGGGCTTGACCCGGAATCCATGCCT
>DLOX01000255.1:6790-13390 GCA_002478575.1 Sphingomonadales bacterium UBA7473 | reverse complement strand
GCGAGTGACCTTCAAATCCGGCAATTGGGCGGAGGGTGTCGAAGGCCCCTTCGATCTGATTCTCTGCAATCCACCTTATATTGAATCCGATGCCTCGCTCGATCCGCAAGTCGTCGACCATGAGCCGCATCAGGCGCTTTTTGCCGGACCCGACGGTCTCGATGATTACCGGTTGCTCGCGCCACAAATCGCACGGCTCCTCGCACGAGACGGGGTGGCGCTGATCGAAATCGGGCACCAACAGGCCGAAAGTGTGTCGGCCATGTTCTCCGCTCAAGGGTTGAAAGTTCAAGTCAGGCGAGACCTTGCTGGCCGGGATCGCTGCTTGATTGTCAGATATTGAACAGATTTTTTACTTGGCATTGAGGATTAAACTGCTATCCCGATTGCAGAGAGGCCGGAAGCAGCCTTGCTCGTCAAGCCGAAGCTTCCCGCTAATCCCCTCCATCGATGCAATTTAAATGGGGCATACGGTCTGGCGGGACGCGACAAGCGCATGGGGCGTTTCGTCGCGAAATTGGGGCGATATCCAAACACACTGATGGATTTTTGGTGCTTTTAAAGGACAGTTTCACTTGATGAATAATCGTCAGCAGCAGCAGGGCCGCCGTCGCGGTCGTGGCCGTGGTCCGCAGGGTAATGGCGGTCGCAACGAAAATAGCAGCCGGATCGATAACCGCGCTCGTGGCAATGCGCCGCAGCTGCTTGAAAAATATAAGAATATGGCCCGCGATGCACAAACGCAGGGCGACCGCGTGATGACTGAATATTATCTTCAGTTCGCCGATCATTATTTCCGGATCGTCGCTGAAAGCAAAGCGCGCTTTGAAGAGCAGCGCCGCCAGCGTGACGATTGGCAGGAAGATGGCGAAGGCCAAGACGGCGAAGAACAGTCCGCAGACGGCTATGATGGCGATAATGCGAATGACGATGAGCCCCGCGCGCGCGAAGAGCAGCCGCGCAACCACCGAGAGAATCGCGAACCCCGCGAAGGGCGCGACAATCGTCGTCGCGATGGCCGTGATGGAAATCGGGACTCTGGCTCACGCCGTGAGCGCAATCAGCGTCGTCCTGTTGAGCAGGAGCAGCGCGAAGAAGACGAAGCGCCGGCCATGTTGGACGCCTCGATCCTCCCGCCTGCTTTTGCCAGCGATGCTTCAGTAATGGCGATTGAGATTGAGCCAGAAGAAACGCCAGTACCACGTCGCCGCGGACGGCCTAAGCGGGCCGAAGTGGTTGAAGAAAGCGGTCAAGAAGCGGCCTAAAAGCCACAGGCTGACGACAATGTTACAGTGTGAGTTTTGAAGTCCAATATTTGTAACAAATTTGTCATAAAACTTGTTAGGGGGCGAACGCTAAATTGAATTTAGGGTGAGTCGTCTATGCTAGAAGTTGTGCGTGCTGGTCTGTTTGCTGGGGTTGCAATGGCGATTGCCGTTGGGTCCCCGGCTTATTCTCAAACCGAGCAGACACCCATAACCAGCGCTGAGGCTGCAGAGTTGCGCGCTCAGATTGCCGCGATGCGCGCAGAGATTGATGCCTTGAAAGCCGAGCGCGCCAAGGCTGCTGCTGAACCTGCGCCAAAAATTGCTGTCTCTCCTCCGGCCGGCGTCATCCCTAGCTGGAAGGGCGCTCCCCAACTAGAAGACAAAGCAAGCGGTTGGAGCTTTAAGCCTCGCGGGCGGATTCATTTTGACGCCGGATCCGTTGGTGTTCCGGGGGCCTATGGTGCCAATCGAAACTTGGGCTTCAATGTTCGTGCTCGCCGTCTTCGGTTGGGTGCAGAAGGGACCATGCCCGGCGGCTTTGGCTATAAAATTGAGGCCGACTTTGCGAATAATGCAGTCAATTTTGGCGATGCATTTGTCAGTTGGTCTGAAAAAGATTCCCCCATTTCTGTGCGGTTGGGCAACTTTGAAACGCTGGATGGGCTGGAGCAAATTAGCAGCTCCAACAATAACACATTCACCGAACGCACACAGTTTAATGATGCCTTTTTGAACAGTCGCCGCCTTGGCGCTGCGGTCGCTTATCAAGGCAAAGAGTTTCGCTTAGAGGGCGGACTATTTGCCGGTCATTCGATCGATGGATCGTTCAATAATGATGGCTGGATCAGCGCTGTGCGGGGCGTTTTTGCGCCTCAGGCTTTTGGCGGTCAGCTCCACTTCGGCGCAAGCTGGCAGCATCGTGAGTTCCAATCCAACGATGGTGGCACCGTTACTACATCCAACAACGCGCCTTCCGCCAATCAATTGGCGCGATATCGCGCTCGGCCCTTTACGCAGCTCACCGATGTGCGATTCGTTGATACGGGCCAATTTGCGGCGAAAAGCGATGATGTTTTTGGTTTTGAGTTGGCGGGCATCTTCGACAGCCTCTATTTCGGCGGCGAAGCCCAATGGACTAAGACGCGCAGCTATAGTGCCGGGGATTTGGCGACTGGCCTCGATATATTTGCGGGCGGAAACAGTGCAGTGGTCCCAACTGATGATCCCACATTCTTCGGCGTCTACGGAGAGGTTGGCTATTTCCTGACCGGAGAGACCCGCGGTTACAGAGAAGGCATTTGGGGCCGGACAAAGGTTCTGAAGCCGCTGGGCAGGGCGGGCGGAACAGGCGCGTTTCAGATTGCGGCTCGCGTGGACTATCTTGATCTTGATTCGGACAGACTCAAAAACGGGCTGACCAACAACTTTACTACCGGTACGACAAGTCTAGCGGCACTCAACACTCGTCTCGGCCGGGGCGGAACGCAGACCGGTTATTTGCTGGCGCTTAACTGGTATCCCATCGACTATATTCGGATCATGCTGAATTATGCGCGTGTCGAGGTGCGCGGCGGGCCGTTGGCGGCGCAAATCAAGCCCCTTTCGGTTCTCCCGATTGATCAGCGTAAATATGGAACGGACCTTTTCGCAGCTCGCTTCCAGCTCGAGTTCTAATCCCCACATTTAGGGGCTTCGCAATGCTGCGTTAATGAGGCAGTCTTAACCTTGAGAAGAATGGAGGGTTTGCCGATGATGCGTTTCTGTTTGTCACTTGCTTTGGCCGGTGCTGCTACCGCTGCAATTGCTCAATCTGGCGCTCAGGGCGATGTTGCTGTTACCATCTACAACAACGGCCAAGCGCTGGTTCAAGACAGCCGGACCTTGAACTTGCCGCAGGGGCGTTCTCGGCAAGAGTTTCCGGATGTTTCTGCGCAAATTCGTCCCGAAACGGTTACCCTGTCAGGCACCGGATTTTCCATCGTCGAACAGAATTTCGATTATGATCTTCTCTCGCCAGACAAGCTGATGGAAAAGGCCGTGGGCCAAACCATCACCATCGTGCGGACCAACCCTGCGACCGGCAGCGAGACGCGCGAGCAAGCAAAGGTTTTGGCGGCCAATGGCGGAATTGTTCTCCAAATCGGCAACCGGATTGAAGTGCTGCGCGATGATGGCCTTCCCGTGCGCGTAGTGTTTGACAAGGTGCCTGAGAATTTGCGCGCCCGGCCAACCCTTTCGATCACGCTGCAATCGAGCAAGGCAGGCGCGACACCGGCTCGGCTGTCTTATCTCACGCCCGGCTTTGGCTGGAATGCGGATTATGTGACCTTGTTTGATGAAAAGGCCGGTACGATTGATGTGCAGGGCTGGATCACCTTGTCCAACAATACGGGCACGACCTTCACCAATGCGCGGACGCTGCTCGTTGCGGGTAACGTGGGCGGTGGCAATAATCGCTTCAGAGCGATGCAATCGATGGGTGATGCCACGATTGATGAAGCCGGAACCGAAAGCAATGATCGCGAGCGACTGGGCGATTATTATCTCTATCCGCTCGCCGAACGGACGACCATTGCCAATGCCCAACAAAAGCAAGTGAGCTTTATGGACGTCAATGGATCGCCCGCGCGCAAAGCCTATGAATTTGTGAATGGCTGGCTTGGTAGTAATGAAGATCCGCGTAGTGCTTCTTCGGTCTTGAAATTCTCGACGTCGCGCAATGGCGGTTTGGGTGATCAGCTCCCCGCTGGCACGATCCGCGTTTATATGCGTGACCTTCGCGGCGATCCTCAGTTCATTGGCGAAAGCCGCGTGGGCCACACACCAATGGGGTCATCCATGTCGATCACCACGGGGCAGGCCTTTGATGTGAAGGTGAAGAGCATAGTTGAAGAGCGCACGCGGCTCAGCAGTCGGCGGTGGCGGACCAAGATGAAATATATTGTCACAAACGCTCAGGCCAAGCCGATCACCGTTGATCTCGCGCAATCAGGGCTGTGGGGCGATGTTCGGATCGAGGCACAAAGCATCGTGGGTGAGCGGGTCTCAGCTGATCGGATCGAATGGAAAGTGCCGGTCGCGGCCAATGGCACGACCGAGGTGACAGCGACTTTCGATTCGCGTTATTGAGGGCAGGGGCATGCGCCGCCTTCCTTTTCTGATCGGTTTGATCCTGTTCGCGACACCGGTGCAGGCCGAGGTGATTACGTCGCCTTCAGCCTCGGATGTGTCTGTAACCATCTACCGCGATCCCAACCGGGAATCGGGTAATGCCTCGATGGGGTGGCCGGGCGGCTATGCGTTCATCACCGAGACGCGAACAATCACTTTGCCAGCCGGCACATCGACCATCCGCTTTGAAGGCGTTGCCGAGGGCTTGCTGCCGGAGACTGCGATTGTCACCGGCTTCCCGAAAGGAGTGCGAGAGAAGAACCGGGATGCGCGTTTGCTGTCGCCTGCTGGATTGGTCGATGCTTTCCTGAAGCGCAGCGTCACGGTCCGGCGGACAGATCGGGCAACGGGCAAGCTCAAAGAGCAAGATGCGATTATTCAGGCCGGACCCTATGGTGGCGTGGTCTTGACCACCAAAGAAGGCGTCGAGGCGCTTGGTTGTTCGGGCTTGCCGGAACGGATGCTGTTTGATGGTGTGCCAGAAGGGCTGTCTGCCAAGCCAACGCTTTCGGTATTGGCCGAAGCAACGGCCCCGACGACCATCACTATTCAGCTGTCTTATCTCGCCGAGGGCTTTGACTGGTCCGCCAACTATGTCGCTCAGAAATCCTCGACGACTTCGGAACTGGCGCTATTCGCTTGGCTGACGGTTAACAATGCGGGGAGCCAAGGCTTTCCCGATGCCCGGCTTCAAGTGGTGGCTGGACAACCCAATAAGGAAGAGAATCGCCGCCCGCCGCCGCCTGCTCCGCCATCGTTGGTGCTCAATTGTTGGCCGATGGATGTGACCAGCACTCATCCAAGCTTCGCACTTTACAATTTAGCACCTCCCCCTCCACCGCCGCCGCCGGGGATGATGGCAATGGCGCCTATAGTGGTTACTGGCATGCGCCGAGAGGCGGTGATGCAAGACGCCGCGATGGCCAAGGTCGAAATGGAAGCTGTGCAAGAGGACCTCGGCGATCTAAAACTTTACCGCGTGCCAGAGCGAGTGACGGTCGCCGCCAAAGGCCAGAAGCAAGTGGCGATGATCAATCAGCCCAATGTGAAGGCAGACTTGATTTACCGCATTGATATCAATCGCTTGAATGAGGCGCCCAGCGAAATACCAATCATGCTGAGGGCGAAGAATAGCAAGGAGAAAGGCCTTGGTTTGCCCCTCCCGGCGGGTCGTGTCGCTTTCTTTGAAATGGCAATGGGCACGCAGCAGTTGGCGGGCGAGGATGATTTTTCGGACAAGGCGATTGATGAAGATATCGATATGACTGTGGGCAATAGCCCCGATGTTCGTGCCACTCGCACCGATATGCCGGCCAAGGCAGGACAGCTGAACACGAAGATCAAGCTCAGCAATGCCAAGCCCCATCCAGTGACGGCTGAACTGGTCTTCCCCTATGTGACTTCCAGCGCGCCCAAGGGATTGAAGCGCGGGCGCGGTGGCTGGGTTTGGAAAGGCGAAGTGCCTGCCAATGATAGCCTTGACCTGACATTTGCCTTGCGTTTTCCGAAAGGGCGGTGAAGGCGGTTCTCACATAACATCCCCAACTGGAGAGCCAAAAATGACCGACTTGCCCGCAACCAATTTGACGATGCTGACCGAAGCGAAATCGGATGGCACGCTTGATCTCTATCTTGCCGCTTTGCCGATGGCAGCGCCCAAAGATCATGAGGTTGTGGTCAAGGTGCAAGCGACGCCAATCAATCCGTCTGACCTTGGCTTGATGATTGGCGGCGCCGACCCTTCAACGGTGCGGGCAGGGGAGCGCGATGGCCAGCCTTGCCTTACCATGGATGTGCCTCCTCCAGGAATGCGGGCCATGGCAGGCCGCATGGATGAAGCACTTCCCATCGGCAATGAAGGCTGCGGCACCGTGGTGGCTGCGGGAGCCTCTCCTGAAGCGCAGGCCTTGATCGGCAAGACCGTCGCCCTGATTGGCGGTTCCATCTATGCCGAATATCGCACCTTGCCAGCCGCGATGTGCATGCTTCTGCCCGATGGCACGGACCCCAAAGATGGCGCGTCTTGCTTTGTTAACCCGCTGACTTCGCTTGGCTTTACTGAGACGATGAAGATGGAAGGTTATAGCGGAATCATCCATGCGGCGGCCGCATCTAACCTTGGCCAAATGCTTGTGAAAATCTGCAAGGCCGATGGCATTCC
>DLOX01000255.1:0-6738 GCA_002478575.1 Sphingomonadales bacterium UBA7473 | reverse complement strand
ATCTGCAAGGCCGATGGCATTCCTTTGATCAACATCGTCCGCAGCCAAGCACAAGTTGATTTGTTGAAGGGCATTGGCGCTGAGATTGTCCTCGATAGCAGCAGCGAAAGCTTCATGCCTGATCTTACCGCAGCCATTGTTGAAACTGGCGCGTTTCTGGGCTTTGATCCAATTGGCGGCGGCAAGATTTCAGGCCAGATTTTGGCCTGTATGGAAGCAGCCGCGGTCAAGCGCATGACAAGTTACAGCCGCTATGGATCAGACCAGATGAAGCAAGTCTATATCTATGGCGCTCTTGATTTGGGGCCAACGATTTTGAACCGCAGCTTCGGCCTGACCTGGGGCTTGGGTGGCTGGCTGCTGACGCCCTTCATGGGCAAGGCAGGGCCCGAGATTGTTGGCCGTATGCGCAAGCGTGTGGTGGATGAACTGACGACGACCTTCAAGAGCCATTATAGCCATGAAATCTCCCTGGCCGACGCGATCAAGCCTGACGTGATGGAGGCTTATAATGCCAAGCGCACGGGCGAGAAATATTTGATCCGGCCATAGGGGGATCGCGTCTATGTCGTCCCGGACCTGATCCGGGACCCATGCCTCACCATCGGTGAAGTGCTGGATATATCCAGCTTGCGTCGGACGTTGAGGCATGGATTCCGGGTCAAGCCCGGAATGACGGCAAAGTGTTAAAAGCTTGCCGTTGCTGACATGATGGTGCGGCCATCATCGGCCAGCGCGGCAAGCTTGATCATTTCACCTTCGCCGGAGGCCGCAAGGTGCAGGGCTTCCCCGCAGATCGCCGGGGCTTGGCCTCTAAAGCTGAAAGACGCGATGGGCGCGCCTGTTACTTTACCTGCGAGGTTCAGCAGCAAAGTCGCGGTCAACGGCCCATGGACCACTAGGCCCGCATAGCCCTCTTCGCTGGTCGCATAGGGCAAGTCATAATGGATGCGATGGGCGTTGAAGGTCAGCGCTGAATAGCGGAAAAGCAGGGCTTCCGTTGGTGTGATGGTTTCGACATGATTCCAAGCGGCAAGGTCTAAACGAGTAGCTACAGCTGGCGCGTTGGGCGCTGCAGTCGAGGCCTCGCGGTAGACAATGCTCTGTGTTTCCCGAACAAACAGCGTCCCATCACAATGGGTTTCATGCTCTACATCAACGAAGAAAAGTTGGCCTGTTCCGCCCTGCTTTTCCTTGATCGATTTGATCGTGGAGACGCGGACGAGGGGCGCACCCGCCACCAAGGGGCCAAGGAAATCGACCGCGCTTGATGCCCACATGCGCCGCGGCAAGGGGATTGGCGGCATGAAGCTGTCATCGCTGGCGATCCGCTCCGGGTGGCCATCTGTCCCTAACTGATCCGTTGGCGTATCGGGCAAGCACAGACACCAATGAAGGCCTAGGGGTGTCTGAGTACCATGGTGACCGAGATTGAGCGTAGCCCGAAAGCGGTCGATCAAGCCCTCAGTCAGCAGGTCTTGCCGCGTCTCACTTCGCCCAATCCAATCGCCAAAATCCGCCATGCCCGGGGTTAGCGGCTGATCATTTCAGGCTGCAACAGGCGGTGCATATGAACAACCACATATTTCATCTCGGCATCGTCAACGGTCCGCTGCGCCGCAGCGCGCCAGGCCTTTTCAGCACTTTTATAGTCAGGGAACATGCCGACAATATCGATCGATTTAAGATCGCTGAAATCAAGCGTCATGGGGTCTTTGACGCGACCGCCGAAGACGAGGTGGAGATTACTCATGGGGAGGAGTCCTTACTTATTTTTTCGGTTTCACAACTTCGGCAGCGGCTGATCCAGCGGAGCTGGCCGCTTCGCCAATCTTGCTGGCCAGATCGCGCAACTGCGCCTTGGCCGCATCGGCATTCACGCCCAATGCGTCAAGTTGCTCTTTGGCTGTTGCGGTTGCATTTTTTGCAGCTTTCGAAGCGGTTGTGCGAACGGTCTTGCCGACTTTACCCACCAATTGATCCTCACGCTTCGTGCGGGGCAGCAAGGCGGCGACGATGGCGCCAATGGCAAGGCCACCGACCACCGCGCCGAGAGGGCTTTTGTCGATTGTCTCGCTTGTCTTCACCGCTGCCTTTTGAGCATTTTCTTTGGTTGTCGCAGCTGCCTTCTTGGCCGTGGCGCGCGTCACTTCAGCAGCCTTCACAGCACTGGCTTTGGTCGCAGCAGCAGCCTCTTCGGCCTTCACTTTTGCGGCTTGGGCGGCGTCAGTCGCCTTGGCTTTGGCATCGGCATAGGCCGACGTTGCTTTGTCTTTTAGTGAGTCAGCCATGTCTATTTCTCCTTGGTCAGACGACGAAACGCCTTTGAGAGGGGTTTGCGCAAATAATAAAGTGCGGCAATTGCGCCGCCTGCAATCGCGAGCTTGGGGTTTTTCGTTGCTACTTTGACGATGGTGCTGGCGCGGTTCTTGGCGAGGCCAAGCGCCGCCGCCTTCAAGGCAGAGGGCGCCACGCGGCTCTTCAGGCCTTGCACGCCATCCAGCATTTGCGCCTTGGCGAGATCGCGTCTCTCGCGGCTTTTATCGAGCGGATCCATTATCTCTCTTCCCTAGGTTTGAGACTGTCTTTGACGCGCGCCGTTCCAACACGGATGAGGCCATAACATATCAGCCCGAAGATGATCAGCGTGATTGGCAAAGACCAGCCAAGGCCAATCCAATCGGCCAGCAGAAACATGAGTCCAATCACAGCCGCGACCAGAGACCCCAAAGCCAGCGCAACTGCTCCGCCAATCATGGCTAAGCCGGGAACCGCGTAACTTGCGCGTTCACCGGCTTGCGCCTTCAGATAGGCGACCTCAGCTTCTGCAAAGCTTCGCCCATCATCGACCAGCTGTCGCGCCAATTGCGATATGCTTGGCTTTTCTTGGGCATCATCAAGGGGGTCAGCCGCGTCTGGCATCAGGCCTCGTCGCTGTCATCGGCTTTGATGAGGCGGGTGAGGAGGAAGCCCACAGCCGCCGCCGCTCCAATCGCAACTGCTGGGCGCTTGCGCACAAATTCGCGCGCATCATCCATCAGCTGCTCGACTTCTTTCGATTGAAGGCCTTCGGCAACGCCAGAAACGGCGCTTGCCGCTTTGCGAGCATAATCTCCATATTGCACACCAATGCGATCATCGATGGTCTTTGCGACATCTTCGACCATCGCGGCCATATCCGTCATTGCGCAAGCGGCAGTCGCTTTTCCAGTGTCAGCGGCTTTGCGCGCCTTGGCTTGGGCTTGATTGAGCGCATCTTTGGCTTGGTCCGTAAGGCTGGGGGAAGGAGCCGCTGGCGCAGGTTTGGCCGCTTTCGCCGCTGCAGGCTTCGCAGCTGGTTTGGCCGCAGGCTTTTTGGCTGGCGCTCTTTTGGGCGCAGGCTTGGCCGCATCAGCGGGAGTTTTTGCAGTCGCCATCGTCTTTCTCTTCCTTTTCACCAAAGGGCGGGCACCCGCCAATTGCATGCCAGGCTGATCACCGATAAGGGCCTGAGCCACCATCTGCTATCAGTCTGGAGAATTATATAATGACGGCCATCCTCGATATCCATGCCCGCCAAATAATTGATAGCCGCGGCAACCCCACAGTGGAAGTGGATGTCATGCTTGAAGATGGAAGTTTTGGCCGTGCGGCCGTTCCATCGGGTGCCTCGACCGGCGCCTATGAAGCCGTAGAGAAGCGCGACGGCGACAAGAGCAAATGGCTTGGCAAAGGCGTGGCCGATGCAGTCGCTGGCGTGAATGGCGAGATTGTCGATGCCCTTCTTGGCTTTGATGCCGAAGATCAGGCTGAGCTTGATGCGATGCTGATCGAATTGGACGGCACGGAGAATAAGGCGCGGCTTGGCGCGAACGCGATGCTGGGCGTTAGTCTTGCGGTAGCCAAGGCCGCTGCGGACTCACGCGGCCTTCCGCTTTACCGCTATGTTGGTGGTGTGTCGGCCAATGTGCTGCCAGTGCCCATGATGAACATCATCAATGGCGGCGCGCACGCGGACAACCCCATCGACTTCCAAGAGTTCATGATCATGCCGGTGGGGGCCGACAGCTTGTTCGAGGCTGTCCGCATGGGATCTGAGATTTTCCATACGCTGAAGAAAAAGCTGCACGACAAGGGCCTGGCTACAGCGGTCGGCGATGAAGGCGGTTTCGCGCCGAACTTGGCATCGCCTGCCGATGCTTTGGACTTCATCATGTCGTCCATCGAAGCGGCTGGCTACAAGCCTGGCGATGATGTCGTCCTTGCGCTCGATTGCGCGGCGACTGAATATTTCAAAGATGGCGCCTATCATCTGGAAGGCGAAGGCCGTGTGCTGTCGTCGGCGGAAAAGGCCGCCTACCTGGCTGATCTGGCCGCGCGCTATCCGATCAAATCCATCGAAGATGGTATGGGAGAAGATGATCGCGACGGCTGGAAAATGCTGACTGACTTGATTGGTGACAAGTGCCAGCTGGTTGGCGATGACCTGTTCGTAACCAATCCTGTGCGCTTGGCCGATGGCATCAAGGAAGGCTTGGCCAATTCGATTTTGATCAAGGTCAATCAGATTGGCACGCTGACCGAAACGCTTGCGGCTGTGAATATGGCGCATCGTGCGCGCTACACTTCAGTCATGTCGCATCGCTCGGGCGAGACGGAAGATTCGACCATCGCGGATTTGGCCGTCGCCACCAATTGTGGTCAGATAAAAACCGGAAGCTTGGCGCGGTCAGACCGGTTGGCGAAATATAATCAGCTCATCCGGATTGAAGAAGAGCTGGGAAGTGTCGCGCATTATCCCGGGCGATCTATTTTTCGCTGATTCGCGAATTGGGCATTGACCCAGCGAATCACCTGTGATTCAAGGACTTCCGTGAAAGCGACTGCCCAACTTTTCAATCTGCTGCGTTCCGTTGCCGGACGAGCGCTTGCGATTGCCATCATTGGCGTCTTCGCAAGCTACGCTCTGTTTGGAAATAACGGGGTGCTCGCTTGGGGTGACTATAGCCGGCGATTGGATGAAAAGCGGCAGGAGCTGGCTTTGCTCAAGGAAGAGAAAGCGCAATTGGCTAACCGTGTTGCCTTGCTTCACCCGCGCAATGCCAATCCAGATATGGTCGATGAATTGGTTCGTCGCGATTTGGGGCTTGCGCAGCCTGACGAGGTCATTATTCCTCTCGACTAGCGGTTCGCACCTATAACCATAACCGTAACGTCAATTGCCGCTTCGTCATGCTGCGGGCTTCGTCCAAAGCATCGGCCAAGGCGTCACCTTTTAAGCGATCAGGGGACCAATCATGGCCAAGACTCCATCACGTGCGGCTGTCGACAAAAGCGAAGAGGCGCTGTCCAACATTAAGCCTTATCCAGCGACCACGGATGAGATGCTGCGCTTCTATCGCGATATGCTCCTCATTCGTCGCTTTGAGGAAAAGGCGGGGCAGCTTTATGGGTTGGGCCTGATTGGCGGCTTTTGCCATCTCTACATCGGCCAAGAGGCCGTGGCGGTTGGGCTGCAATCTGCGCTTGATGCGGAAAAGGATAGCGTGATCACCGGCTACCGCGATCATGGTCATATGCTTGCTTATGGCATTGATCCCAATGTCATTATGGCAGAGCTGACCGGACGCGCTGCCGGTATCTCGCGCGGTAAGGGCGGATCGATGCACATGTTCTCGGTCGAACATAAATTCTTCGGCGGGCACGGGATTGTGGGCGCGCAGGTTTCGCTCGGCGCGGGCCTTGCGTTCAAGCATAAATATTCGGGCGATGGCGGGGTTGCTGTGTCTTATTTTGGAGATGGCGCATCGAACCAAGGCCAAGTCTATGAAAGCTTCAATATGGCAGCGCTTTGGAAGCTGCCAATCATCTTCGTAATTGAAAATAATGGCTATGCCATGGGCACCGCTGTTGCGCGGGGGAGTTCAGAGACCGAGTTCTTCCGGCGCGGTGAAGCCTTCCGCATCCCTGGCATGCAAGTGAATGGGATGGATGTGCTCGAAATGCGCGGAGCGACCGAAGCCGCGCTTGAATATGTGCGCAGCGGGCAAGGTCCGATCCTGATGGAGGTGAAGACGTACCGTTATCGTGGCCACTCGATGTCTGATCCGGCCAAATATCGGTCTCGCGAAGAAGTGCAGGATGTGAAGGAAAAGTCCGATCCCATTGATGGTCTGAAGAAGGATATGATCGACGCTGGGATATCCGAAGACGCGATCAAAGAGATAGATAAGGACATTAAGCGCATCGTGAACGCCTCTGCGGACTTTGCAGAAACATCGCCAGAGCCTGATCCATCAGAGCTTTATACTGACGTGCTGGTGGAGACCTACTAATGGCTATCGAAATCAAAATGCCAGCCCTTTCCCCCACAATGGAAGAAGGCACGCTTGCCAAATGGCTCGTCAAAGCAGGCGATGAAGTGAAGGCCGGTGACATCATCGCTGAGATTGAAACCGACAAAGCAACGATGGAATTTGAAGCGGTTGATGAAGGTGTGATTGCTGAGATCACCATCGCCGAGGGCAGTGAGAATGTGAAGGTTGGCACCGTCATCGCAACGATAGTTGGTGATGGTGAAGAGGCCGCTGCGCCTGCGCAAACTAAAGCCGCAGCGGCGGTTGTGGCGCCGCCTCCACCACCTGCTCCAGCCGCTGTCGTGACGGCCCCCGTTGCAGCTTCCTTCGAAACACCGGCAGGTGATGTGGTGAAGATCACTGTGCGCGAAGCGTTGCGTGATGCCATGGCCGAGGAAATGCG
>DLOX01000040.1:13283-13603 GCA_002478575.1 Sphingomonadales bacterium UBA7473 | reverse complement strand
AAACTCGATTCAACCGTATCCGCAGTCATCACCGGCGGAGCCTCTGGCCTTGGCGCCGCCACCGCCCGTGCTTTGGCTGCAAAGGGCGTCAAAGTCGCTATCTTTGACCTGCAAAAGGAAAAGGGCGAAGCCATGGCCGCTGAAATTGGCGGCGTGTTTTGCGAAGTGAATGTCACATCTGATGAAAGCGTGATCGCTGGCTTTGAAAAGGCACGCGCCGCTCACGGCCAAGAGCGTATCCTCGTCAACTGCGCAGGCACAGGCGCTGCGATGAAGACCGCCAGCCGCTCCAAGTCCGATGGCAGCATCAAACATTATCC
>DLOX01000040.1:2653-13242 GCA_002478575.1 Sphingomonadales bacterium UBA7473 | reverse complement strand
TGGTCGGCACCTTCCGCTGCATCGCCTTGTCAGCGGCTGGCATGATGACGCTTGATCCGCAAAATGAAGACGGCGAGCGCGGTGCGATTGTGAACACAGCTTCTGTCGCGGGTGAAGATGGCCAGATGGGCCAAGTCGCTTACTCGGCATCAAAGGCCGGCGTAATCGGGATGACTCTCCCCATCGCGCGTGACTTGATGAGCGAAGGCATTCGCGTCAACACCATCCTGCCTGGCATTTTCGAAACGCCATTGATGATGGGCGCTCCGCAAAATGTGAAGGATGCGCTGGCCGCATCGGTTCCTTTCCCCAAGCGTTTGGGCAAGCCCGAAGAATATGCAGGCCTTGCGCTTACCATGATCGAAAATGGCTATTTCAACGGCGAAGATGTCCGCCTCGATGGTGCCATCCGTATGGCTCCACGCTGATCGCCTGATCCATGGCCAAACCGGAAAGCTGGCGGCTCATCCCCGCCAGCTACCCCTACCATAGCGTCACGCAGACGCGCTTTCAGGATATGGACATCCTGGGGCATCTCAACAATGTCGCTTTCGCGGCCTTGTTTGAAAATGGGCGGGTACGCTTCAACCGAGCGCTTGATGAGCGAAGCAGGCGAGCCGCTGATGAGCGTTGGCTCGTCGCTGCCGTGGCCATCAGCTATTTGCGCGAAGGCACGTTCCCCGATGATGTTGACGTTTCCAGCGGCATTGGCCGGATCGGCAACAGCAGCTGGGTGATCGAACAAGCCATGTTTCAACATGGCCATTGCATCGCGACATGCGATACGACCATTGTCTATGTGAATGAGGCGGGGCCGAAGGCTTTGGATGATGCGTTCAAGGCCGAGCTGGCAGCGATGAAGACGGGGGCATAGGCCCCCATCCCTCAATCCGCGAAGACCGGCTTCCTTTTCTGCATCTCCGCCATCACCGCCTCCATTTGGTTCGGCGTGCGGATGACCTTCAACTGCTCATCGCTTTCTGCTTGCAGGATTTCCAGATCGCTTGAGTTGGGCAGCATGTTGCAAAGCCGCTTTGCGCCGCGCATCGCGTGTGGGTTCTTGTTTGCGATGACATTCGCAAGCTCCATCGCGTGCGCCATTGGATCGGCCGACACATGGGTGGCAAAGCCCATAGCTTTGGCCTCGGTGCCACTAAATTCGCGATTGGTGTAAATCATTTCGCGCAGCACATCGTCTGCGACTTGGGTGCGCCACAGCGCCATGCCAGCAACATCAGGAACCAGGCCCCATTTCATCTCCATGATAGCAACGCGCGTGTCAGGATGGATGATGCGAATGTCAGCCGCGGCCATGATTTGACTGCCTGCCCCGAAAGCCACGCCATGCACCGCAGCGATCACGGGCACAGGAATTTCTCTCCAGCCCCAAGCGCCATATTGCGCATCATTGGCCACGCCGCGTGAGCGTTCAGCGAATTTGCCGCCTGCGCTGTTCGTCGTTGGATCGCGGTCTCCGCCGAGGCTGCCCAAATCGAGACCAGCGCAAAAGGCGCGGCCTTCGCCTGATAGGACAACGACGCGCAAGCCTGGCATGGCCTTCAGCTCGTCAACCGCTTCCGTCAGCGCGGACCATTGGGTTGGATCCAGCGCGTTCATCTTGTCGGGCCGGTTCATCCGAACATCGGCAATCCCGCCGTCGAGCATGGTAATGGAAACGCGGTCACTCATCCTATCATCCTTTAGGTTGGTTGAGGGCCAAGCGGTTGCCCTCACTATCTTCGACTTCTGCCACAAGCCCGCCTTCGCCTATATCCTTGATCGGGTAAAGTTGCTTGCTGCCCATTTTGAGAGCCTTATCGACCGTGGCTTTGACATCATCGACATGGAAATAAATGATTGGGCCAGTTTTGGACGGCACATAGACGTCGCCCTTTGCCAAGGCCCCTGTGGCTCCGGCGGTTCCTTCCTTGAAAGGGAAGAGGGCCATATCATAGCCATCGACGGTTTGGCGCTCGAGCTTCACGCCTAGAAGCTTCTCGTAAAAACCGACCGCCCGATCCATATCCATCACAGGGATCTCGAAATAATAGACTGGGTGCGTCATTGGGGTTTTCGCCTCTTGGTGAACGTCACAGGCCGAAAGCAACAGCAAGGCCGAAAGAGCGAACCACTGCTTCATGCGCGTCGAGATAAGGCGGCTTCGACCAACGGCAATTGGTCGTTGCCAAAATACATATCTTTGCCGCCAACAAAGATCGTGGGGGACCCATATCCGCCTCGCTCGATCAGTTCCTCAGTATTGGCACGCAGCAGTGCCTTCACCTCATCGCTTTGGGATCGCGCTCGGATCGCAGCCCCGTCAAGCCCGGCTTCAATGGCGACGCGTTCCAGCACATCTGGATCATCCAGATTTTCTTGCCCCACAAAATAGCTCGCAAAGGCCGCACGGCTAAACTCTGTGAGCGATGGCATATCATCGGCCAAGGCGCAGCAGAAGCGCATAGCATTGACGCTTTTCGCCGGGTGCCACTGCGATGGGAAATGAAGCTCGACACCTGCCAACTGGGCCCAATCCTTCAGCACTTTCCAGCTATGCTTCAGCTTACGATTGTCGGTCTGTTCTCGTGCGGCATAGACAGATGGGTTCACGGCATTGAACACGCCGCCGACAAGCACCGGCCGCAACGTAGCGCATTCCCCGGTGCGCTCAATCACGCCGAATAGATTGGTGAACGCCAGATAGGTCCAAGGGCTGGACAGGTCATAGAAAAATTCAAAACGGCCTTGTCCCATGGTCAAGCTTCCCAAAAGTTGAGTTCGAGCACAATGTCATTTGGATCGTGCAGAAAAATCTGTTTCAACCCCACGGAGGGGATTTCGTTGAGGTGATGATCGATCCCGCGACTTTCAAGCTTGTCCTTCATCGCGGCAAAGCCTTCGCATCGAAGTGCAATATGATGAACCGCGCCCATCGGGCCCGGTGCGACGTCCCGATCATAAGCGCGGGGGCAATCGAGGCTGTTGATATGGACGATGGCGCGATTGGCCCCGTCATACATCCATTGCACTTGGTCAGCGCCAAAGGGCGGCGGGCCATCCCGCCGTTCCAAGCCCAATATATCGGCATAGAAAGCGGCGGTGCCATTCAAGTCTGGCGTGATGATGTTGAAATGGTCAAGTGCCGTGACAATCATGGCGCCTTCGCCTCCTCAGCCTTCAGGCGCTGCTCAAAGGCGTCCTCCATGATGCGGTTAAATTCTTGCAACTCTGCTGGATTGACGAACGCTTGTGTCTCGCCAGCGATCTGTCGCGCCCGCTTGGCGTGGAGATCGAAGAAAATGTCATGATTGGCGAGGAAGACATCAGCCTTCATCGCTTTTGTCTTGGCAAAGGTCGCGCGGAAATTGGCGACGATGCCGGGATAGGCTTCGGGCTTGAGCGATTGGCCTGCAACTGACGCGCTGCAATGATAGAAGACTGTCTTTCCCGCAGCCGTCATGCTCCAGCTCGTGCATCCCGGGGAATGACCAGGCGTGAGATGGGCCTTCAAAATGGTTTTACCCAGCCTCAGCGTTCCGCCATCGGCAATGATCCGATCCACACGAACCGGCGGAAACTTAACGCCACCAGACGGACCATGCCCAATGTCCCCCGCCTCGAGGAAGGGTTTATCAGCTGCACTGGCCACCATCTTGGCGCCACTGCGCATTTTGAGGCCTGCAAGGCCGCCTGCGTGATCCATATGGGCATGGCTGTTGAGCAGATATTTGACGTCAGTCATCTTGTAGCCAAGCTTCGCCACATTCGCCGCGATCTGAGGCCCGGATTGCGGGACGACCCCATCAATCAGGAAATGGCCCTTTGGTGTCGTGATCAGCAACGCGCTGATGGTCTTGGTGCCCACATAATGAACATTGCCGATGATTGTGAACGGCTCCATCGGGGCGTTCCATTCGCTCTCCGCGGCCCATTTGTGAAGAGGTGCTTGCTCCGCTGCCAAGATCGCTTCGTTGCTCGCCAAGGGAGGCGGCGCGGCCATCGCCGCGCTGCTTGCAGCCAAGAAAGCGACGAAAGCTACGCTACGCAAGGGTCTTCGCTTTCTCCCAATATTGATCACGGAGCAGGCGTTTATAGAGTTTGCCCGTGTCATGGCGGGGAAGCTCGGCCATGAAATCGATGCGGCGAGGGATCTTCACGCCAGAGAGCTTCTCCCGTGCAAAGGCGATCAGGTCATCGCGCAGAGCATCCCCGGCATCGTCCATGCTGACCGGCTGGATGACGGCGATCACCTCTTCGCCCATTTCTTCATGTGGCCCGCCAATCACAGCCACATCCTGCACCTTGGGGTGAGTGACCAAGTGGTTCTCAATCTCCTGCGGGTATACGTTTACCCCTCCAGTGATGATCATGAAGCTTTTGCGATCTGTCAGATAGAGATAGCCCTCTTCATCTTTCCAGCCCACATCCCCCAGCGTTGCCCAGCCATGCTTGTTCTTGGCCGACGCCGTTTTTTCCGCATCGCCATGATATTCAAAGACATGTTCGCTTTCGAAATAGACCGTGCCTTCGGTGCGTGGGGGCACTTCATTGCCGTCATCATCGCAGATGTGCAGGATACCGATCACAGCCTTGCCGACAGTGCCCTTGCGCTCCAACCAATCTTTGGAGCCGACAAAGGTCATCCCATGGCCTTCGGAGCCTGCATAATATTCCTCGATCACAGGCCCCCACCAATTGATCATCGCCTCTTTGACCGGGATCGGGCAGGGGGCTGCTGCGTGGATCGCACAATCGAGCGATGACAGATCATAGGCGCTTCGCACTGCATCCGGCAGTTTCAGCATCCGGACAAAATGGGTCGGCACAAACTGCCCACATGTGATTTTATATTTCTCCATCGATTTCAGAACCATCTCAGGATCAAATTTCTTCATGATCACAACCGTGCCGCCAATCTTGTGCATGGTCATCGACCAACGCAGCGGGGCGGCATGATAAAGGGGCGCTGGCGACAGATAAACACTGTTCGCGTTGAAGCGATAAAGCCCCATCGCGAGCATCAACAGGCCATTGGTTTGAGCAATGTCTGGATTCTCAGGCAAAGGCACCCGAACGCCTTTGGGCCGACCAGTCGTGCCAGACGAATAAAGCATATCGACGCCGCAGCGCTCGTCGGCAATCGGCGTCGTGGGCATAGCGCCCACAGCTTCGAGCCAATTGCCATAGCCGGGCACATCGCCACCCAATGCGTAGCGATCAATTTGCGTGGTCAGGGCTTGCGCTGCGGATGCCAGATTGCCCGAGACAACCAGCAGCTTCGCGCCTGAATTTTCAAGGATATAGTCCGTCTCATCCTGCGTCAGGCGCGACGAAATACACACGTAACGCAGGCCAGATCGTTGCGCGCCCCAGGTCAGCGAATAATAGCGGGGATCATTGTCCAGCATGAAGGCCACAACATCTTCAGCCTTCAACCCCTTGTGCCGGAAATATTGCGCAACTTGGTTCGACGTCTTGTCGAGCTCCCCAAAGCTGATCGTCTCGCCCGTTTCCGCAACGATCACGGCAGGCTTGTCAGGGTTGGTTTGGGCATGAATGCTGGGATGCATCGGGGTAATCCTCTTTCCTTATCTGGCGGCGAGTCATCGCTCTTTCCGCGCTGATATGTGCCATGGCGGAATGGGTTGCAATGCCGCACTGATAAATGCACTAGCTTTCGCATATGGCACAGTTTGCACCTGACTTTGATCCCGTGACCTTCATCAAGATGCTGGCCAATAATGGCCATAATCGGCTGATTGGAACCCGGTACCGCGCGCATGGCGATGGCTGGTGCGAACTGGAACTGCCTTACAAAGCTGAACTGGTCAGCGATCCGGCAACCGGAATTTTGGCATCTGGCCCGATCTTTACGATGATGGATATGGTAACCAGCATGTCCATCTGGCTGAAGCGCAAGATGTTCGAACCGCAGGCGACGCTAGACCTTCGGATTGATTATCTTCGCCCCGCAAAGCCGGGTAACGCAGTTATTGGTCATGGTGAATGTTACCATGTGACCAAATCCATCGCCTTTGTGCGCGGCACGGCCCATGATGGCGATCCGGATCGACCGATTGCCCATGTTGCTGGCACTTATTTCTTCACCAATCCCGGCGGGCCAGTCGTCTAATGGCCCGCGATCTTATGCTTTCGCCTTATGCGCAAACCATGGGTTTCACTGCTTCTCGTGATGAAGCGGGGCGTCTGGTGCTGACGATGGACTATTCGCAGGATGTGCGCGGGCGGCCAGGCTTTGTCCATGGTGGAGCGTTGGCAGGGCTGATGGAAACCATCGCTTACATGACCTTGTCAGACGCGCTTGGTGAAGAAGATCGTCCGCAATTGAAGCCCGTCAACGTCACAGCGACTTACATGCGGGGTGCCGTTGAAGCGCCAACCCATGCCCGGGCAACGATCGAGCGGCTCGGCCGGCGCGTTGCCAATATAGAGGCCATTGCTTGGCAGGATGATCCCGCCAAGCCCGTCGCCATGGCACAGATGAACGTGATGCTCGACCGGAGTTAGTTCAGGCTTTCGGCTTAGTCGCCCGCTTCGGCGCAGGAGTAGCCGCCGCTTCCAAAGCCTCAATCCGCGCCTTCAGCGCATCGACTTCATCGCGCGCCGCAGCTGCCATCGCTTTTACCGCATCAAATTCATCGCGCGAAACAAAGTCTAGCCCGCCAATCCATTCCTTGGCGCGTTCACGTGTGGCGGATTCGGCTTCGCGGCCCATGCCTGCGATGGTGCCAGCGGCTCCATTCACGATCTTGGACAGATCATCGAAAAAGCGGTTCTGCGTTTGCATCTTCGGGCACTCCTGTGCGGTTAACTGTTGCGTCTGATGTGGGGCGAGCCTGCCCTTTGCGCAAGAGTGGCCGTGTAGATTTCGTCCAATATCATCGATTCTCTGATCCCTAAACGATCCACACGCTAACCATGAGGGGACATTGTCATGCGCGGATCACTATCATTTGGACTCATTCTTGCTGTTTCTTTGGGTACTACGGCCCAAGCAGCCGAAAAAGAGAAGGATCAGCTTCCAGCCGTTACCAAATGCGAAACGTCTTTCGGATCAGTGGCGCTGACCGATGGAGACACACAGGCATGGAACGAAATGGGCTTGGGGAGCCCACGTGAATTATTGGCTGCAGTGGTCGCTGAGAGTGGCTGTTTTACAATGCACAGTGTTGCATCGGGCCAGCCTGCAAACTTTCTGATGACCGCCGTTGCTGGATCAAAAGAGGAAGTTGATAAAACGGTCGAGCAAGCCAAAGGAGCCGCCATTCAAGGTCTTGCACGCTCGGGCGCTCTAAGCCGGATGGGCGGCGGTGCCTTTGGTGCACTTGGCGCGTTGGGCGGTCTTGGCGGCAAGAAGAAGACGGTCAATGCGGGTCTTCGCGTTTTGTCTCCGGCGACGGGAATGTCTGTCGCATCTGGATCAGCAGAATCGGTCAAAACCAACTTCACCTTCGGGGGGGCTGGCGGGTGGGGCTGGGCAAGCTCAGCAGCGGGCGGTCTTGGCCAATATACCGGCTCCAAGAATGGCATTCAGCTCGCGACGGCCTTCATCAAGGCTTACAACATGGTCGTGTCGCAAGGCGCAGCTTTGTCAGCAGTTCCCAAATATGCAGCTCCCACCGCACCCGCAGCTCCTTCATTGGTGACAGCCGCAATCGATACGCAACTTTATGCAGGGCCAACGAAGGGAGCAACGGTGCGTGCGCTTCGGGCCGGAACAACGCTGACCCCGACCGGCAAGCGCGAAGGCCTCTTCGTTGAAGTGAAGGATAATTTTGGCACGACCGGTTGGGCCAGTGTCGAAGATATGAAATAGGCAAGGCGACAGGATAGCCCGAACCGCTTTTCGGGCTGGGCGCGTGGTCTGGCGACCCTCAAAACCACGCGCCCACAACTGCCTGTAGCTGCCTGTTTGCCGTTCCCCCATACCCCCGGCATCCTGGCGCTGAACGATGCAGCGTCGCCCTTAAGATGTGGGATCTTTGGATTGGCGAACGGTCATCCCCTACCTTCGCCAAACCCGCCGTCGTTGCAATCCCGGCAGCTTCCAGTGTGCACCAGCCTTTCCCGAGAGACAGAAAAAGGATCAGCGGCGCAACACACCCCAAAGTGCGACCCGAGGGGAGCTGGAACTCAAAATCAAATAATCAGTTGGGGGCCAGGCAGGCGATACGCTGCACCACCTGACCCCCTCCCTCGATACGCGACCCGAGGGAAACGGCTGGCCACTCACGCGAATGATCGCGCAGGCCGAAAGTCGAGGGGCCGACAACTTTAAGCGCCGACCCCTCTCCCCCGAATACGCAACACGGGGGAAAATGAGGTTCAAAAACTGGCTTGAGTTAGGGGCGCGGTTTCTCCGACCGCTGTTCAGCTGCAAACATCGCAGCTACACTTCCGCCGGACGCCTGCAATGAAGCGCAAAGCACCACTACATTTGACCAAACGAAGTTCATCGTCCCATTCTCCACCACATCATGAAGATCACGTCGCATGCGATCTCCGTCTCGTGATGCGCACCCTCTAGTCCAACTCGGCTGGGAATTTCCTGAACAAAATCGTCAGAATGGGGCAAATGTTGAAAACAAATGTAACATAGCGGGCCTACTAGCCTTACAATTGACCCTTCCTTTTCACGGTCGGGCGGGGCAAAGCGCCTCGCATGAGCTCCGTCTGGAAAAAACCACAGTTCAGATGGGGAATCGTTGCGCTGATTCTCGCTGGGCTAGTGTACCGGTTTGAGGACGGCACCAAATCTGATGCGTTGCTGAAACCACAATCGGTCAGGATCACAGCAGCACCATTGCCACTTCCTAAAGGCAATGCCGATATTCCTTCCGCTTTATCGCTCAGGATCACTCATGTGTGGGATTTATCAGCTCCAAACCCAGATTTTGGTGGCTTCTCCGCTGTGCAGGCGAGTGGCGGTTTTTTGAGCCTTTTGTCTGACACGGCGGCTTGGGTCAGAGTCGCTCAGGGTGACTCTTTGAAACACTGGCAAGGCGCGATCACCCTACCGCCGCTTGCCTGTGGGATTAAGGCAATTGCCGAAGAGCGCGACATCGAATCAATCACCACCGATCCGAAGACCGGCACACTCTGGCTGGGCTTTGAGCATCGCAATGGTGTGTGTCGCATTGCTTCCCCCGAACAAGGCGGCATTCGCTTTCGCAGTTTGCCAGAAATGACCCACTGGCCAAAGAGCGGCGGCCCAGAAGCGATGACCAGGCTAGCCAATGGCGCCTTCCTCATCTTTTCAGAACGGCCTCGAGGAAATGGTCCCGTGGGGGACATGCTCTATGTCGATCGTGATCCAACGGATCCGGCGGCCAAAGTTACAAGCATGCGCTATCGGCCTCCGACCGGATATCGACCTGTTGATGCCGCGCAGCTGCCCGACGGCAGAGTGCTGGTGCTCAATCGCCGGTTTCAACTTCCCTTCCAATTCTCCTCTCGGTTGAGCATCATCGACAAGCCTGAACCCAGGGAAGGCAAGATCGTTGGAGGCCCCATCCTTGCGCGGTTCGATGGAGAGGCTTTGGGCGAGAATTTCGAAGGTCTGGCCATTGATGACGATGGCGAATCCCTGACACTATGGATGGTTGCCGACGATAATTTCATGCCCATTCAAAGGACATTGCTTCTGCGGATGGTCTGGCCCAAAGTGGCAAGGCTTGAGGCAGTTTCAAAGCCGCGCTAAGCGATGAAAAGACTAGAGAGGAAGCCCCCATGTCAAACGGACCAACCGCCGATCCTTTCGCTTTCTTTCGAGAAGCTGTGAACCAATGGGAGAAGTCTGCCAATGCGCTCGGCACTCAGATTCTCGGATCTGAAAAGACGGTTGAGATGATGCACAAAGGAACAGCGGCATCGCTCCAGGCTCAAAACGCTATGAAAGATGGCATGGGCAAAGCGCTTGCAGCTGCGAACATGCCGAGCAAAGCTGACATAGAAGCGCTTGGCACGCGGCTAGGCAATGTTGAGGCACAGCTTGCCCGGATTGAGACTTTGCTTTCTGGCAAAGCGCAAACCGCCAAGGCCGAAGCGCCCAAGCCCAAACGCACCCGCACGGCGCCGCCTGCTGCATGAACGATCAAGCGTCCCCCGATCCGTTCAACGCCGCCCGCGCTGATTTTGAGCGGGTGATGCAGCGCAGCATCAAGGGGCTGGGCTATTTCACGTCGCCTGCGCCTGTTGTGGGGCCGTCGGCAAAGGACACGCTGATTTCGCGCGGGACGATGCAGCTGCATCACTATCGGCCATTGGTCGATGAAGTCTATCGCGTGCCCATCCTTCTCGTGATGGCGACGACCAATCGCGGATTCATTTTCGATCTGGCGCCGGGCCAAAGCTTCGTCGAGTTTCTGCTCAATCGCGGCTATGATGTTTTCATCCTGGAGTGGGAGCCGCCCCGCGCCGATGAGAAAAATCTCGGCATGGATGATTATGTGCTCGATTTTCTCCCGAGCGCCGTAACGCGGGTATTGCAAGAAACCGGCGAAGAGGAACTGACTGTCATCGGCTATTGCTTTGGCGGTGTCTTGTCTTTGCTTTGGGCGTCGCTGGAA
>DLOX01000040.1:0-2601 GCA_002478575.1 Sphingomonadales bacterium UBA7473 | reverse complement strand
TGCTTTGGGCGTCGCTGGAAGGCGAAGGCGTTCTCAAAAATCTCATCACCTTCACCACGCCGGTTGATTTCCACAAGATGGATCAATTCCAAAAATGGTCAGACAAGCGCTTCTTCGATGTGGATCGCTTGATTGCGAATTTCGGCAATTGTCCGCCAGAATTTCTGTTCACGGCCTTTGACAATCTGCGGCCGGGAAGCACGGCCGCCGCGCAAGTGCGGCTGTGGGACAATATGTGGAATGATGAGTTCGTCAAAGGCTATCGCACGATGGAACGCTGGACGACGGATATGCTGCCGCTGGCAGGTCGTTACTTTAAGGAGACGACGGAACAGCTGGTGTGGGACAATGCCTTGATGACCGGCACCATGCATGTTGCGGGTCGCCCTGTTGACTATGGCAATATCAAAGCTTCATATCTGCATGTCGCTGCCCTTCACGATCATATCGTGCCAACCGAAGCCTCAGCGCCGCTGGTTGGGATGATCGGATCAGAAGATAAGAATGAAATTGTGTTGAAGGGCGGGCACGTGAGTTTGGTCGCAGGGCCCAATGCGGTGCGCCGTCTTTGGCCTCAACTTGATACTTGGTTACAGGAGCGCAGTCTTTGAGTGATTTTCCACAAACGATAGATTGCAAAGGCACGCCTGTCGTTCTCAACAGTTTCCAAGTCGGCGATATGGCCGCTGTCGAAGCTTTTGCTCAGACGCTGCCCGTTCATGATCTTTTGTTCTTGGGACGTGACATTCAGCATCCCAAGGTCATTCGCGCCTGGGCGGAATCGATCGTTGAGGGTGATATTGTCAGTCTTATCGCTTGGCTTGGCCCCAAAGTGGTTGGCACAAGCGCCATTGTGCGCGATCGCCTCGGCTGGTCGCCGCATGTCGCTGAGATCAGACTGTTGGTGAGCGAAGATATGCGCGGCCTTGGCCTTGGCCGAATGCTGCTTCAGCATAGCTTTGCCATGGCTGTGGATAGCGGCGCTGAGAAGCTGATCGCGCGCATGACACCGGATCAAAAGGGTGCCATTTCCATGTTCGAAGAAATGGGTTTCCGCGGTGAAGCGCTGCTCCGCGATCATGTCCGGGATCGCAATGGAGAGGTGCACGATCTTGCAATCTTCAGCCTGAATGTGGGGCGGATCGGGGCCAGCCACGGCGCCTATGGCTTTAGCGAAGTCTATTAGTCGCCGATGCTAAGCCCAGAGGAGATAGAGCGGCTCGCCCGATATCTCCTGCCTGAGCTGAGTGCCGAGCATATCCATGTTACCCATGTCCGTCGCTTTCACGGCGGGGCATCGCGTGAAACCTATGGCCTTGATCTAATGGCCGATGGCAAGCCGCTTGGTTTGATCGTGAGGCGGGATCCTGCCGATAGTTTGATCGATACAGAGCGGGCTTTGGAGTTTGCAGCCTATCGATCTTTCGATGGGTCATCAGTGCCAGTGCCTAAGGCGATCAGCCTCTGCGAGGACCCCTCAATCCTCGGATCGCCCTTCTTCGTGATGGAGCGGATAGAAGGCGGCCAGGCGGAAAGCGCGTTCAATGCTGAAGCCTATGGGGAGCATAAGGCCGCAATTGGCCAGCAATTTTTCTCGCATCTCGGAAGCATTGCTGCGCTTGTTGCCGCAACCAGCCCGCTTGCTGCTGTCACAGGGATGCCCGATCCGGCCAGCGTTGCGCAGGCCCAGTTGGATCATTGGGAAGCGATTATCGCGGCAGACGCCATGGAGCCTCAGCCCATCGTCGCAGCGGCGATTCGCTGGCTGAAGCGCACGCCTTGCCCCGCACCGCAGCAGCTGTCCGTTGTTCATGGCGATTATCGCAACGGCAATGTGCTCCATGATACGAAGGGCAAGATCATTGCCGTTCTTGATTGGGAAATGGCGCATATTGGCGATGCGCTTGAGGATTTGGCTTGGGCGATGGACCCCATGTGGAACTTGCAAGATGCGAGCGGCAAGGCAGCTGGTTTGATTCCGGTCGAAGAGGCCATTGCCCTTTGGGAAGCAAACTCTGGTCTTACGTTCGATCCAAAGGCTTTTGCCTGGTGGGAAATGTTTGCGACCGTCAAAGGTATTGGCATTTGGCTCTCCGCCGCCAAGGCCTTCGTTTCGGGCAAGAATGATGACCCGATCCTTGGCTTTTCGGGCATTTTTCCGTTGGCTGCTGCCAATCTGACGCTGGCGAAGCGATTGGGAGGCCAAGCATGAAGCCTTCGATGGATCATTTGTTGATGACCATGGTCAATAGCGTCGCGACGCGGATCATTCCCGCCATCCATGAAGAAAATTATGCGCTGGGTGATGCAAAGATGGTCGCGGCTATGGCAATCATCCTCGCGCAAGAGGTCGATCGTGCGGCGGACGTGTTGATTGCTGAGAATGCGGCGCTCAGGGCCTTGTTCGCCAAGGCGACCGCGCAACCATTGGGAGACTTGTCGGACAGGGTTGAACAGGCCGCTGCCTCTCAAGACGCCAACTATAGAGTCAGCACATTGGAAGCGGGCAACGCTGCGCTCCGCGCCACGCTCATCGATCTCCACGCCTATGTTGAGGATCAAGACGAGCCTTGGGCGAACGCTATAGATGCTGAGATTTGG
>DLOX01000289.1:3496-15003 GCA_002478575.1 Sphingomonadales bacterium UBA7473 | reverse complement strand
CGCGGCCTTCCATCCATTCAAGGAAGGCCCCGCCAGCGGTAGAGACGAAGGTGAAATCATCAGCCACCCCAGCATGGTTGAGGGCCGCGACAGTGTCGCCACCACCCGCCACTGAGACCAACGAGCCATCCTTGGTTAGAGCAGCGGCCATCCGGGCGAGGCCAACGGTTGCCATGTCAAAAGGCGGCGTTTCAAACGCGCCCATTGGGCCATTCCACACCAAAGTGCGGCAGTTCTTGAGCACATCGGACAGCGCCTCAACGGCCGCCGGACCAACGTCCAAGATCATTTCGTCAGCCGCGACTTCATGCACATTCACCGTCCGCGTCGGCGGGTTAGGCGCAAACTCCTTAGCAACAACAACATCATAGGGCAGATGCACCGTGCAACCCGCTTTGTCTGCAGCATCGAGGATTTCTTCGGCAGTCGCAGCCAGATCATGCTCGCACAAAGACTTGCCGACATTGACGCCGCGTGCCGCGAGGAAGGTGTTGGCCATGCCACCGCCGATGATCAGATGATCAACCCGCGCCACAAGATGCTTCAACACATCAAGCTTGGTTGAGACCTTGGCTCCACCCACCACAGCCGCGACGGGCTTCTCAGGACTTCCCAAGGCCTTTTCCAGCGCCTTCAATTCAGCTTCCATCGCGCGACCCGCAAAGGCCGGGAGAACAT
This sequence comes from Sphingomonadales bacterium UBA7473, assembly GCA_002478575.1. Lineage (GTDB taxonomy): Bacteria > Pseudomonadota > Alphaproteobacteria > Sphingomonadales > Sphingomonadaceae > Aquisediminimonas. The sequence continues at coordinate 14,325 of DLOX01000289.1, read as the reverse complement.
GCGCCAAGCCCTCTGTAGAGGCATGGGCACGATGAGCAGCGGAAAAGGCGTCGTTGACATAAGCGTCGCCAAGCTTTGCCATTTCCGCGATCAGGCCAGCATCATTCGTCTCTTCACCAGCATGGAAGCGGGTGTTTTCGAGGACAGTGATCGAACCTGGTGCCAACGCCGCGACGGATGCCGCGACTTCATCACCCTGACAATCGGCAAGAAAACCAACATCCCGGCCCAGCACAGCGGCCAGCGCTGGAACGATGGGCGCCAAAGACATCTCGGCGACGGGCTTCCCTTTCGGCCGCCCGAAATGAGCCAGCACGAGCACTTTGGCACCGCAGTCTGACAGCTCCGACAAAGTGGCGACTGTGGCTTCTAATCGGGTTGCATCTGTCACCACGCCATCGGCAATGGGAACATTCAAATCCTCACGGACCAGCACGCGCTGGCCCGTAAGGTCGCCCATATCGTCGAGGGTTTTGAAGCTCATCGGCTTAGATCAACTTGCCCATGGCCCCAGCCGTATCGACCATGCGATTGGAGAAGCCCCATTCATTGTCATACCAGCTGACGACGCGGACGAGCTTGCCATCGAGAACAGTCGTCTCAAGGCTGTCGACTGTTGAGCTCGCTGCGACATGGTTCAAATCGATCGACACCAAAGGCTCATCGGTGAAGGCCAAGACGCCCTTCAACGGATCGCTTTCCGAAGCCGCCTTTAGGATCGCGTTGATCTCATCCTTCGTCGTATCGCGCTTTGGCGTGAAGGTCAGGTCAACCAAGCTGACATTGGGTGTTGGCACGCGGATCGCCGAACCATCGAGCTTGCCCTTCAATTCAGGCAATACTTCACCCACGGCGCGCGCAGCACCGGTCGTCGTTGGGATCATCGACATAGCAGCGGCACGGGCGCGGCGCATGTCAGGGTGGATTTGATCAAGGATCTTCTGATCATTGGTATAGGCGTGCACCGTGGTCATCAGGCCGCGTTCAATGCCGACGCTGTCATTCAGCACCTTGGCAACAGGGGCCAAGCAGTTGGTGGTGCAGCTGGCGTTGGAGACGATGATATGATCAGCTGTCAGCTTGTCATGGTTCACGCCGTAAACCACGGTCAGGTCCACACCCTTGGCAGGAGCCGAGATCAACACGCGTTTGGCGCCAGCGGCGAGATGCTTGCCTGCGCTTTCAGAGTCTGTGAAGAAGCCCGTGCATTCCAAAGCGATATCCACGCCATTGGCCGCGTGTGGCAGGTTTGCGGGGTCCCGCTCTGCGGTCACATGGATGCGCTTGCCATTGACGATGATGTCATTGCCATCAGCTTCAACTGTACCAGGGAAAGGTCCATGGACGCTGTCGCGCTTGAACAGTATTGCGTTGGATTTGGCGTCGGCAAGGTCATTGATGGCAACCAGCTCTAGCCCGCAATCAGGGCGCTCTAGGATCGCGCGAGCAACAAGGCGACCGATCCGGCCAAAGCCGTTGATGGCTACTTTTGTCATGAAATACTCCTGTTGTCTGTCTGGGATCAGGCCCCAAGCTTGGTGAGAATTTGAGGAACAATGGCCTCTGCCGTAAAGCCAAAATGCTTAAACAATTGATCTGCTGGAGCAGATGCGCCGAAACTGTCTAGTCCGATATTGAGGCCATTTAATCCAGTATAGCGTTGCCACCCGAACGTGACGCCTGCTTCAATGGAAACGAGGAGCGCGTCAGCGGGGAGAATGTCAGCGCGGTAAGCCGCATTCTGCTTATCAAACAATTCGCAGCAGGGCATGGAGACGATATCCGCGCCAATCCCCTGCCCTTCGAGCACGTCCGCAACCTTGGTTGCAAGCTCAACTTCCGAGCCTGTTGCGATGAGAACAACTTTGCGAGCTGCCTTAGCTGCCACCAAGCGATAGCCGCCCTTGGCAGTTAGGTTCTCCGACGCATCCGTTCGCAACTGCGGCAGGTTCTGGCGGGTAAGCGCAAGCACTGAAGGCCCTTGATCATGCGCCACCGAAAGCGCCCAAGCCTCAGCTGTTTCAATCGAATCGCAGGGCCTGAAAACGCGGACATTGGGCATGATGCGCAGTGACGCAACATGCTCGACCGGTTGGTGGGTCGGACCATCTTCGCCGACGCCAATGCTGTCATGCGTCATGACGTAGATGACGCGCGCTTGCTGAATGGCCGACAAGCGAATGGCAGCGCGGCAATAGTCAGCAAACACAAGGAAAGTCCCACCATAGGGGATGATCCCGCCGTGAAGCGCCATGCCGTTCATGGCAGCTGCCATGCCAAATTCGCGAATGCCATAGTTGATGTAGCGACCCGAATAGTCGGCGCGCGTCATGGGAACCGTCGATTTGGTTTTGGTCAGGTTCGATCCGGTCAGGTCTGCTGAGCCCCCGACCATTTCCGGAAGCGCTGCCGTAAGCGCTGCCAGTGCCATTTCAGAGGATTTGCGCGTCGCAACCTTTTGCGGTGCTTCGATCAAGCTCGCAAGATGAGTAGCAATGCCATTGTCGGCGGGCAGTTCGCCCGCCATGCGGCGCTTGAACTCAGCGCCTTGAGCATTCGTCGAAAGGTGCTGATCCCATTCGGCACGAATCGCGCTCCCTCGCGAACCAAATTCCTTCCATTCCGCAGCAATGTCAGCGGGGATTTCAAACGCTGGCGATGCCCATCCCATAGCTTCCCGCGCGGCGGCCACTTCATCGGCGCCCAATGGCGAACCATGGGTCGCAGACGTGCCTTGCTTGTTGGGTGCGCCCTTTCCGATCAACGTTTTACATGCGATCAGCGAAGGACGACCATCGGCCATTGCGGCTTGGATCGCCCGATCAATGTCGACAAAGTCATGGCCATCGCAACTTTCGACATGCCAGCCAGTCGCAGCATAGCGCGCCTTCACATCTTCGCTGGACGATAGATCAACCGCACCATCGATAGTGATGCGGTTATCGTCCCAAAACACGATCAATCGCCCAAGGCCCAAATGCCCGGCTAAGCCAATGGCTTCATGGTTGATGCCTTCCATCAGGCATCCATCGCCAGCAACCACCCAGGTGCGATGATCGACCAAATCATCACCATATTGGGAATTCAAATGCCGCTCCGCAATCGCCATCCCAACTGCAGACGCAAGCCCCTGCCCCAATGGACCCGTCGTCGTTTCGACGCCTTCCAGCTCAAAATTCTCGGGATGACCTGCGCAAGGGCTATGGAGCTGCCGGAAATTGCGAATATCATCCATCGTTGGTTTGGCATAGCCGGTCAGGTGGAGCAGCGCATAAGCCAACATGGATCCATGGCCTGCTGACAGCACGAACCGATCCCGATCCGCCCATTTTGGCTGAGAAGGATCAAATTTCAGATATTTGGAAAAAAGCACCGTTGCAACATCAGCCATACCCATGGGCATACCAGGATGGCCGCTATTGGCCGCTTGAACCGCATCCATCGCCAGCGCCCGGATGGCATTGGCAAGCATTTGTGGCTGAGCAGTCATGGCGGTCCTTCGATGAATGGACAAAAAAGAGGCACTCGACTCGTCGAGACAAGCGCCGTTCCTTTGTCGCGGACGAGGCGCGGCGTCAACCGCAGGCGGCTCTGGAAGCCCTTTACACTACAGCCTTTTACCCTGATTTCCCTTTTCAGATTAGCTCGCTAAGGCAAAGGTATGAGCGCCCAAGACTTTCCCGCCCTCATGGCGAGGCTTTCAGCTGCTGTAGAGCGGATCGAACGGGCTTTGCCCGCCAAATCACCTGCCGCTGATGCGGACCTTCAAGCGCGTCACGACGCGTTACGCGCCGAAGTGCGAGAGACGGTCGCCGCGCTTGATGGGGTGATTACTCGCCAACAATCGGGAGACGCCTAATGGGTCAAGCCTCCTTCAAGATTGGCGGGAATAGTTATACCGTTGCGTGCCGCGACGGCGAAGAAGCGCATTTGCTGAGCCTCGCCGCTAAGGTGGATCAGAAAGCGGAAGATGTCATTCGCTCGGTCGGCAATGTCAGTGAAGTAAGGCAATTGCTGCTAACGGCGATTTTGCTCGCGGATGAGCTCCAGGACGGTGCTGCCCATGCGAACGCTGCCGCGCCTGCTTCGCTCCGATTAGACCTCACCCCGCTCTTGCCTCTTGTAGAGCGTTTAGAGGCTTTGGCGACAAAGCTTGAGAATGGTAATGGTTAGGCCTATATTGGCAGGTGGCGGATCCTGCCTGGTGCGCGCTTATGCGAACATCCCTGAGGCGATTCACAATCCATGGGGGCTGGCCCTGGGCGGACCGTGGTCCGTCTTATCTGGTTCCCACCTGACGTACCTGGCGTCAGTGGATATTCCGGCAAACGGCCAAGGTGGGTCCGCCAACCCCAAATATTCATGAGCATGGACATGAGCGACAAAGCTCATCTTCGTCAATCGCTCAGGGCCACGCGCAAGGCCTTTGTGCAATCCAGAAAGCATAATCGGCTCGAATGGATGCCATCAGAATTGCTGGGCCTCATCGCGAATGCGCGCGTGATCGCAACCTACAGCCCGACCGCTTTTGAATGCGACATCAATGAATTGCTCTGGCATAGCTTGCCAGAAGGTGCGTCGCTTTGCTTGCCAGTGGCGGCGCGGAAAGAGGACAGGTTAATCTTTAGGCCTTGGCGCCCGGGGGATCGATTGGAGCCGAGCGGGCTTGGCTTTCTCCAACCGCCGCCCGAGACAATCCCAGCCAAGCCTGACCTGATTTTCGCGCCGCTATTAGGCTTTGATCGCAACATGGCGCGATTGGGCCAAGGGGCAGCCCATTATGATCGGGCGTTTGAGGATTTTCCCCATGCGATCCGGGTTGGGCTTGCTTGGGGCTGCCAGGAAGTGCCTTCGCTCCCGCTAGACCCTTGGGATGCGCCGCTTCACGCGATTTTGACAGAGCGAAACTGGATTGTTGAAAAACCGCTTTTTGTTGAAGAGCTTAAGCACGATGGACACTGAACCAACGCTCCGAAAGCCGGTTGGTATCCTGATGATACTCGCGTTGATCTTGGTATGGACGGTTCTTGTCGTGACTCTGGCGGAATCGATTATCGCTTGGCCCGTCTGGGCCCAATCCCTATTTTATCTCATCGCCGGAACAGCGTGGATCTTACCGCTGAAACCACTTCTGCGTTGGATGGAAGTGGGGAAATGGCGCGAGTGACGGGACTCGAACCCGCGACCCTCGGCGTGACAGGCCGATACTCTAACCAACTGAGCTACACCCGCGCACTGGATGTGGGGGTGCAACTAGGCAGGAAGCCACAAGCTGTCAAGCGGAGCTGAAACTTTAGATCGAAGTGACTGAAGTTTACATTCAAGCGCCCACTTTGCGACTCGGCCAACCACATACGAAATCCTTGCAAAATAGCCGAATTTCGGCCTCGAATCTTATTTCGACCAATACCTCAGGCCGTTAATTTTTGATTACTCGGCACCCTATTTGGGTCACCCAATTTAACCAGATTTTGACCATTCCGGACACATAACACTCGTGAGTGAAAATAAAAACCGAGTGAGTGTTTGCAATGAAGTCAATTTTCGGGGCCCTTTCCAACGCGAAGCCACCTGTCTTGCGTTACCGCATGGCCGCTTTTCCGTTAGCTTTGGTATTCTTGCCAAATGCCGCCTATGCGGCAGGGACAACAGCAGGCACAACGATCAGCAACACCGCGAGCGCGACATATAATGATCCGGGTGGCACACAGCAGACAACGCCTTCAAACACCGTTGATATCCTTGTCGATGAGCTTTTGGACGTCACAGTCGCTTCAGCCGACCCCGGCGACGTCACAGTTGTTCCAGGATCGACCAATCGAGTCCTAAGCTTTGTCGTGACCAACACAGGCAATGGTTCGGAGGCTTTCCGGCTTACCGCGAATACCAGCCTCGGCGGTGATCAATTTGACCCAACGACCACGTCATTGGTCCTCGATACGAATAACAATGGCGTCTATGATGCTGGCGTCGACACAGTCTATACAGCTGGATCGAACGACCCCGTTTTGACCCCCGATGCGTCAATTCGGGTGTTTGTGTTGTCGACCATCCCGGGTGCTAGCACCGATCTTGATCGGGGCCTTGTCAATCTAACAGCTGCTGCAACCACAGGAACGGGTGCGCCCGGCACTTCTTTCGCGGGCCAAGGCCAAGGCGGTGGCGATGCAGTCGTCGGTAGCACTGGCGCCGATGGCGTCGATGATGGGGCCTATATTGTGCAAAACGCCAGCGTCGCGCTCGTCAAAAGCGCCGTTGTCGTTGATCCTTTCGGTGGCTCCGAGCCTGTTCCAGGTGCCATCATCACTTATCGATTGGTTGCAACCGTTAGCGGCACAGGAACGCTTACCAACTTGACCATTGGTGACGCGATCCCAGCCAACACAACCTATCAAACCGGCTCGATCACGCTTCAAAGCAGCGCCTTGAGCGATGCAGCAGACAGCGATGCCGGTGAATTTTCAAGCAATGCCGTTGCTGTTCGCTTGGGGGCACTCAGCGGCGGCACCAGCCGCACCGTCACATTCCGCGTTCGCATTAACTGAGGGGGCACAGGGGGCAGTTTATGGTGAAACAGGGGCTAATCTTCGCTGCTGCGGCATTGCTTGCCGCACCTGCGCTTGCTGCTGACCAAGTAAGCTTGGTCAGCGAAGTCTTTGTGGAAAAAGTTGTTGTCGCGCCCAATGGCCGCGCCAGCACCCTTTTGAAGCAACCTGACGTTGTGATGCCAGGCGACAACCTGGTGTTCGTTGTGAAGTATCGCAATCAGGGTGCCCAAAGCGCCCGCAACTTCATTCTAACCAACCCCATGCCCAACGCCGTGGCCTTTCGCGAGGCTGCTGGCGAAGGCGCGCTTTTCTCCGTCGATGGCGGAAAAAGCTGGGGCCGCTTGGGCGAGCTCAAGGTGCAAGGCAGCGATCGCCGCCTGCGTTCTGCTCGCCCTGATGACGTAACCCATGTCCGTTGGGCCTTCCGGCAACCTTTGCCGGCCGGTGCTTCGGGCAAGGTCACTTTTCGCGGAACCGTCCGCTGAAGAAACCCGCGAACTGAGCCAGCGGGACTAAATTAGGCACAGACACTGAGTGAGTAGAAGTGAGACCAAAAATGACTAATATGATGAGAAAATTGGCTGGTCCCAGTGCTCTGGTGATCGCATCCATGTGGGCAATGCCTGCCATGGCTGCGGGCACTGCTGCTGGTTCCACCATCACCAACACGGCAACCGTCAACTATCAAGTCGGCACAGTTGCCCAAACCGCCATCAACGCAAGTAACAACATCACCGTTGACCGCAGAGTCACGTTGACCGTTGTTCAGCTCGGCACATCAACAACGTCTGTGTCACCGGGGCAGACACAGGCTGCGACGACGTTCACTGTGACCAACACGTCAAACGCTACGCTTGACCTTGGTTTGACTGCTGCAAACCTTGCGACCAGCACGGCCGCTCCAAATGGCGGCGGCAACGATGCTTTCGACGTTGGCGCTTTCACATACTATATCGATGACGGCGACAACGTCTTCGATGCTGGCGATACGCTGGTTACGCATTTGGACGAAGTAGCCGCCGACGCAGCGCGCGTTGTTCACGTCGTTGCTTCAATCCCTGCAGGCGCAACGAACGGTCAAAAAGCCGCCGTTTCGCTGACCGCACAAGCCAAAGAAGGCGGTACAGCTGGCACAGAAGGCGCTGTCGTTACAGCAACGGCGGGTGCCAACACTGCTGGCATGGATACGGTGCTGGCTGACACGGCAGGCAGCGATGATGCCGCAACCGATGGCCGCCACAGTGCACGCGACGATTATACCGTTGCCGCCCCTGTGCTGACTGTGACCAAGATCAGCCGCGTCATTCAGGACCCCATCAACGGGACGACCAACCCGAAGATGATCCCTGGCGCCACGGTTGAATATTGCATCACTGTCGCCAACGCCGCCGCAGGTGCAACGGCAAGCAGCGTGGTCATCACTGACTCCTTGCCTACACAAACCACCTATGTGTCGGCATTTGGCGTATTTGAAGGCGGTACTGTTGCTGGCGCCGTTTGCTCCGGCGGGACGGCAACAGGCACTTTTGCCTCGCCAACAGTCACAGGAAACCTCGGCACAGTTGCGGCAGGTGCAACTGAAACCGTCTATTTCCGCGTGACCATCAACTAACCGAAAAGGCAGCCGCGCCGTCGCCCAGAGTATGGGGTGAGGCGCGGCTGACACTCTTGAATGCTACCAGGCGTTAACCACATAAGAGCCAAGATGCTCGGCATTGCAGCGGCGTTCCTTGCCGTTTTGCCTGTGGGAACCCACGCCCAAAATACCCCAGTTTCAGTAACGCAAGACCCGCAAGCCACCGCCCCGATCGCCACGATCAGCAACACCGCGACCGTCCTTTGGGATGCTGGCGCAGGACAAGCTGGACAGCGGTCCAATCGCGTTGACATTGATGTGCGCCCGTTGCCACCAACCGGGCAGCCCCGCCTTTCAACCTTTGAATTCACCGATAGTCAGCAACTCGGTTCAAGCTTGCCGCTGCCACAAACGATGTGCCAAACTTCAGCAGGCCTGCAACCAATCTCCATTGGCGGGGCTTTTGCAGGGGTTGCGACAAATCCAGCAACGGTAACGCCGACATCCAAGATCCGCGCAGGTGAGCCTTTGGTGCTAAAAGTCGAGTCAGAACTCGACAATCGGGACGCTTCGGTCGCTGAAACCTTGACAGTAACACTGACCACGCCCGGCGGAGACAGCGAAACGCTGCGCTTGATGGAAACAGGCCCTGACACAGGCGAATTTGTTGGCGTGATCCGCACAGCCGCCATTCCACCGACGCCTGTCCAAAACGACTGCACACTTTCGGTTCGCCCTGGCGACAATTTGAACCTATCTGGACTTCGCTTCTCAGACGGCACCTTGATTGCCGCTGCACCACTCGAAATCTTGATCGATCCTTTCGGCATTGTGTTCGATTCTGGCGATGGAAAGCCCGTTCAAGGCGCGCGCGTTACTCTCGTTGACGCTGCGACAGGGCAGCCCGCGCAAGTCTTTGGCGATGATGGCGTTTCGTCCTTTCCATCTTCCGTGGTCACAGGATCAACCGTGACGGACAGCAGTGGCGCGCGCTATGTCTTTCCTGAAGGTGACTATCGCTTCCCCTTCGCGCGCGCGGGCACATATCGCCTGATTGTGGAGCCGCCGGCGCCATACACGGCACCGTCGAAAACCCAACCATCCGATTTGGCACATTTAACCAGACCAGATGGACCGAAATTCACCATCACAGCTGGAAGCTATTCGCTTCCTTTTGTACTTAATGATCCCGCGCCCGTGCGAATTGACATTCCCGTCGATCGACCAGGTGCTGCGCTCATCATAACCAAAGCTGCGTCTCAGCCCGTTGCTCAAGCGGGTGACGGTATCCAGTATCGCATCACTGTTCGAAACAGCGATCCCATCCGAAGCACAGGTGCCATCACCGTAACCGATATCCTACCAAAGGAAATGCGTCTACGTGTCAATACGGTTCGTTATAACGGCAATTTAGTGCCATATGATGTGATTGGTGGAGGCTCCATGCTGTCGATCCCTGTGCCTGCGCTTTTGGGCGGGCAATCGGGCTTGATCACCTACTTGCTGGAGGTTCGTCCCGATGCGGCGCCCGGCATGTCGATGAACCGCGCCAGCGCTGTCGACAATCGTGGTGCCACCAGCCCCATTGCCGACGCCACCGTGCGCATTGCGCGGGACGGCCTCGGCGATCGCTTGACGATCATCGGTCGCGTCACGGAAGGCGGCTGCACCATCACGCCAGAGGCCGCAAAAGGCATCCCTAACGTCCGCGTGATGTTGGAAGATGGCAGCTATGCCGTCACAGACATTGAAGGGCGCTATCATTTCGAAGGTGTTTTGCCGGGGCTTCACGTGGTCCAAATGGATCCATCGAGCTTGCCTTCCGACCAAGTGCCAGAGGATTGCGTGCGCAATGCCCGCTCTGGTGGCAGTGCTTTCTCTCGCTTTGTCGAAGGGCGTGGTGGATCGTTGCTCCGTGTTGATTTCCGGAGCAAAAACGGCGTGAATGCTGCGCGTCCGGATGCTGCTGCCCCTGCCCGCGCCAAGCCTGTAACCGATGCCATTGCGGCCGGCGCAGAAACGGAATGGTTTGCCGATCAAACGCCTGAAGTGAAATGGCTTTTCCCTGAGGTGGATCATACGCCCCGCACCAAGGCCGTGCGCGTTGCCATCAAGCATTTGCCCGAGCAGACCGTAAAGCTTTTCGCCAATGGCCAGCCGGTCAATGCCTATTCCTTCGATGGAACGATGAAGAACGGCCTTGAAACCGTTGCCGTCAGCGTCTGGCGTGCGTTGGAGTTGCCCGGCCGCGTGACCGAGTTCACAGCCGAGGTGCGCGGCGCCGATGGTCAGCTTGTCCAAACCCTCAAGCGCAACGTGATCTTCGCTGGTGCCGCCATGCGCGCCGAGATTATCCGCGAGAAGTCTTTGCTCGTGGCAGACGGCACGACCCGTCCCGTCATTGCGCTGCGCATCACAGACCGCGATGGCAATAACATCCGGCACGGCGTGGTCGGCGATTTTGCGGTCGATGCCCCCTATCGCCCTGCCGTCGAAGCTGATGCGCAGGCAGCGCGCGGTTTGGCCGGTCTGGAGCGTGCAAGGCCCGTTTGGCGCGTCGAAGGCGATCAAGGCATTGCCTATATCGAATTGGAGCCCACAACGGCCTCTGGAAGCCTTGCAATCACTTTGCCGTTCAAAGACGGCGAAGTCGCGCGCAAAGTCCGTATCGAGGCTTGGCTGACGCCTGGGAAGCGTCCCTGGAC
>DLOX01000289.1:0-3464 GCA_002478575.1 Sphingomonadales bacterium UBA7473 | reverse complement strand
CGTCCCTGGACGGTTGTGGGCTTTGCGGCAGGCACTGTAGGCTTCAACACGCTGAAGGGCCGTATGGAGGGCCTGGGGGCCGATGGCGCTCGCACTTACGAAGATGCACGCATCGCGCTTTACGCCAAGGGCCGAGTCAAAGGCCAATGGCTGATGACGCTTGCCTATGACAGCGACAAGAATAAGGGCGATGCCCAATTTGGTGGCGTGATTGATCCAACCGCCTATTACACCATCTATGCCGATCAGAGCGAGCGGCGTTACGATGCGGCCAGCGTGCGCCGCCTTTACGTCAAGCTCGAACGTCCGCAATTCTATGCGTTGTTCGGTGACTATGAAACGGGCATCACTGATCCGCAGCTGACCCGCTATGTCCGCGCCTTCAACGGCGTGAAGACCGAGTTTCGGAATGAGCAGGTCCATGCGACGGCCTTTGCCGCTGACACGCCTTTCCGCCATCGTCGTGAAGAATTGCAAGGCAATGGCCTGACCGGCCTTTATGCCCTCGCCGCGCGTGACATCTTGCCCAATAGTGAGCGGGTGACGATTGAAATCCGCGATCGCTTGCGGTCTGAACGAATTGTCGAGACCCGCACGCTGACCCGTCACATTGACTATGACATTGACTATGTCCGCGGCACGCTGCGTTTCCGCGATCCGGTACTTAGTCGTTCGTCGGCGCTCGATCCGCAGTTCATCATCGTCGATTATGAAGTGAATGGCGTGGCGCGACGCGTGCTAAACGCAGGCGGTCGCGTTGCTTGGAGCAATGAGAAGAAGACGCTGACGGTTGGTTCGACCTTCATCCACAATGAGGATGATCAGTCCAAAACCAATTTGGGCGGCGTCGACATGAAATATCGCCCGACGGCCGAAACCGAAGTCCGTGCAGAAGTCGCGGTCAGCGACAATAAAGCAGGTTCAGGCGCAACGAACATCAGCGAAGGCACAACGACGGCCTGGCTGATCGAGGCAGAGCATCATGGCAAGAAATTTGATGCCTTGGCCTATGTTCGTGAACAGCAAGGCGGTTTTGGCGTTGGCCAATTGAACCGCAGCGAGAATGGCACGCGCAAATTCGGCTTTGATGGCCGGGTGCGCTTGACGGAGAAGCTGTCTGTGCTGGCCAGCGCTTGGCAAGAAGATGATTTGGGCAGCACGGCCCGCCGCCAAGCAGCGCGGCTTCAAGCGGAATATCGCGCAAAGGGCCTCGACATGCGGTCTGGCCTGACCATTGCCAATGATATCCTGTCCGATGGACGCACCGCGCAATCAACCATTGCTCAGCTCGGCGCGACCAAGCGGCTGCTGAATAACAAGCTGGAATTGGACGCACAGACCGAAGTGCCTTTGGGCAGCAGCGAAAGCATCGACTTCCCTGCAAGGCATACGCTGTCGGCCCGTTACGCGATCACCGATGATCTGAGCCTTACCGGCAGCTATGAAATTGCCGATGGTGAATCCATCGATGCCCGCACCGCGCGGATCGGCTTTGACTTGAAACCATGGCGCGGTGGCCGCTTGACGGCGACGGCCAACAGCCAGAATTTCGCTGACTATGGTCCGCGCACCTTCGCGGCTTATGGCCTGTCGCAATCCTTGCCGGTCAGCAAGAAAGTCACACTGGATTTCACCCTCGATGGCAATAAGTCACTCGGCGGCGTCGACGCATCGCGGGTGTTGAACCCTGCGCAGCCCGTTGCTTCGGGCGGATTCCTTGGCACCGACGGGTCGCTGACCGAAGACTTCACCGCGATCACTGCGGGTGCATCTTATCGCGGCAAGGATTGGAGTGCTACGGGACGCGCCGAATATCGCCACGGACAAACGACCAATCGCTATGGCTTGAACATTGGCGTGCTTCGCCAAATTGGCAATGGTCGGGCATTCGGTGGATCTTTGAGCTTCTTCCGGGCGAACCAAAATGGCGGCGCGACAACCGAAGCCGCGGCGGTCGCGATGAGCTGGGCTCATCGTCCGGATAACAGCCGCTTCAGTTTCTTGAACAAATTGGAAGGTCGATCCGATCGCGTGCTGGGCGCGGTCTTTGGTCAACCTGGCCCCATCGGCGGCGCGCCTTTGACCGTGCAAGGCAATGCCAAATCGCAGCGCGTGATCAACAGCCTCGCGATCAATTGGTCGCCGACGCAAGAGCAAAACAATGGCGAATTCCTGAGTCGCAGCGAAATCTCAGTCTTTTGGGGCAGTCGCTATAGCTTTGACCGGATTGAGGCTGACGAAATCAAAGGCTGGAGCAATGTACTTGGCCTTGATGCGCGCTTTGACCTTGGCAAACATTTCGACATTGGGTTGAGTGGGACCGTTCGCCAAAATCCAGGACGGCGGGCCATGGCCTATTCCGGTGGCCCAACCATCAGCATGTCTCCGGTGAAGAATAGCTATATCACCATTGGCTATAATGTCGTTGGCTTCAAAGATAAGGATTTCGAAGAAAGCCGATACACCCGCAAAGGCCCCTTCGTGACTCTGCGGCTGAAGTTTGATCAAGATAGCTTTGGTTCGTTGGGGCTTGGCCGAACAGCAGGATCCAGCCCATCTTTGACCCCGGCTGGAATATCAGGAACCAAATAGGACCAAATATTCCACTTTACGAACCATCGGCAAGCAGCCTACTAAAAGTGTAGCGCTCGCCCATAGGCGCTCAAAACGCTTTCATGCATCATTTCACTAAGCGTCGGATGCGGGAACACAGTGCCCATGAAGTCCGCCTCAACCAGCTCAGCCGTCTTGCCAACCGTATAGCCTTGGATCAGTTCAGTGACTTCTGCGCCAACCATATGGGCACCAAGAAGCTCTCCAGTTTTACCATCGAAAATCGTCTTGATGAAGCCTTCAGCTTCGCCCAGCGCAATGGCTTTGCCGTTGCCGATGAAGGGAAAATTGCCGACCTTCACATCATAGCCTGCTTCTTTCGCCTTTGCCTCGGTCAAGCCAACGCTTGCGACCTGCGGATGGCAATAAGTGCAACCGGGGATATTCTTAGGATCCATCGCGTGGGGATGGCCGCCTGCAATGGCTTCTGCCGCGATTACGCCTTCGTGGCTCGCTTTATGCGCAAGCCAAGGCGGCGCAGTCACGTCGCCGATTGCCCAAATACCGGGCACATTGGTGCGGCACATGGGATCCGTATCAATATGACCCTTAGTGGTTTTGACGCCAAGCGCCTCTAGGCCAATATTCTCAGTATTGGGCACGATCCCAACCGCAACGATGCAATGGCTGTAGTCCGACGCTGCGACAGTGCCGTCCTTCGCCTTGATCGTTGCAGAAACGCCGTTTTCCGTGGCTTTCAGGGTTTCCACCCCAGCACCTGTCATGATTTTCATGCCTTGCTTGGTCAGGGCTTTTTCAAGGAAGCTGGATACATCGGCGTCCTCAACCGGTACAATCCGATCCATCATTTCAACGACGGTGACTTCGGCGCCCATATCATTGTAGAAGCT
>DLOX01000262.1:8314-8574 GCA_002478575.1 Sphingomonadales bacterium UBA7473 | reverse complement strand
CTGACCCGTCCGGGGCCCTTTTCATTCAACACCAAAGATTCACTGGCGATCCCCGGCAAACCCCCAATACCCGAACCAATGGAACAGCCCGCCCGCAGTCGCTCTGCTTCGCTCATTTCGGTGAGTCCGGCATCTTCCAAAGCTTGGCCAGCGGCATCAATGCCATAGATAATGAAGGGATCAACTTGCCGCTGAACCTTATGATCAACGCGCTTGTCAGGATCAAATCCCCAAGGATGATCCTTGGGCTTCACTTCGCA
>DLOX01000262.1:8007-8254 GCA_002478575.1 Sphingomonadales bacterium UBA7473 | reverse complement strand
TCAAAGCGTGTGATCGGCCCCGCACCAGACTTTCCTGCAATGAGGTTCGCCCAAGCGGTTTCAACATCCGCGCCCAGCGGGGTTACCAGGCCAAGGCCCGTGACAACTACACGGCGCATTTCACACTCTCCCACAGCTCAAACGAAAACGGCCTCCAGGCAAGCCTTGGAAGCCGTTTTGCATATCCTTTCGGACGATCAAGGCCAAAGCCCTGCGCCCGCATACGGCTCAGCCTTTGTTGCTGTCG
>DLOX01000262.1:928-7881 GCA_002478575.1 Sphingomonadales bacterium UBA7473 | reverse complement strand
GTTGAATTCTTCTTCGAACGCCATGACCAGCTCAACAATGTCGAGGCTGTCTGCGCCCAGATCGTCGATGAAGCTCGCTTCTTCTGTCACCTTTTCGGCTTCAACGCCAAGATGCTCAACAACGATTTTCTTAACGCGGTCAGCAGTGTCGCTCATGGATGGTCCTTCTCGTTCATATAAGAGCAATATTTAGATTCGCCCTAATCACCAGCGACGGTGCTGGCAAGCCCCCCATGCACTGCGAGGGGCAAAGCGCAACTTTAACAGGGCTTTTTACAGCATCGCCATTCCGCCATTCACATGGATGGTTTGGCCCGTAACATAAGCCGCTTCCCTGCTGGCGAGATAAGCGACAGCGGCAGCAACATCTTCGCCGCTGCCCATCCGACCCAGCGGAATGCGAGCATTCAAGGCCTCTTTTTGGGCATCGGGTAGGTCGTCAGTCATGGCCGTTGCAATAAAACCGGGGGCAACGCAATTGACCGTGATGTTTCGGCTAGCCAGCTCCTGCGCCAGGGCTTTGGACATGGCTGTGACACCACCTTTGGACGCCGCGTAGTTGGCTTGGCCGGGATTTCCCGTCGCCCCGACAACACTAGTTATGGAAATGATCCGGCCAAAACGCGCTTTCATCATGGGCTTGGCTGCGGCGCGGCATAGACGGAAATTGGCTTCAAGATTGATGCGCATTACGTCCGCCCAATCCTCATCCTTCATCCGCATGATAAGGCCATCACGAGTAACGCCTGCATTATTGACCAAAATATCGAGATGTCCGCCCAAGGCATCGACTGCCGCGGGGATCAAGGCATCAACGGCCGCCCCGTCAGAGAGGTTACAAGGCAAAGCAACATGATCGCCGCCCAATGCGTCGCGAAAAGCGTTGAGCTTGTCCGCATTGCTCCCCGAAACCGCAAGCCGAGCCCCCTGCGCCGCCAAAGCCTGAGCGACCGCCGAGCCAATCCCACCCGATGCTCCGGTTACGAGGGCAGTCATTCCTGATAAGTTGAACATATATGTTCCTTTTTATAGTTCTTACAAAGGCTAGAGTTTAGCCAACAAAGCCTCAATATCATCCATCGACACCAAGCTGGCCACTTCAGCATCGGGTACGATGCGCTTGACCATGGGGCCGAGGACTTTGCCCCCGAACTCGACAAAGTCTGTCACGCCGGCATCCCACATCGCCCCAACCGATTCCCGCCAACGGACGCGGCCTGTGACTTGTTCTACCAGCAACTGCCGGATCTGATCAGCGTCAGCGACTGGTGAAGCTGTTACGTTGGCGAACACCGGCACCAAAGGCGACTGCAGAGGTGCTCCAGCAAGGGCCTCTGCCATTTTCTCGGCGGCAGGTTGCATCAAGGGGCAATGAAAAGGTGCGGAAACCGGAAGCAACAAGCCGCGCTTGATGCCATGATCTTTTGTAAGTGCGATCGCGCGGTCTATCGCCGCTTTGTGTCCGGAAATGACGACTTGGCCCGGATCATTGTCGTTGGCAACAGTGCAAACCTCACCATCAGCTGCAGCTTCTGCCAAGGCTTGCGCCTTCTCGATGTCAGCGCCGAGCAACGCCGCCATAGCGCCGATGCCGGAAGGAACAGCGGCCTGCATAGCTTGGCCGCGCAACTTCAACAATCGAGCCGTTGTCGGCACATCAAGGGCTCCAGCAGCGCAAAGAGCGCTATACTCACCAAGAGAATGGCCAGCGACATAGTCGGCCTTGTCAGCCAGACTGATGCCCCCTTCGCGTTCGAGCACCCGCAATGTCGCAATCGCATTGGCCATAATGGCAGGCTGGGCATTTTCGGTCAGGGTCAGCTCATCCAATGGTCCTTCCACCATGAGGCGGAACAGATTCTGACCAACCGCATCGTCTACTTCCTGGAACAGCTCGCGAGCCACAGCGCTGGCATCTGCCAAGGCCTTGCCCATGCCAACCGCTTGGCTCCCCTGCCCTGGGAATATAAACGCGCGCATCCTGATCTCCAATCTGGTCAAACTCTTCGCTGCGTTAAAAGCAGTTTGGGCCATCGGCAAGCAACGCCCGCCAAATGAAACCGCTTGTAAACGAGATTTTAGTCAGTCGGCTCTAAATCTGAGCGCATGGGGCACTATCTCAAACGACATATTTCTTGGCGGGCGATGGCGCTTGCCCTGATCGTTGGCGGAACAACTTCGCCTGTTGTTGCGGCTGAAGAGCCCGAAAAATCCGCCACAACTTTGGCAAAAGAACTGCGTGACGCAGGCGCAGAAAAGGCGCAGCGGCCAAATCGCGCATCCAGCGCGCAGATTGAAGGCGGTTCGAACGCAAGTGACGTGGAAGCGCCTGACGCCGCAATGATCCAAATTGGCGCAGTGCGTGTGGTGGGTATCAAATCCCTTCAAAATCAGGATTTTGCGAGCGTTGCAGACCAATATGTTGGTCGTCAACTGAGCCGTGCAGAGCTTCAACAACTTGCACGCTCGATTGCGGACACTGCGCGATCACGCGGCTATATCTTTGCAAGCGCCGCGATCCCTCCTCAAGAGCTTGAAATGGGCATTCTTGAGGTTCGACTTGAAGAAGGCACGATTGACGAAGTCCGGATAGAGGGCACGGAGAATCGGCGGGTTCGATCCATTCTCAATCGAATCGTCGGCCCTTCCCCGCAGAAAGCGGAAGTCGAACGCGCGATTCTTCTGGCAGGCGATGTTCCCGGCATTTCGATCACCCGCACCCGCTATGTCCGTGAAGGAAATCGCGGCGTGCTTCTGGTAAGAGCGCGAGAAGAACGATCAACGGGTGAAGTGCGCCTCGACAATAATGGCACGAACTCAACGGGCCCCTTGCGCGCGCGCCTCAGTCTTGATCTCAATGGCCTGCTCGCATCGGATGACAGTGTCAGCGTGAATGTGATCACCAATCCATTGGACCCGAAAGAGTTAGTCTATGTGTCGGGAAGCTATAGCCTTGGCTTGGGCGATACTGGCATCACCGCCAGTCTCTCAGCCGGCACTGGTCGCACTGAGCCAGGCGGACGTGCGCCGGGTTTCGAGTCAGTTGGCCGAAGCAATTATGTGAGCGCTTCGCTCACCGCACCGCTGATCCGCTCCAATGAAGCAAACCTCTACGCGTCTGCGGAACTGGCCTATCTGACCGTTAATCAGGACTATATCGCGTTCGGCCTCCAGAAAGATGATATTGTCACCTTCACAGCGACGGCCTGGGGCAACATGCGCGTTGCAGGCGGCAGGATGGCGGCAGGCGTATCCATCACCCAGGGGCTAGGCATCTTTGGCGCGACTGAGGTCAATGATCCGCTTTCGTCACGCCTCGAAGGCAGTGGCCGCTTCACGCGGCTCAATAGTTGGCTGAACTTCAACCGTGATTTGGGCGGCGACTTCAGCATCCGTGCCGCGATGAACGCGCAATGGGCCTCTCGCCCGCTGCTCAGTTCACAGACGATCGGGATTGGCGGACCAAGCTTTGGGCGCGGCTATGATTTCTCTGAGCGAACGGGCGACAGCGGCATTTTGGGATCGCTTGAGCTTCGCCGCACCTTTGAAGACCCCGTCCCCTTCATTGATTGGTTGCAAGCCTATGGCTTTGTCGACGGTGGCTACGTATACGACTTGCGAGACAATCGCGGCGGCTCTGCGCTTTATTCTGCAGGTGGCGGCATTCGTTCCGGGATTGGCGACGCGAATATGAGCTTCCAGCTGGCTTTCCCGTTGAATAGCATCCGTGAAGCATCTGCCGACAAATCGCCGCATATTAATTTCTCGGTTGGGTATCAGTTTTAGAAGCTAGCAGCGCTATTTCTTCAACTTAGAAAGCGTCCTTCGAAGATAGTCCAGTCGGCCTGTTGGCCCGACAGCAGGTGCTGCAACTTGGACGACCTTAACCGCAGCTTCAGTTCCACCCATGGGGAGGAGCATGGGCGCTTTGCCATCGGGGTAGATAAAGCCGTGCACGGGCCACTCGGTGGTCCCTAGATCGGCAATGGGGGCATACCAAACCCGAACGCGAGACCAATCGCCTTCATCGGATACATCAATCACCCGCACATCGCGCTCTATCTGACCGCGAACACCATTGATGCGAGACCAATTGCTGTGGGTGACAAGGATTGTCCGATCGTCAATCACCTTGCTGACCGCTGCAACATGGCCCAGCGCCATGTTTCCATAGGGCTTGAAAGCCAAGACCGCGCCCCGCTTTGGCTCATTCCCCCGGCGATATCTGCCATCGGCTTGTCCCCACCAGGTATGGGCGTCGCCCCTGATCTGAATGCCGGACAAGGACCGAGCGATGGGCACGCACTCCCAGTGCCGAATGGAAGAAGAACTATTAGAAACGGGAAGTGCAGACACGGGCATCGAAAGCGATAGCAAAATCAACGGAATGGCGACGCGCATAGCTTTCATCTCAACACCGGTTCCCTTTTGGTTGGAATTTGACCGGACGGGGATGGACTGACGGCGCTTAGGAAATGGTTAACGGGACGGTAAAGCGAAAGGCAGCTGCGATGACTTGTGATATCCTCTGGCACTTGCCAAACAGATGATCATGACCGCTGCATTCATCCCGCCCCAAACGCCTGCTCTTGTGATCGACAAGGCCGCGCTGCTGCAAAATCTCAAGACGATGCAGTCCGACTGCGATGCGAAGGCTGTGCGGCTGAGAGCCCATGGCAAAATGCACAAATGTTCAACGTTGGGACTGCTTCAGGTGGAGCTTGGTGCGGTTGGGCTTTGCTGCCAAACAGTGGGTGAGGCAGAGGCCTATGCCCGGGCTGGGATTAAAGATTTGCTGGTCAGTTCCCCCGTGCCAACTTGGGGTCCTGCCCGATTGGCGGCGTTGGCGAAAGAAACCGGAGCGAGCATTTCTTGTGTCGCGGACAGCGCGGCGCAGATTGACCGATTAAACGAAGCCGCGAGTTCCGTAGGTGTTACTTTGGGCTGCCTCGTTGATGTGAATATCGGGATGCATCGGGTCGGCTGTTCGGTGGAAGACGCCCCTGCTCTTGCGCATCTGATTGCGGAATCCGCCAGCCTTAACTTCGGCGGAATCCAAGCCTATTTCGGGCACCTACAACATCTTCCCGAGGAACGCGAAGCCAAAAACCAAGCCTCTGCGGCAACCGTCGCAGAGCTTGTTGCAACCCTCAAAGCGCAGGGCCTTGCTCCTCCTGTCGTCACAGGCGGGGGCACCGGAACCTTTACGACGGACCTTGCCCAAGGCATTTTCACCGAGCTTCAATGCGGCAGCTATGCTCTGATGGACCGGGAATATGAAGAATGCGGCGGACCTGCGGGCGACTGGCCGTTCCGCCAAGCGTTGCTGATCGCAGCTTCAGTGGTTTCCAAGCAACACAAGAGCCATGTGACGATTGATTTGGGCTTGAAAGCGACCAGCCTCGATGTGCATCCCAAAGTAGCGGCAGGTGCGCCGGACAGAATGATCTGGCGATCCCTTGGCGATGAACATGGTGCTCTTTTTGATCCGACAGTTCCGATCACGACCATCGAGGCGACCGATGCGGATCCCGCGATCGCTTGGCCCGTCGACCATCCTGCTGAAGGCGATATCGTCTGGCTTCAGCCCGGGCATATTGACCCAACGGTCAACCTCTACGATGGCTATTGGGTGATCGAAGAAGGCCAAGGCGCAAAATTCTGGCCCATCGATGCGCGGAGAGTGACACCCTTATGACGTCCCAAGAAATCCTAGCCTCAGCCTTTGCAACATTGCCTCAACTTGTTCAGGTTTTCGCCGATGAGCGCCCTGATGCGATTGCGATTGCCGATCCTGACGAAAGCTTGAGTTGGGCGGAGCTGAACAGCTTGGCGGACCGCATCGCTGCAAAGCTTCAGGCTGACGGGTTCGCCATCGGCCAAAGCACAGCCATCGCAGGCTTGAATAGCGCAAGGCAAGTCGCGATCATCTTGGGCACTTTGAGGGCTGGTGGCGTCGCGGGCCTCATCACCAACACCGCAACGGGCGAACAAATGGCGGCGATGATCGCCGATTCCGGCGCCAAACATTTATTCCTGGATGCCAAAGCAGCTGAGAGCTTAGCGGGCCAAAGCTACGGGAGCGTCTCCCACATTGCCATGGATGATGGCGATGCAGGCGAAACTCTGAGCGGATGGATGGCGGCGGAAGGCGCCACCCCTACCCCCGTTTCGATCACGCCAGACATGAGCTTCAACATCATCTATTCCTCAGGCACTACGGGCACGCCGAAAGGCATTGTCCATAGCCACAAGATGCGGTGGCAGCATATCCAGCGCGGCGCGCCTGCTTACGGCGTGAATGCTGTCACTTTGCTTTCTACCCCGCTCTATTCAAACACAACAATGGCAAGCTTCCTCCCCACATTGGGCACAGGCGGTAAAGTGGTGCTGATGAAGAAGTTCGACACTTTGGGCTTTCTTCAGCTCGCAAGCCGTGAGCGAGTAACCAATACTATGCTAGTTCCCGTTCAATATCGACGGATCATGGCCCATCCCGATTTTGATAGCTTTGACCTCTCAAGCTTCATTATGAAATATTGCACAAGCGCGCCCTTCGCGGCTGAGCTCAAGGCCGACATTTTGAAACGCTGGCCAGGCGGATTGGTCGAGATTTATGGCATGACTGAGGGCGGTGCCGCTTTCATTCTTGAAGCCCATAAATATCCGGACAAGCTTCACACCGTCGGCCAACCATCCCCCGGGCATGTGGCAAAAGTCATTGATGAAGATCTGAACGAACTTCCGCCCGGCAGTGTCGGCGAGATTGTCGGGCGTTCGGGCGCCATGATGACAGGTTATAACAACCGGCCGGATGCAACCGACGCGATGAAATGGTGGGACGCCGAGGGAAATCTCTTCTATCGCCATGGAGACATTGGCCGGATTGATGAGGATGGGTTTTTGACCCTCATGGACCGAGCGAAGGATATGATCATCTCGGGCGGCTTCAA
>DLOX01000262.1:0-894 GCA_002478575.1 Sphingomonadales bacterium UBA7473 | reverse complement strand
TCGGGCGGCTTCAACATCTACCCAAGTGACTTGGAAGGCGTTCTTGCGCAACATCCCAGTGTCGTTGAGTGCGCTGTAATCGGTGCACCGGATGAAGAATGGGGCGAAACACCGGTTGGCTTCGTAGTTCTGAGGGATGGCGGAGATATGGCCGATGTCCTGAGCTTTGCGAACGCGAAAGTCGGTCGAACCCAGCGTCTCAATCGCCTGATTGCCATCGATGAGCTGCCCCGCAGCCCCATTGGTAAGGTGTTAAAGCGGGAATTGAGAGACAGACTCTAAGACGATGTGGCTGCGCTTTCTTAAGTCCATGATTCCTGTGACGGGTCTGTTGGCTAGCCTTTCATCCTGTTCGGATCAGGTCAAAGAAAGTGATGCCCCTGCTCAAGAAGTGGATGGCGGCGCGCTATCAAGCGAGAATTTTGTCGAAGGTAATCTCTTCTTTCTTGCCTATCATGAACTTGGCCATGCTTTGGTTTCAGAGTTTGATTTGCCAATTGCTGGCCGAGAAGAGGATGCGGTTGACCGGATCGCCATTTGGATGATGACTCCTGAGAATGAAGAAGAATTGCCGGAATATCTCTTAAGCGCCATGGATGGATGGATGGCGCTGGCGACGCAGACGCCCTTAGATGAAATCGCTTGGTGGGATGAACATGGGACAGACCAGCAACGAGGCTATCAAATAGCCTGTTTGTTGTACGGGTCGAATCCGACGCGGTTTAAAGATGTCGCGAAAGCTGCCGAACTCCCCGAAGAGCGGATGGACAGTTGCGAATTTGAAGCAGAGGAGAATTTTCGAGTATGGGATCGTCTCTTGGCGGAGCATTTCAAGTCCACCAATGGCACCCAAAATCCAGCGGCTGCGACCATTGAGTATAGCCCAACGGAAAA
>DLOX01000175.1:1219-8230 GCA_002478575.1 Sphingomonadales bacterium UBA7473 | reverse complement strand
TACGCGGTGGTGTAAGAACGTCCGCCGCAATACTGCACCTGGTTGCCGTAAGGGTTGTACCCAGCATCCCCAGGCTGGCATTGAAACGGGATGTGGTTGGATGTGCTCACGCCCAACCAGTACCCCTCACTGGTGGCCAGCTTGCCAATGAATGCATGGTGATACTCAGAAGCAAAGCTGTAGCTGTTGTCGTACTCGTGGATGCCCGCCACCTGAAAGCCGCTCAAAGCGAGGTGCGGGCGACCACGCTCGAATGGCTAACGACTGCGCGTAACTATGCCAAATATAGCAATGCGGGCGGCCAATATGATGATGTTGCCGCGTTCCTGAAGGCGAATGGGCTTTGAGAGATCAGTTCCGCTATCGATTGGTCGATGAGCCTCGCGCTGGGCCGCTCTCTAAACTCGCGCTTCCGCCGATCCTGATGTTCATCTTGGCGACGCTCTTTCTGCCTTGGGGTTTTCTCCTGATCACGGTCAATGCGATTGCCCTGAACGGCCCCAATCGCAATCGGGAGGTGGCCTTAAGCCTTGGTGCTTTGGGATGCTACTATGGCACGATTGCCATACTCGATCTGGTTGTCGGCTCAAACCTGCTCGCCAATAATCAAGCCCATTATGTCTTTGTCGCAGGCGTTGGCCTTGGCCTGACTTTGCTTGCCTTTGCCTTTGTCTCGCAGCAACAAGCCTATGAATTGCGACGCTATTTGAAAGAGCTTGGGCAATGATGGACCCAATCCAAGCCGCTTGGGCCCGCGCCGAAATGCTGATGCGGGTCGGCAATCATGCCGCTGCGATTGAGCCTCTGCGCGATGTGCTGACAGCAGACCCCAATGATGCCGAAGCCCATTCGATGCTGTCTGATTGTCTGCGACAGTCCGGCCGTTTGGAAGGTGCCGCTTATGAGGCCCGCCAAGCCATAGCGCTTGCCCCCTATGTCGCGCACTATCATCTGGCCTTGGCCCTTGCGCTTCAGATGCAGTTGAAGCCCAAGCTGGCACTTGCTGAAGTGGATGAGGCGATCACCTTGGCCCCGCATGATGGCTTTGCCCATCTGATCCGTGCGAAACTGCTCCGGATCAGTGGAAAGATGGAAGAGGCAGCGGCCAGCCTGAACCAAGCCCTGACGCTTCTGCCCCATGATGATGTCGTCATGGCCGAACGTGGTTTTGCCGCACTTCAGCGCGGGGCAATGGATCAAGTGGAGGCAAGCGCCCGCGACGTCCTCTCCATCAATCCAGACAGTCCCGATGGCCTCACCCTTATGGGGCAAGCAAGGCTAGCGGCAGGCGCAATCGATGAAGCGTTAGACCTCGCTCTGTCTGCCCTCGCCAATAATCCATCAGACAGTGACGCACTGTCGCTCCTCGCTGCCGCCAAGATGAATGGCAGCATCATCGGGGGCTTGTGGTGGAAATGGAACCGCTTGCTCGTCAAACTGGGCCAAGCCCGCGCCATCTTTTTGGTCGTCGGGATCTGGGTGATCTACCGCTGGTCGGTCTTCGGAAGCCGCGATCTCGGCGCGCCGGAGATTGTCGAGACGATACTGTCAGTGATTTACTTAGGCTTCGTGCTCTACACGATCTCCGCCGATGTCATCGTCGCCCGGATGATCAGCAAGGAGACGGAACGGGTGAGGCTGAAGCCGGGGTTTTGACGCCCCGGCCTCTCGCTGACCAATCAACCCTCAGCTTCGCGTTCAAACGCAGCACTTCCGCCGATCTTTGCCGAAATTCGGCCCAGCACCACAAGCACAACAATCGCCAGCACTGTGGCGATGATGGCGTAGCTGTAAAGCCCTGCCAAGCTCTCGCCCATGCCAAGCAGCGCCAGCGTTGCTTTGATGGCTTCGTTCCATGCCAGCGCCGCAACAAGGCCAAGCGAGGCGGAAGCGAGGGCAATCATCGTTTGAACCATGGCTTTGGGGTCAGTCATTTTGCATTCTCCTTACTTTGGATGGTGGGTGTGAAGCCAAGTCGCAATATTTGGCGAAACGCCAAAAAAGGCAATGCTTACCACCCCATCGGCGGCGTGTAGGCGCGCAGCCGCTCATCCATCGCGCGTGATTGGGAGATCAGCAGCGCTTCTGCGCCTGCGGGGCCCACCAATTGGATGCCCATTGGCATTTGATCCGCACCTAATCCCATGGGCAAGCTGACAGCTGGCAGGCCTGCAATATTGGCAAGGCCCGTCCAGTCGGCTTGGTTCACGGGCGCGCGAGTGCCGTGAAGGAGAGCAACTTGGGGAGCGGTCGGCAGCACCAGTATCCCATTGGTTCCCAACGCATAAGTGAGCTGGGCTTTTACATCGGCCAGGATTTCTTCGTCTTCAGCCAACAATGCCTCATCGCGCGACAGGCCAAATTCGATCAAGCGGCTGAGATCGTCGGACATCACGCTGCAGCGATCTTCCCCCAGTTCGACCAAATGCACCGCCAATTCCCTAGCCGCTCGCGCAAATCCGGCGGTTCGAATGCGCTTGGCATCATAGCGCAAGCTGATCCATTCAGGGACGGTTGGAAGCGTCGAAATGGCAGAGAGATAGGCTTTGCCGATCTGGGGTTCCGACTCGACATTGCCTAGGCCATCCAGGGTCACGAACCGCGCACGTTGCATCGCCGTTGCCAAATCGGGGGCAAAGAGGATGTTGGAGAGATAAGACAGATCATCCATGGACCGGGCGAGTGGCCCAATCGCGTCAAGGCCTTCGCACAAAGGCACCAAACCTTTGGTCGAGATCGCGTCATGGGTGGGCTTCAGACCATAGACGCCGCAATAAGCCGCAGGTATGCGGACCGACCCCAGTGTATCGGTTCCGAGTGCTGCTGTGCACAAGCCCGCTGCAACAGCCGCTCCACTGCCGCCCGATGATCCGCCCGGTGTACGCCCGTCACCATGGGGGTTGAGGCAGCGCCCGAAGACGAGGTTGTCGGTCGTCGCGCCCAAAGCCGCTTCATGCATATTGAGCGAGCCTAAGATGATCACGCCTGCTGACCTAAGCTTTTCGACGCAATCGGCATCTTCGGCTGCAACAATCCCGCGGCGAGAAGCCATGCCAGCATTCAATTCCAAGCCCTTGACGGCAATATTGGACTTGATCCCCATTGTCATGCCTTCGAGCGGGCGAGGCTGATCCTTTTTGAACAGCTTATCGCTTTCATAGGCATCGGCCATGGCGCGCTCGCGATCAATTTCGATAAAGGCTTTTAGGCGAGGATTGAGCCGCTCGATCCGATCCAATTGAGCGGCCACATAGCGGCTGGGCGTAAACTCCCCGCGCGCATAGGCGGCCTTCAGATCAGCGATCCCCAGCCAATTCAGCTCTTCCTGCATTTCATACTCCAACGCAGCCCCAATTTCGCGCCTTGTGCCGACCTATTCGAGCGCTGGCAAGTCAGCCAAAAGAGCCAATGTCGCGGATTTGGAAACAAGACTCGACAGCGCTTCGTCTGGCGCTAATCTTGCGGCAAACAAACAAGGGAGAGGGGCCATATGGAACAGCTGAGCGGTCAAGACGCGAGCTTCGTCTATTTCGATACGCAGAATACGCCAATGCACATCGGTTCAGTTGGGATTTATGATCCGTCAACGGCCGAGGGCGGCTTTGTCCGCTTTAAAGATATTCTCCGCCATATCGAAAGCCGTTTGGATGGCGCGCGCAGTTTCCGCCAGAAATTGGTCCGCGTGCCCTTTGATCTGGATCATCCCTATTGGGTGGAAGATGATAGTTTCGATCTGGAATTTCATGTCCGCCATGTCGCTTTGCCCGCGCCCGGCGATTGGCGGCAGCTTTGTATTCAAGTGGCACGGCTTCACGCGCGGCCATTGGACCTATCCAAGCCGCTGTGGGAGTTTAACATTGTTGAGGGCCTCGACAATATTCCTGGGCTTCCCAAAGGCTGTTTCGCTTTGGTGGCCAAGGTTCACCATGCGGCCATCGATGGCATGTCAGGCGTCGAAATGTCAGCTGCGGTCCATGATCTGGCCCCAATGCCAATTACGCCGCCTCCGCCTTCCGAATGGAAAGCCGAAAGCGAGCCGCCCTTGGGTGAGCTGCTCTTCCGCACTTGGGTCAATTCGATCAAGCAACCCGTTCGCTTTGCCGAAACGGTCGCGCGAACCATCCCCGGCGTTGCGCGATTGGGGCGCGAAATCGCGGGCGGAGATGTCTCGATCCAGGGCGCGAAGATGGCACCCAAATCCATCTTCAACGTCAAAGTCTCTCCCCACCGGGTGTTTGATGGTACATCCTTTGAATTGTCGGAAATTCGGGCTGTCAAAGAAACTCTGCCCAAAGCGACCGTGAATGATGTGATCTTGACGATCATCGGCGGTGGCCTCCGCCACTATCTTTTAGGCCGGGATGAATTGCCAGCGGAAAGCATGAGTGCGATGGCGCCTATCTCTGTGCGGGATGAGAAAGAGAAATCCGCGCTGGGCAATCTTGTCTCTGCCATGGTGATTAACTTGGGCACCCATATTGCCGATCCGGCCGAGCGACTGGCCTATATCCATAAGGAAGCGACCAACAGCAAAGCGATGACCAATGCGGTCGGCGCACGGACGCTCACCGACTATAGCCAGCTGATCCCATCGGGCCTCGCGGGGCTGGGAGCGCGGCTTTACACAAGACTGGGCATTGCAAACGCGCATGCCCCCGTCTTCAATTGCGTAGCGACCAATGTGCCGGGCAGCCGCGTTCCGCTCTATTTCGCGGGCGCGAAAATGGTCAAGATGATGGGGCTTGGGCCGATCTTCGACGGCATGGGCCTGATCAACACCATCTATTCATACGAGAAAGATATCGCGATCAGCTTCACGACTGACCGCGCGATTGTTCCTGATCCAGCGGCCTATGCCGATGCTTTGCGGAAGTCTTTTGAAGAATTGAAAGCCGCGACGCTGAACGCTCCAAAAGCTGCACCATCGCCGGCGGCCAAAGCACCTGCCAAAACAGCGCCCGTGAAGTCGGCTCCGGCAAAAGCAGCAGCTACCAAAGCTGCACCCGCTGCGAAAGCAGTAAAGGCTGTGGCCAAGCCTGCGCCTAAACCTGCGAAGGCAAGCGCAGCGCCGCCAAAAACCAAGGCAAAGGCAGCTGTGGCCAAAGCTGCGCCAAAGGCCAAAGTGGCTGCGAAGCCAGCCGCCAAAAAGGTGCCCAAAGCGAAAGGATGATCAGTGGCGGAGGCACGTGCACGAAAGCACTGGATTTCACGAGCGCGTAATTTTATTACAACGCCATGACACAAACGAATCTGCCTCCGATGCAGCTCCATATTCCGGAGCCGCCTGCCAGACCGGGGGAGGAGGCAGATTTTTCGCACATCAAATTGCTTCCCGCAGGCGAGACCCGGCGGCCCGATAGTCTTGCCTCTCCCCATGATATGCGGGACCTTTCCTTCGGGCTGGTGCGGGTGCTGGATGATCAGGGCCAAGCGGTTGGGCCGTGGAACCCCAATCTTTCGCCCGATATCTTGCGACGGATGCTCCGCGATATGGCGATGACCCGCGCCTTTGATGATCGCATGTTCCGTGCGCAGCGGCAGGGCAAAACCAGCTTCTATATGAAATGCTTGGGTGAAGAGGCTGTCGCCGTCGCGGCGGCGCATGCCATGTCGTCAGATGATATGTGTTTCCCCTCATACCGCCAGCAAGGCCTGCTGATTGCGCGGGGCTGCCCCCTGATCGAATTGATGAACCAAATCTATTCGAACAAAGGCGATCGCCTGAAAGGCAAGCAATTGCCGATCATGTACGGCTTTCCGGAATATGGCTTTTTCACAATCTCTGGCAATTTGACCACGCAGCTTCCCCAAGCGGTGGGCTGGGCAATGGCCAGTGCGTCGCGCGGCGACACGCGCATTGCGGCAGCCTGGTGCGGCGAAGGATCAACGGCTGAAGGCGATTTCCATGCGGCAATGACTTTTGCCACCGTCTACCGCGCGCCAACCATCTTCAACGTGGTCAACAATCAATGGGCGATCAGCAGCTTTTCAGGCTTTGCAGGCGGAGAAGCGACCACCTTCGCCGCCCGGGCCATTGGTTATGGCATTGCGGGGCTTCGGATTGACGGCAATGACCCCCTCGCCGTCTATGCCGCAACCAGCTGGGCCGCTGAACGAGCGCGGACCAATGGCGGGCCGACCTTGATCGAGCATTTCACCTATCGCGCCGAAGGGCATTCAACGTCGGACGACCCTTCGGCCTATCGATCCGCCGAAGAAAGCGCGAAATGGCCGCTGGGCGATCCGATTGCCCGATTGAAAGCGCATCTCATCGCGATTGGCGAATGGGATGAAGACCGCCATGCCGCAATGGATTTGGAATTGGCCACAGAAGTGAAGGCGGTTCAGAAGGAAGCTGAGAAAAACGGCATCTTGGGCCATGGCCTCCACCAGCCGTTTGAAACTATGTTCGAAGATGTGTTCGAAGACCTGCCGTGGCACCTGAAAGAACAGTCCGCCCAGATGATGGCCGAAAGGATGCGCAAATGGCCGTCGAACTGATCCGCCCTTATCGGCAAAGCGATTGGCATTCGATTTGCGAAGTTCATGACGCGGCAAGAGTTTATGAGCTTACGCCAACGATTGGGATGGAGGCTTTTCTGCCGCTCGAGGTTGCTGCGGAAAATGAGGGGCTGTTTGATGGCGAGCTTGATGTTCTTGAGCTTGATGGGCGCGTTGTCGGCTTTGTAGCTTGGGCAGGCGAGGAATTGACATGGCTCTATGTCGATCCAGCTCATTTCAATAATGGTTATGGCCGTCGCTTGCTCCGCCACGCAATCGAACGCGTGGGGCCTGTCATACGAACTGAAGTACTTGAGGGAAATCTGGTTGCAGAACAGCTCTACCTGAAGGAGGGTTTTGTAGTGAAGGAGCGAAAGTCAGGACGCTTGGCAGGAAACGAAGGCTTCTCGGCTGTCGGGCTCTATTTGGAACGTATCGCTGAACCCAGCGGAACTGAGCAGTGAACATGGCCGCTCAAACCTCGACCATGAACATGATCGAAGCGATCAA
>DLOX01000175.1:963-1171 GCA_002478575.1 Sphingomonadales bacterium UBA7473 | reverse complement strand
GCGATCAACAGCGCGATGGATGTTGCGATGGCCCGCGATGACCAGGTCGTCGTCTTTGGCGAAGATGTTGGATATTTCGGCGGCGTGTTTCGGGCCACCGCTGGCCTCCAAAGCAAATATGGCAAGACGCGCAGTTTTGATACACCGATTACCGAATGCGGGATCATTGGGGTGGCAGTGGGCATGGCGGCATATGGCCTTCGCCCCA
>DLOX01000175.1:637-913 GCA_002478575.1 Sphingomonadales bacterium UBA7473 | reverse complement strand
CCCCATCCCCGAAATCCAATTTGCCGATTATATTTATCCCGCGCTGGACCAATTGGTCAGCGAAGCCGCCCGCATTCGTTATCGTTCTGCCGGGCAGTGGCAGATGCCAATCACGGTGCGCTCTCCCTTTGGCGGAGGCATTTTTGGCGGGCAAACGCACAGCCAATCGCCAGAGGGTATTTTCACCCATGTTGCGGGGTTGAAAACGGTGATCCCCTCGACCCCCTATGACGCCAAGGGTCTGCTGCTTGCCGCGATTGAGGATAATGATCCTGT
>DLOX01000175.1:0-551 GCA_002478575.1 Sphingomonadales bacterium UBA7473 | reverse complement strand
ATCTTCTTCGAGCCCAAGCGCATTTATAACGGCCCGTTCGATGGTCACTATGATCGTCCGGTGCAGCCCTGGGCGAAACATGCCGCAAGCGAAGTCCCCGAAGGTCATTACACGATCCCGCTCGGCAAAGCGGCGGTCGTGCGTGAGGGGCAGGATCTGACCGTCCTCGCCTATGGCACAATGGTGCATGTCGGGCTGGCGGCAGTCGAGGAGCTTGGTGTCGACGCGGACGTGATTGATCTTCGGACCCTGATGCCGCTTGATATTGAAACTATCGAAGCCTCTGTGAAGAAAACGGGCCGCTGCCTGATCATCCATGAAGCAACGCGTACCGGCGGCTTTGGGGCAGAGCTTTCTGCGCTGGTGCAAGAACGTTGCTTCTATCATCTGGAGGCCCCGGTTGAGCGCGTGACCGGCTTTGACACGCCATATCCGCATAGTTTGGAATGGGCCTATTTTCCGGGCCCAATCCGCATTGGCATGGCCATTGAAAAAGTGATGGGGGAATAGGCCATGGCCCGTTTTGAGTTCCGCTTGCCCGATATTGGCGA
>DLOX01000004.1:11522-19717 GCA_002478575.1 Sphingomonadales bacterium UBA7473 | reverse complement strand
TCTTCGATGGTGTAAGGCGCGATGGTTGCGAATGTCTGTTCGACATCCCAAGGGCAGCCCGTGTCGCGATTGCGCAGCTGCGCCATGATCTCCAAAAGTGGCTGAATATCGTGTGAGGGGGGTCTGGAATCATCCATAGATATAAATCCGATAATATATATTATGTTAAATAATATATGAGATGATCATGGCTCAAGGATCATCTGATCCCCCTCAACGCGCCAACGGCTCAGGCTGGACAGAAAGTTCATGCCAAGCAAATTGGTATCATCTTCCGCGGGCAAGATATCAACGCCAAGACCGTCACGTTGTATCTCGCCGACGCGGAAACTCGCAATCATGCTTGGCAAAACTTTGATCACGCCATTGGCCGTATCAACTTCCTCGGCTTGTGCTTCATCGGGAAACTTGATTCCCGCACGCCGCGCCGTTTCCTTTGATACGGTCGTGTTGGTCGCGCCGCTATCGATCATGAAGCGTACCGGCTGATCATTGACCGTCGCCGTTACCCAGAAGTGGCCGTCTTCATCCTTGCGCAGTCGCATGGCGCCACCCGATGACGCGACGGCCGAGCCGGTAATTTCGGCCTTTGCACGATCCCAGACATTCAACATATCATCGCGGAACAAAAAGATCACAAACAGCGCTGCGAAAATTCCGACCCAAGCCAGGGCCATTTTGGCGGCACTGCCGAAGGTCAACCCGGAACCTCTGAAGTTACCAAGCCAAATGAAGATCAAGATGACACCAACGATAACGCCAATGATTTGCCCCGTCGTCATGCAGGCACAGCCTTGTTGAACAGTTGGTAGAAATTGCGGGTGGTCGAGGCTGACAGCTCATCCACTGAAACATCTCGCAAATTGGCCAAAAACCGCGCTGTGTCCGCCACGAATGCAGGCTCACACGTCTTCCCCCGGTGCGGGATAGGCGCAAGGAAGGGCGAATCCGTTTCGATCAACAAGCGATCTTCAGGAATGACCTTAGCCACTTCCTGTAAGTCTTTGGCATTTTTGAACGTAACGATCCCCGAAAGCGAGATATAAAGGCCCAAGTCCAAAGCCACATCGGCAAAGGCGCGGCTTGCGGTGAAGCAATGGATCACGCCGGGATAGGCGCCCTTCCCCATTTCCTCCGCCAAAATCGCCGCGCTGTCGTCATCGGCGTCACGAGTGTGCACGATGAGCGGCAGCCCTGTTTCCCGCGATGCAGCGATATGGGCGCGAAAGCTGGTCCGTTGTTGATCACGGTCGCTATGATCATAGTAGAAATCGAGGCCGGTCTCTCCGATCGCGATTACCTTGGGATGGCTGGCGCGAGCGATCAGCTTGGCTGTATCCACATCAGCATGGGTATCGGCCTCATGCGGATGGATGCCGGTCGAGGCCCAGATATTCGGCGCTTTTTCGGCCGTCGCCACAATATTATCCCATTCCCGTTCCCGGGTGGAGATATTGAGCATCGCCGAAACGCCAGCTTCTGCGGCGCGAGCGAGCACAGCGTCCTGCTCTTCAATCAGGCCTTTGTAATTGAGATGGCAGTGGGAATCGACGAACATGACGTCATTCCGCCATTTCTGCAGGGAGTTCTAGGCGCGGGAAGGCTGGCTCAGGCTTGGAAATGGTCCAGTCCTGTGGCTTAACCGTTAGGTTGGAAAAACTGCGCTCCGCTTCCCCTATCCCAAGCGCGTCCAACACTTTGGCTGCCCCCGTGGGCACCGCAGGCTGGATCACAATCGCGAGCTGACGAATGGCCTCGCACAAGGTCGCAAGCACCTGTACCATCCGATCCGGATCAGTTTTGCGAAGCGCCCAAGGGGCTTGTTCGTCGACATATTTGTTGCAAGCGAAGACGGCATTCATCCATTCGGTCAAAGCGCCTTGCAGGTTCAGCGCGTCAAAATCTGACGTCATGCGGCCAATATGGGCTTCGACGGCGCTGATGAGCTCAAGATCGACGGCGTCCAATGACTTGGCATCAACAGTGCCGTCGCAATTCTTCGCGATGAAGCTCAATACCCGCTGCGCCAGATTGCCAAAACTATTGGCCAATTCCGCATTGCAGCGCGTTACAATCGCTTCCGGAGAATAGCTGCCATCCTGACCAAAGCTCACTTCGCGCAAGAAGAAATAGCGGAGCTGATCGACCCCAAATTGCTCAGCCAAATCCATGGGATCAACAACATTGCCCAGCGATTTCGACATTTTCTCCCCGCCCCGGGCGAGCAAAAACCCATGGCCGAAGACTTTGGCAGGCAGCGGCAAACCCGCAGACATCAGGAAGGCAGGCCAATAGACAGTGTGGAAGCGAACAATATCCTTGCCAATGAGATGCAAGCTCGCGGGCCAGAACTTCCGCCATTCCTCCGTCTCATCGGGAAATCCAATCCCCGAAATATAGGTCGTCAGCGCATCGAGCCAGACATACATGACATGATTGTCGCTGCCCGGAACCTTCACACCCCAATCAAAGCTGGTGCGCGAAACCGACAGATCTTTCAGGCCACCTTCCACAAAGCGCACCGTTTCATTGCGGCGGCTATCGGGTTGGATGAAGTCCGGTTGGTCAGCATAAAGCTTGAGCAGCGCATCCTGATAGTTTGAAAGCCGAAAGAACCATGTCTCTTCAGTCGTCCATTCAACCGGCGTGCTTTGGGGAGAGAGTTTGACGCCCCCTTCCCCTTCGGTCAGCTCACTTTCATCGTAGAAAGCTTCGTCGCGGACCGAGTACCAGCCTTCATAGCGATCAAGATAGAGATCGCCATTGGCTTCCAATCGCTGCCAAAGCGCTTGACTGGCTCGATGATGTTCAGGCGCGGTGGTCCGCTTGAAATGATCAATTGAGATATCCAATCTCTCATACATCTCTCTGAAATATCCGGACATTTCAGTGGCGAGGTCCATCGTCTCTCGGCCCTGCCCGCGCGCGGTTTGGACCATCTTCAGGCCATGTTCGTCGGTGCCAGTCAAAAAACAGACGTCGCGCCCATTCAACCTTTGAAACCGAGCAATGGCGTCGGCGGCGACGGCCTCATAGGCATGGCCGATATGGGGACGTCCATTGGGATAAGAAATGGCGGTGGTGATGTAAAAAGGCTCTGACGACATGTCGTCAGGCTTTAGCGCCTCTTTGTGACGGAGCAAGCGCTGCCACATGCCCGGCGAGCGTCAGCGTTACCGATTGCGGATCCAGAGACCCCGGAATGGCGTGAGAAGCAAGGTCACGGCAGGCTTCCCAGGCCTTCAAGACAGCCGCTAGGCGCATTCCCTCGGTCTTCTTGGCTTCCGCCGCCAGAAAGGCCGGGACCAGCCCCAGAAAGGCCTCAAAACGAGGCTGCGAAGCCTTGGCGGTCATGCTTGCGGCCAAGGCCAAGCGTCCGCGATTATCCTTGTCGCCACTTTCCATGGCGGATTGAAGGGCGCTGAGCATCCCAGCTGCATCAACGCCAGACAGCTTAATGGCACGCCCAGGGGAGCCCTGCCCCAATTGAATCAGCGCGGAAAGCTCGGCTTCGTCAGCATCTTGAAGGCCGGTCCGGATAGCGCTGCGCATTTCTGCGTCAGAAAGCGCCGAAAACCGAAGAACTCGGCACCTTGATCGAATCGTTGGCAAGAGCCGCCCCGGGGAATGGCTGATCAGGATGAAGATTGTCCCCTGCGCCGGTTCTTCCAAGGATTTGAGCAGCGCGTTGGCCGTTTCCACCTCAAACTCATCCGCCGCATCGATCAGAACGACGCGCCGTCCAGACAATGAAGGCGCAAGGGCCAATTTCTGCTGCAACCAGCGGATCTGAATGACGCGGATGGAGCGAGATGGCTTGTCATCATCCTTGCGCAGATCATAGGGAACCAAGCGAGGGGGCTGGCTCTTTTCCCATATTTCCCTCTCAATGAGATGGTAGTCCGGGTGGCTCCGCGCGGCGATCAGCCTTGCCGTTGGATGATCCTCTTCGATCGGGCGGGCGGTTCGCGGAAATGCTTGGTCCGCTGCCTCTGCCAGCAATCGCGCCGCAAGCCGCTTGGCAAGCGACGCTTTCCCTAGTCCTTGATCTCCCGTGAACAGCCAAGCATGAGGCGGCCTTGGCCCACGCATAGCGGCCAAGAAGGCATCGACCGCGGCGTCATGCCCAATGATCGAGGTCACAACATGTCAGCCAAGGCGGCGACTAAGCGATCAGTGACGTCCTCAGGAGCGCCCATCGCGTTGATGACGGAAAATCGTTCAGGTTCTGCCGCCGCCAAGACACTGAATTTAGCTGCCACCCGTTCATAATAGTCGCTGCCCTTCCCGCCCATACGATCTGCCGCGCCATCGCGGGCTTCCGCTCGTTTGGTGCCTTCTTCGACGGGGATCTCTAACAGAAAAGTGCGATCCGGCAGCAATCCGCTGCTTCCAACCGCGTGCAACGCCATGACGTCATTATCGCTGACCCCGCCTGCCCCGCCTTGATAGGCACGGGTAGAATCCACGAACCGATCACAAAGAACCCACTCTCCGCGATCGAGCGCCGGTCTGATCAGTTTCGCAACATGATCTGCCCGGGCAGCCGCAAAGAGCAGCGCTTCGGTCCGCGCATTCCAGCGATCATCGCTTCCCGTCATCAGCAGTGCGCGGATATCCTCTGCGCCTTTGGTGCCGCCGGGCTCTCGCGTCGTGACGACGGAAAGCCCCCTCGCCCGCAATGCTTCGGCCAATCGCGCCAGTTGCGTGGATTTGCCGACGCCTTCGCCGCCTTCAAGAGTGATGAACTTTCCTGCCACGCTCAATTAGGCACACTCAAAAGAATGACATGAGGCCGGCCCAAGCGCGACCAAAAAATCCAGCTTCATCCACCGCTTCTGCGGCGACCAACGGCGTAGATTGAACCAATCCATCTTTGGTTTTTACAATAAGATCAGCAATATGCTGACCTTTCTTGATTGGCGCTTTCACTGGCCCTGTATAGCTGATGCTGACCACCATATCGGCGTTCGCTCCCGTAGGCAGCGTCAAAGCAACGGCACGCGGCGTGACGAGCCCTACCTCAGCCGATCCGCCATTTTGGACCTCGGCTTCGCCAACCAGCTTGCCGGCGCCAACAACGGGCTTGGTCGACCAGGCTTTAAAGCCCCAATCCATCAATTTGACGGACTCGGTAATGCGATTGTTGAAACTATCAATGCCAGACACAACCATCACGAGCCGGCGGCCATTTTGTTCGGCCGACCCTGTGAAGCCATAGCCCGCTTCATCGGTATGCCCCGTCTTTATGCCATCCGCGCCTGCGATCTTACCCAGCAGGGGATTGCGATTGGGCTGTGTGATCGGCTTGCCACTCGCGTCTTTGCCCCAAGTGAACTCGGTGAGGCCGTAAAAGCTCTTATAGAGCTTGGGATAGTCATAATAGGTCGCTTTTGCGAGCTTCGCTAAGTCGCGCGCGGTCGTGAACGTCACACCGCCATCTGGCCAGCCATTGGCCGTGCCATAGTTAGTATTGGTAAGGCCCAATTCCTTGGCTGTCGCATTCATTTGCGCCACAAACGCTGCCTCTGTGCCGAACATGCCCTCAGCAAGCACAATGCTCGCGTCATTGCCCGATAGGGTCACAATGCCGTGGAGCAGGTTTTCGACGCTGATCTTCTCATTGGGTGAAAGGAACATGGTCGAACCTGCAGCTTCACCATGCCATTTTTCCCACGTCTCTGGGCGCACAGTGAATTCGTCGGTCAGCTTGAATTTGCCATCATTGACCAGCTTAAAGGCCAGATAGGTCGTCATCATCTTCGCCATGGAAGCAGGCGGGATGCGCCGATCCGCATCTTTGGCGTAAAGCTCAGCCCCTGAAGACAGATCGACCATATAGGCCACAGGCGCACTCGTCTCGAAAGGCGGAGCAGCAGCGGTTACCGGCATGGCAGCGGCCACAAGAGCCCCCGCCAGCAATTTAATCTTCATTGAGCAATCCTAACGCGAATCAGCGAGTGATACGTGCGTCTGGATAACCGTTGCGTTTCAGATCGGAAAGGGCAGCGCGAGCCTCAGCGTCATTCTCGAACGGGCCAACCCGAACGCGGTGGATAGAGCCTGCCGATTGGACCTGAGCATTGGCGCGTTTTGCCAACGCATTGGCGCGTGACTGATCTCCGAAGGCCGCAATCTGAACGAAATAGGCTCCGCTGACCGGCGCTTGGGCTGGGCGCGCAGGCCGTGCAGGTGCGGCGCCCTCGCCTTCAACGACAAAGCGATCATCGCTTGATGGCGCGGGTGAAGGGGCAGTTGGTCGACTGGGATCAAAAGTGGCTCCTGCGCGTGGTGCCGCTGCCTTGGGTGCGGGCTTCGCAGCAGGCTTCGGCGTAGGTCCCTTTGCAACCTGAGGCTTCGCCTCCAGAGGGTTGGGCGCACGCGGCGCCGGAGCAGTCATGACAACATCTTTCGGCTTTGGCGTACCGCTTTCCATCAAGCGACGCTTCAATGCGCTGAGAAGTGCAGGTGGCGTATCCAAACGCTCCGGCGCAGCGCGTCCGCTGCGAAGGGCTATTTTCTCAGCCATGGGAGGGTTCAAGCGGCGCACGCGGATCGGCGCAGCCCCTTCAATGCCCAAAAGCTGAGCGGCCGCGGGCGAAAGAGCAGCGACCCGATCCTTCAACATCGGGCCACGATCATTAACTCGCGCAATGATGGTCTTGCCCGTTTCTAGATTGGTCAGCTCCACATAGCTTGGAACTGGCAATATGCGGTGCGAAATCGTGATGGCCGATGGGTTGTACGGCTCGCCTGCCATCGTTGAACCGCTCGACATGTCGGGCATCATCGTGATCGAATAACCCACCTCGTCAAAGGTATTATCGTCCTTTGGCTCAAACTTTTGGCCCGCGATTGTGTAAGGCTCGCCAAGAATGGGCGTTTCGGGCTGCGCAAGGCTTGGATCATATGTCGGCGAACGTTCAGCCCGCTTTTCAGCCTTTGATTTTGCGGCCACGCTGGAATTTGCACCAAGGCCCGCCAAGGCCGTTGCCAAAGCGGCTGCGCCCAATACTCGTTTATCGTTCCACCGCATCAGCTAATAACCCCACAGACAGTGCATAAAAATTGGAACAGTTATAGTCCAATATCACTCTATAATTGCCTGTTAGTAAATAAGCCGTTGACCCTGGTCCATCGGGTTCGAGCAGCGTTGCCATATCTGAGTTGCGCAACCGATCGCTGCCTTCAGGGCGAATGCCCAAAGCCTTCCATTCGGCAACGCTTTTCCACTGGCTGTGCCGATCATGGACGCGCGGGCAGCGGGGGGATTTTGTGCGATTGACGATCGCAGCACGGTCAAGCCCAGCAGGCACGGAGACTGCCATTCCCCAGCTTTGCCCGGGCCTCCAGCCTGCACGGACGAAATAATTTGCGATGGAGGCAAGCGCGTCCGCTTCGCTGCCCCAAATATCTGCACGGCCATCGCCATCGCCATCGCGGGCAACTTTAAGATAGACGCTGGGGAGGAATTGAGGATGGCCTGTGGCCCCTGCCCAACTGCCCTTGATCCGTTCGCGAGAATAACCGCGATCGATCATTTTCAGTGTGGCGATAAATTCGGTCGAAAAAAGCTCCCGCCTCCGCCCCTCATAGGCAAGCGTGGCCAACGATTCGGGCAAATCAAAATTGCCCCGCACTTTTCCATAATTGGTTTCATGGCCCCAGATGGCGACCATGATGGACTCGGGCACGCCCGTTTCCTGCTCAACTTTGGACAAGAGGCGTCGCAGTTCCTGATATTTGACGCGGCCCTCACCAATACGCGCGGCATCGACATGACGAGCTTTGTATGGCGCAAAATTCGGAATGGGCGAATTTACGGGGCCGCCGGGTTGAGCACGATCCAAATTCACGACGCGTTGATTATAATTGAGCGTCGGCAATATCGTCTCGACAGTGCGTTGACTGACGCCTTGCTGGACAGCTTGGTCGCCTAGCCTTTTTAGATAGGATTGAAAATCTTCCTGAACTTGGGCTTTTGCAGAGCCATTCAGCGAAGAGGAACCCGGCAACACCATGGCCGCCACGATAAGGGAAAGACTGGCACCAAGTGGCGCAAAACGCATTTTCATGTGTGTTGAATGCCACACCGGGACAGATAAAGGAATCTCTATTCATCCCACCCCTTGCACAAAAGGCCGCTTGCCGCCTAAAGGCGCTGCACACGGAGAGATGGCCGAGTGGTTTAAGGC
>DLOX01000004.1:0-11493 GCA_002478575.1 Sphingomonadales bacterium UBA7473 | reverse complement strand
TGAAAACCGCCGTAGGTGCAAGCTTACCGTGGGTTCGAATCCCACTCTCTCCGCCACTCCCTCTCTTTCGGCCCTTCTTGGCCCATCCGTGGAGAAGCTCATGACCATGTTGGAAGGTATTCGCATCGTCGATATGACGAGTGTGATCTTTGGCCCCTACGCGACGCAGATGCTCGCTGACATGGGGGCGGAAGTGATCAAGGTGGAGCCGCCAACGGGCGACATCTCTCGCATGATCGGGAAGCCTGCCAAGACCGCTGGGATGGGCTCAACCCATATGACTGTGAACCGCGGCAAGAAATCGATCATCCTCGATCTGAAGAAGCCTGAAGATGCGGACGTCATGACGTCATTGCTTCAGACGGCAGATGTGTTTTTCCACAATGTACGCAAAAGCGCCATTGAGCGGCTTGGGTTTGGGGCGGAAGCCGTTCGAACAATTAAATCAGATATCATCTATGTCCATGGCACAGGCTTTGGTCAGGACGGCCCCTATGCTGACCTGCAAGCCTATGATGACGTCATTCAAGCGGCGACGGGGACGACTAGCCTTCTTCCGATGGTAGATGGTGATCCCAAGCCTCGATATTTTCCATCGCTAATCGCTGACAAAGTCTCCGGCCTCTATGGAGCTCAAGCCATATTGGCGGCTTTGGTGCACAAATTGCGGACTGGCGAAGGTCAGGATGTTGAAGTGCCAATGCTCGAGTGTTTTGCCAACTTCATGCTGGAAGAGCATTTGCAAGCCGCTACTTTTGATCCGCCGGTGGGCAGCGTTGGCTATGGCCGTCAATTGGATCCGGGGCGTCAGCCCTTTCCAACGGCAGATGGCTGGATTTCAATTGTTCCCTATACCGATCCAAAGACCATTAAGGTCTTTGCGCTGTTGAACGGAAGCGAAGTTTTGACGCGTGAACCGTTGGATACTCCGGTTGGACGGTTCCGCAATTCAGCGATGATGTATGGCGAAATCGCGAAACTAACTCCTGCCAAGACGACGGCTGAATGGCTCAGCATTTTTGCCAATGAAGAAATCCCCGCCATGGAAGCGCGGGATTTAGCGACGATATTTGAAGAGCCTCATCTGAAAGCCACTGGCTTCTTCCGGTCTCGGGAGCATCCGACCGAGGGAAAATTCAAAGAAATGGCGCCACCGATCCGATTTTCTGCCGATAAGAATCGCGAATTGGGGTTTGCGCCATTGCTTGGTGAGCATGACGCCGAGATTAAATCTGCTTTGCGGAAATAATGGCGCGCCCGGAACGATTCGAACGTCCGACCCTCAGATTCGTAGTCTGATGCTCTATCCAGCTGAG
Organism: Sphingomonadales bacterium UBA7473; assembly: GCA_002478575.1. Classification (GTDB taxonomy): domain Bacteria; phylum Pseudomonadota; class Alphaproteobacteria; order Sphingomonadales; family Sphingomonadaceae; genus Aquisediminimonas. Next base: position 10,177 of record DLOX01000004.1, on the reverse strand, counting down.
CTACGGGCGCGTTGTGGAGGCGGCCCTAGTCGGCTTGTCGGAAAAGCGCAACCCCCTGTTGCTTCATCAACCACGGCGCTTTAGGCAGATCAACGATGAAAATGATCAGAATCCTGCCTTTGGCGTCGATAGTATTTTTGCCTGCCTGCGCATCTCAGGCCGATTTTCCTTCGCTTGCGCCGCGCCCAATTGAATTAGCAGGCCAAAACGGCTTGGCTTCCGCGACGCCGCCTGTCGCTGGTCAAAGCGATCCCGCCATGGTTGAGCGAGCCAGCGCCGCACTGCGGAAGGCACAAGCCTCTGTGGAGCCCTTTAACTTGGCCCTAGCGGCCGCACGGGGCAATCTTTCAGGGATCAATGCGGCAAAAGGCAGCGAGGCTTGGGTGCTGGCACAAATGTCGCTGTCCCGGGTCGCACAATTGGCGCGGCCCGCATCAGAGGCTTTGGCCGACCTTGAGGATATCAAGCGCCAAATGGTCTTTTCAGCACCTTCGCCCGACTATCCCGCGATTGATGCGCAGTGGCGCAGTGTCTTTTCGATCAACGCAGCCCAGAATGATGCGCTGGCGGCCCTGACATCAAGCGCTAGGCCCTAATCGCCTCATCATGGGCTTTGCTGTTATGAACATAATGGCCAACGCCTAGCTTATTCATAGCGATCCAGTTCTCGTCCAGCTCTCGCATGAACCGTGCGGGCCTGCCGCCCCACATTTGCAGTGATTCGATGCGTTTTCCTGGCGTAAGCATTGCGCCGGCTGCCAACATGCTATTCTCTTCGAGAACGCAACCATCCATCACAATCGATCCCAGCCCAACCAAAGCGTTGGAGCCAATATGGCAGCCATGGAGCATGGCCATATGGCCAATCAGAGCATGATCTTCGATGATCGTCGGAAAGCCAACCATGCCTCCCTTATCCGAATCGCAATGGATGACGGTGCCATCCTGAACATTGCTTCCCGCGCCAATGACGATCCGGTTCACATCCGCCCGCACCACACAATTATACCAGATGCTTGCATCTGCGCCGACTTCAACATCGCCGATGATCCGGCAGCCAGGGGCAATGAAGGCGCTGGAATGGATCTTCGGGGTTTTGCCGTGAAGGGTGATGATGCTGATGTCTGACATTGGTTTTCCTCTGCTCAATCGATGCCCAGCCATTTGTGGCTTTGAACGGAAAGCCGCCATTTCGGATTGCTCAAAACAAAGTCCACGCTGGCTTTCATATTGTCTTTAATATTGGCTCTATCCATTGGCTGTATAAGGAAATTTTGGAAATCCCAACTTTCCATATCCCGCCAATCACTGCCCGTCTGAGGCCACACCAGTTTTAACTCATGGCCTTGACGCTGGATGACTTCGCTCCCCGCTTTGGGGCTAATGCACAGCCAGTCGATGCCGGACGGAGCTTCGATTGTGCCATTGCTCTCAACCGCAATGCGAAACCCCTCGGCGTGTAACGCGTGGATCAGGGCGGTGTCCAGTTGGAGCATCGGTTCCCCACCAGTGATCACGACAAGGCGCTCAGAACGGCCCTCTCCCCAAATCTCTGCAACTTTCCCTGCTAAGCCCTTGGCGTCGTTGAATTTCCCGCCATTCTGCCCATTGGTGCCAACAAAGTCAGTGTCACAAAATTGGCAGATGGCCGTCGCACGATCCTCCTCGCGCCCAGACCAAAGATTGCATCCAGCAAAGCGCAGGAACACTGCCTTCTTCCCGGCCTGCATGCCTTCCCCTTGAAGGGTGAGGAATATTTCTTTGACGGCGTAAGTCATACCAAAGCGGGGTCCGCAACACCCACCTCAGCAAAGCCTTTTGCGCGGAGGTGACAAGAATCGCAGCGACCGCACGGTTTTCCTTCTGCCGTTGGGTCATAGCAAGACCAGCTGATCCCAAAATCCACACCCAAATCAAGGCCTGCTTGGACGATCCCTGCTTTGCTGAGTTCGATCAATGGTGTGTGAATGCGGAACGCATCGCCATCATTTCCCGCCTTGGTCGCAGCCATCGCCATTTTTTCAAAGGCTTGGATGAAATCAGGGCGGCAATCCGGATAGCCCGAATAGTCCAGCGCATTCACACCAATCGCCAAATCCCGAGCACCAACCGCTTCTGCCCAACCCAGCGCAAGCGACAAGAAAATCGTATTGCGCGCTGGAACATAGGTGATTGGAATGCCCGCATTGTCCGAAGCCTGAGGAACGTCAATCGCTGCGTCCGTAAGCGCAGAGCCGCCAAATTGCGTCAGATCAACTGGCAGGATCACATGCCGTTCCGCTCCAAAGGCTTTCGCGGCGGTCTTTGCGGCTTCCAGTTCGACGCGGTGCCGTTGGTTATAGTCGATCGTCAGCGCGAACAAGCGATAGCCTGCAGCTTTGACCATCGCTGCAACAACAAGCGAGTCGAGACCGCCCGATACCAAGGCGACAACGGCCTGATCCTTTGAATTTGCTTTTGGAAGTGACATGACCGCCGCGCTAGTCCCCAGCGCTCAGGCCATCAAGCCAAAAAAAGGCCGCCCCGAAGAGCGGCCCAGGATAGGTCGATTAAGACCCAATGGGAGGAAAGCGTGCTGTCACAAATCAAGCACAACGCTTCTTTAGCAAAACAAGGTAAATGAAAGCTTAATAACCATTCGCTTTTGCGCTGCTGTTGCAGGCCCCCACTCGGCGGGCCTCATAAGTTTCCTGAAAGGGGTTGTTGCTGGCAATGCCTTGCGATTCAATCTGCACAAGCCGAGGCGTTTCCATCTTCAAAGAGGTGCGCCCATGCCCTGAGCCCGGGCAAGTATAGTGGATGACTGCTTGCCGCGCTTCGTTTGCGATGATGAAATTGCTGCAAATCGCTTTCGGGTGGCGAACCTGCACCAAAGTCTTTGAATCGCCAAGACAAACCGAGCGGGCTTCGCCTCCTGACTTGGAGCGCACTTGCCACTCGCCTGCTTCCAGAGATGAGATCAGGGCAAGATCTTGATAGCTTGCTCGGCTCGATGCCGGAGGAGAAGCAGCACCAACAAGGCTCACTAGGCCCATCAAAGCAACCGCTGCGACTTTCCCACTGATCATCATATTTACGCCCCCGTAAATTGGACTGAAGCTGAATTACTCAATGACGACCATCTGTTATTGGATAAATTACATAGTCAGTTAACGTGGCGAGATGAAGGCCGAACTGAGGTTAATTTAAGAAGCTGGTGAGCTCGAGTGGGAACGCCGTGTTGCAAAAAGCGCAGTCTACCGAGATTTTTCCATTGTCGGCGGCCATGTCTACACGCTCTTCATGCGAGAATTGCGCGATGACTGAACGGATACGCTCCGGGTTGCAGCGACATCCTTTTGAGAGCTCGACCGGCTCAAACACCCTGATTTCAGGTTCTTCGTGGAAGAGGCGCCAAACAATATCATCAAGCGAAAGGTTTGAGTCGCTCAATTCTTCGGCCTTGATCGTCTCGCCATGCGCTCGCAAATGGTCCCATTCGGGATCATCAAGGCGGACATGAAGCCGTTCACGCCCTTCCTCTCCGTCGGGAAGATGTTGGAGCAGCAACGCTCCTGCTTGAAGGCCATCCGCCGAAAAACCGGTACGGACCAGCGTTGGGATTTGCTCGGACTGCACGAAATAATGTTCAACAGCATCGGAAAGGCACGATCCCTCAAGTGGAACAATGCCTTGGTAGCGCTCTTTGCTCGCCGATTGATCAAAGGTGATGGCAAGATAGCCTTTGCCAAACAGCGCAAAAAGGCTGGGTTGTGCCGGCAAAAGAGCCAGCTTCTCAGCATCAAATTGCGCATAACCGCGAACCGCACCATCGAGATAGTCGACCACCAAAAGGCTAACTGCACCGCTTTCGGTCTGCGCCTGCATGGTCAGCTGGCTGCCTTCGCCCTTCAGCAAAGAACCAAGCAGCGCGACCAGCAACAGACCCTCAGACACGACCCGCGCGATCGCAGGCGGATAGTCATGGTTAGCCAGCACCTGTTCCATGACGGGGCCAAGCCGAACAAGCCTACCCCGCCCATGGAGCGAAGGCAGCACAAATCCCTTGCTTCGGTCTAACTCTTCCATCGTCTAGCCAATCAACCCATTGACCCACATCAATATTGCCTTCTGAGCATGGATGCGGTTCTCGGCTTCATCCCAGATCACTGACTGCGGACCATCCAGAACTGAATCGGTCGCTTCTTCACCACGGTGGGCAGGCAAGCAATGGAGGAAGAGCGCATCACTCTTCGCTTCTGCCATCAGTCGGTCATTCACTTGAAAAGGGGCCATGGCTGCCATCTTATTGTGAACATGCTCTTGGCCCATCGAAACCCAAGTGTCGGTAACAATGATGTCTGCGCCGGATGCTGCCGCTTTGGCATTCTCCAGAAGTTCAATCCGCGCCCCTCTTGCTCTCGCTTCTTCGACAAAGGTTGAATCCGGCTCATAGCCTTGCGGACATCCTGCGCGGACGTTGAAACCCAGCAAACCTGCCGCTTCGATGATCGAAGACAAGACATTATTGCCATCGCCAAGCCAAGCCAGCTCCATGCCCGTCAGTGACTTGCCTCGCTCCATAATCGTCATCAAATCGGCGACGATCTGGCACGGGTGGGAATCGTCGGTTAGCCCATTGATGACCGGCACTTCAGAAAAGCGGGCCATTTCCTCAATCTTGGCATGATCATCGGTGCGGATCATGATCGCATCGGCCATGCGAGAAAGCACACGGGCGGTGTCAGCGATTGTCTCACCGCGCCCTAACTGCATTTGCCCCGCTGGCATGAACATCGCTGTGCCGCCGAGTTGCGCCATTCCCGTCTCAAACGAAGCCCTTGTTCGCGTTGAGTTTTTTTCGAAAATCATCGCCAACATATGGCCGTCAAGCGGACGATCAATGTCGGACTTTCCCCGGGGAAAGTTCTTGCGCGCTTCTTTTCTCTTCAAGGCTTCTGCCAAAATCGCCTTCAGCCCGTCAGAACCCGCGTCCGACAGGTTGAGGAAATGCCGCGTCACGCCGCTTGCGGAACTTGATAGTCCCGCGCGCCTGCCGAAAGCTTCTCGATACATTCGGCAATATGGCTTTCATCAATGACCAGCGGCGGCAAGATGCGAACGACATTGTCACCAGCGGCCACCGTCAACAGACCATGATTGTCGCGCAAATGGGCCACGAAGCCGCGGCTATCGACCTTCATCTTCACGCCCAACATCAAGCCCATGCCACGCACACTTTCGAACAGGCCGTCATGGTTGGGGATCATCTGTTCTAGGCTAGAGCGGAGCCGTTCGCCCATGCTCTTCACATTGTCCATGAAGCCAGGCTCCAAGATCACATCAAGCACCGCGTCACCTGCGGCCATCGCCAGTGGGTTCCCACCATAGGTTGAACCATGGGTGCCAATGACCATACCAGCAGCGGCTTTCTCGGTTGCTAGGCATGCCCCCATGGGGAAGCCGCCACCAATGCCCTTGGCACTGGCAACGATATCAGGCGTAATGCCATATTGCTCATGCGCATAGAGCGTTCCGGTCCGCGCAACGCCGCATTGGACTTCGTCCAGCACCAGCATCAGGTCTTTCTCGTCACAAATGGCGCGAAGACCGGCCATAAATTCCTGAGAGGCCGGGCGAATACCGCCTTCGCCTTGCACGGGTTCGACTAGGAAACCTGCCGTATTGTCATCGACTAGGGCTAACGCGGCTTCGAGATCATCGAACGGCGCATATTTGAAGCCGGGGAGCAAGGGCTCAAAACCATCGCGCATCTTTTCCTGATTGGTCGCGCTGATCGTGCCCAGGGTGCGGCCGTGGAAGGCGTTGTTGAACGTGATCAGCGTATGCTTGTGCGGGTTGCCTTTGACATGGTGATAGCGGCGGGCCGCCTTGATGGCGCATTCAACCGCCTCTGCCCCGGAATTGGTGAAGAACACAGTGTCAGCAAAGCTATTGTCCACCAAACGCTGGGCAAGTTTTTCGCCTTGGGGGCTGCCGTAAAGGTTTGACACATGCATCAGGGTTGCGGCTTGTTTTTGGATCGCGCCTACCAAATGCTCGTGGCTATGGCCGAGAAGATTGACTGCAATGCCGCTCGCAAAATCCAACGCGCGTCGGCCATCTTCGCTGATGAGGTAACACCCCTCCCCCTTCACCGGGCGAAAGCCACACCGGGGATAAACGGGCATCAAGGGGGTGATTGTCATGGCTGGGCCTTTCTTCAGCTTTTGCGCCTGAAATGAAAAAGGCGACCCAATACAGGCCGCCTTGGCGGACCTATTCTATAACGACCGGAAAAGTCGGTAACAACCCCGCTAATTTCTGATCTTCCACCCACTGCGCAGGAGGAGATAGGCAGTTGTTCCAAGGACCAAGTTCACGAGTGTCAGAACAACGAGCCCTTGGACAAGCGGAATGTCGGCCGCACCAATAAATCCATATCGGAAGCCGGAAATCGCATAATGGAAAGGATTGGCGTGGCTGATGGCGGCGAACGTGGGGGCAAGCTTATCGACCGAATAGAATGTGCCCGACAAAAGGGCGAGGGGAGCAACCACAAAATTGGTGATCGCGGCCGCATGATCGAACTTCTCTGCCCAGATAGACGTCAAAACCCCCATCAGCGCCAACATGGTCGATCCCAACAACCCAAAGGCAAAGATCGCCCAAAGATGCTTTGGTGCCACATGAACGCCGGGCCAAAAAAGCATCGCGAACCACATTGCTAGCCCGACCAGAAAGGCGCGCGTGACAGCCGCGCCCACCAAGGCCAGCAACACCTCTAGATTTGAAAGCGGGGGCATCAAATAGTCGACTATGGTCCCTTGGATCTTGCCGACCAGCAAAGAGAAGCTGGAATTGGCAAAGGCATTTTGGATCATGCCCATCGCGATCAGCCCGGGAGCCAAGAAATCAGCGAAAGGAACGCCCAAGGCCATCTTTCCTGTTCCCCCCAAGGATACAGTGAAAATGACCAGGTAAAGAAGGGTCGTTAGCGCTGGCGCCCAAATCGTTTGGGTGTGCACCTTGAAAAAGCGCCGCACCTCCTTCACATACAGGGCTTGGAGGCCTCCCCAGTTTACAGATCGGATGACGATTTGACCGGGTTGGTTGACGATTTGATTTTGTGACTCGCTGTTCATTGCGAAATGGCCTATCGGCGCAAGCGATTGGCGGCAAGGCCACTATGTAATTTTGACAAAAACAAGGAACAGGAATGTCCTGGACAGATGAGCGGATAGAGCGCCTGAAGGAGCTCTGGAGTAAAGGCATGACCGCGAGCCAGATCGCGGAAGAGTTAGGCGGAGTAAGCCGCAACGCAGTGATCGGCAAAGCCCATCGGCTTGATCTTCAGTCGCGTCCTTCGCCTGTGAAAGCCAATGACTCCGACGCTCCGAAGGCTGAACCGCGCAAAGCCGCGCCTCCAAAGCCCCGGCCATTGCCTGTTGCAGCGCCTGTTGCAGCTCCCCCCCCTCCGCCTAAGGCTCCACCGCCATCCGGCCCAGTCAATGCGTCGATTCCGCTACCTCAGCGTGCGAATATGCCGCCTCCCGGGCAGACCTTCCGTTCGGTTGGTCCAGGTGGATTCATCCGGCAGGCCCCCGGCGAGCAAGCGCCACCATCTACGCCAGCTCCGCCGCGTCGGTTGGTGCCAGCCAAGCCGAGCGCAGAAATCGCAGACAAGACCAGCTTGCTCGATTTGAGCGACAAGGTGTGCAAATGGCCAATGGGTCACCCCGGCGAACCAGATTTCCACTTTTGTGGAGACGCTGTGAACCCCGGCTTCCCTTATTGCGTCGCTCATTGTGGGCTTGCTTATCAGGCGCAAATGCCCCGCCGTGATCGCCGTCCTCCGCCGCCACTTCCCTTCGGCGGACCTCGGGTTAGGTAAGAAACACAAGCGTTCTGCTGGTCTTTTGGCCATCTATTGCGATTGTCTAATCTCTTCCATAAGCTCTCCTAAAAATAAGGGGGCGGGTTATGGGGAGCATCTTGGCTGTCAACGCAGCGTTGCTGTTTGTTTTGATCATTGGGCTTTGGCTTTACTCGCTGAAGATCAAAGACGTCAGCTTTATCGATGCCTTTTGGGCGTTTGGCATGGTGATCCTTGCGGTCAGCACCTTCATTCAATTGGGGAGCCCGGGCGACCTTCGGCCACTATTGATCACAGGGTTGACCGCCATCTGGGGTCTTCGCCTCTCAATCCATCTCTATACTCGTTGGCGAGCCCACGGGATTGATCCCCGCTATGCCCGCATCATGGGGAGCGTGATGGAGAAGAAGGGCTGGAGCTTTGCCAAAGCCTCTCTGCTCCAAGTCTTCCTTCTCCAAGCGCCATTGCTTTATATTGTGTGCCTGCCAGCGCAGCTTGGCCAAATGGAAACGACAGTCCCGCTTGGTCCTTTGGCCATCCTCGGAACAATCATTGCCCTCATTGGAATTGCCTTTGAAAGCATCGGCGATGCACAATTGAAGACGTTCAAATCCAACCCGAACAACAAAGGAAAGGTGTTAGACAGCGGCCTGTGGCGGTACACGCGCCACCCCAACTATTTTGGCGACTGCTGCACATGGTGGGGTATTTATCTTGTGGCCGCTGAGACCATCACCGGCCTCATGTCTTTGCCCGGCCCCCTCCTCCTCACCTTCCTTTTGATGAAGTGGAGCGGCGTTCCGTTGCTTGAGCGAGGATTGGCGAAAACTAGACCGGGCTACGCAGACTATATCGCTCGCACGTCATCCTTCTTCCCCTGGCCACCTAGGCCCACCAAATAGGCAGCGAAATAAGGGTGGCACGCGTAGCAACCCTTTGCTAATGGCCAGCCCACGCACCCGTAGCTCAGCTGGATAGAGCGTTGCCCTCCGAAGGCAAAGGTCACACGTTCGAATCGTGTCGGGTGCGCCACTCCCCCTAAATGTCTGTTACTCCTGCAAATATGGTTGACCGCTGTTAATCCGCGTCACCAAAATCCTAACGCCGCGTAAACTTCAAATTTAGGTCCTTCATATACTGAGGCGGCACAGGGTGTTCGCGCAATGCGCTTCGCAAGTGAAGGATTAAACATGACGATGACAGCAACCGCCGCAGCCGAACAGCTGAGCGCCCAATCGCTTGTTGCCGCCCTAGTTGCCTCAGAAGGCAGCGGATCTCACCGTTACGTAACGTCTCATGACCTGTTGGCAGGCAAGCATTCTTCCCGGAATTTGGCCGATGCCGTCCATTATCTTTGCATATTGCATGGCCGCCACCCAGGCGTTGCTGATCATGCCGCAAACCACACGGCCTTGGATTCCGCCCGCGGTTGGTTGATCGACATGGTCGATGGCTTCATTCGTGAACGCACATTTCTGACCCGTTTGGTTGTCGCCGTTGGGCCACTGCCAAGCACACCCGGACAAGCGGAGAGCGAATCGGCTGTTAACGGCCAGCGGCATGCACTCGATATGTTGGCTCAATCCGATCGGAACGGCTGTGCCTTGGGTGCTGCTCTTGCGTTGGTCCTTGATTGGCAAGCGATCCGTGCAGTCCTGAATACTGCTGGTCAGCGTTTTTCCGTGGATGCCCCTGTGTCGATTTTGCCAGACGAAGCAGCGACGCTTGAATTGGCGGCCCAAGCCGCGCTCTCGCCAGCTGTTGAGCGCGCCATTTCTTTCGGTGCTCAACAGATCCTCGCGCAACATCGTGGTCTTTGGGATTTGTTGGAAGCGCGCCAATTGGCCCGCGGCGAATATTGATCCGCTAACAAAACTGCGCTTTCCTGCTGGCAGGAATTTGATCTAACACCCCTCCAATGTCGCTGGACAATGCCCTTTGCTTTGGGCAGACTTCGCGGCAAAAGTGGAGGGAGAGTATGATGAAACGCGCAATTTTTGCGGCCGCATCGCTTGTGGCATTGACGCTGGCTGGATGTCAGGAAGGTGCCAATGTCGACGCACCGGGCTCAATCAACAGCAAACGTTTGCTCGGCGCGGGATCAGATACTGAAAGTTGGCTCAGCTATGGCCGCACCTATGATGAGCAGCGTTTCAGCCCTCTCGACAAAATCAATGCCGAAAGCGTCAAAGACCTTGGCCTGACCTGGTTTGCTGACCTCGACACAGCGCGCGGCCAAGAGGCGACGCCGCTTGTTATTGATGGCAAGATTTTCATCACAACCGCTTGGTCAAAGGTGAAGGCCTATGACGCGCTGACCGG
>DLOX01000130.1 GCA_002478575.1 Sphingomonadales bacterium UBA7473 | reverse complement strand
CCCGGCCTTCGCCGGGGCGACGCAGATTGGCCTTACTTAATCACCGGCAGGGTTTCGAACTGGTGGAACGGCGGTGGGCTGGACAAAGTCCATTCCAGGGTCGTTGCACCTTCGCCCCAATAATTATCCTCCGCCTTGCGGCCCGCGATGAACGCGTAAGCAATATTCGCGAAGAAGATGATCATAGAGCCTGCCATGATCGCATAGCCATAGGATGAGATTTCATTCCAATAGGCATAGGCATCTGGATAGTCAGGATAGCGGCGTGGCATCCCCTGCAGACCCAAGAAGTGCTGCGGGAAGAAGATGATGTTCACGCCAATGAAGAAGATCCAGAAGTGGAGATGGCCAAGCGCCTCTGACAGATGGCGTCCGGACATTTTCGCAAACCAATAGGTGAAGCCAGCAAAGAGCGAGAAGACCGCGCCGAGCGACAACACATAGTGGAAATGCGCCACCACATAATAAGTGTCATGCATATAGTTATCGATGCCACCATTGGCGAGAAGCACACCTGTCACACCACCGACGGTGAACATGAAGATGAAGCCCAGCGCCCACATCATCGGCACCTTGAAGCTCAGCGAACCGCCCCACATGGTCGCGATCCAGCTGAAAATCTTAATGCCGGTCGGCACCGCGATCACCATGGTTGCGGCTGTGAAATACATTTTCGTATTCACATCCATCCCGATGGTGAACATGTGGTGCGCCCACACGATGAAGCCCACGGCGCCAATCGCGACCATGGCATAGGCCATGCCCAAATAGCCAAAGACGGGCTTTCTGGAGAAGGTTGCGATGATCTGGCTGACAATGCCGAAGCCCGGCAAAATCATGATGTAAACTTCAGGGTGACCGAAGAACCAGAAGAGATGCTGATAAAGGATCGGATCACCGCCGCCTGCTGCATCGAAGAAGGTCGTCCCGAAGTTACGGTCCGTCAGCAACATGGTGATGGCAGCGGCCAACACAGGAAGCGCCAGCAAAAGCAAGAAAGCAGTCACAAGCACCGACCATACGAACAGCGGCATTTTGTGGAGCGTCATGCCCGGTGCACGCATGTTGAAGATGGTCGTGATGAAGTTGATGGCGCCAAGAATGGACGACGCACCCGCTAGATGGAGCGAGAAAATCGCCATATCAACGGCGGGACCTGCTGAGCCACTGGTTGAAAGCGGCGCATAGACCGTCCACCCCGTGCCGGCACCCGGACCACTTCCACCCGGCACAAAGCCTGAGCCGAGCAGCAAGATGAAGGAGGGAACCAACAGCCAGAAGCTGATATTGTTCATGCGCGGGAAGGCCATATCAGGCGCGCCAATCATCAGCGGCACGAACCAGTTGCCAAAGCCACCGATCATCGCAGGCATAACCATGAAGAAGACCATGATCAGGCCGTGTGCTGTGATCAGCACGTTCCACATATGCTGGCCGCCCGTCACAGACGCTTCGCCACCGAGGGCAGCAGCGACGCCGGGAAGATATTGAATGCCCGGCTCTGCCAATTCGAGACGCATCACGCCCGAAATGGCACCGCCAATGATCCCTGCGAAAATAGCGAAGATCAGATAGAGCGTTCCAATGTCTTTATGGTTGGTTGACATGAACCAGCGGGCGAAAAAGCCCGGCTTATGATCAGCGTCATGATGATCAGCTGCGTGAGCGGCAGTGAAATCATTCGCGGTTGCGGTTGCTTCAGACATCAGACTTAACCCTTCGTCGCGGCGGGAGTTGCAGGGGCAGCAGCGGCGGGAGCAGCTTCTGCTGCTTCCTCACCTGGAATTTTGCCACCCTTGGCCAAAACCCATTCTTTAAACTTTGCTTCGGAGACCACTTCAACGGCAATCGGCATGTAAGCATGTTTGATGCCACATAATTCCGAACATTGGCCGTAATAAACGCCTTCTTTTTCAACCGTGAAGCTGGTTTCATTGATCCGGCCAGGCACGGCGTCCATCTTGATCCAGAAGGCTGGGATGGCCCAAGCGTGGATCACGTCATTGGCGGTGGTCAAAAGGCGAATTGGCTTTTTGACGGGAATAACAATCCGGTTGTCGACGGCCAGCAAACGAGGCTCACCGCGCTTCGCCGCTTCTTCGTCTGTCAACATGTTAGACGTGATATCAAGGCCATGATCCGGATATTCATGCGTCCAAAACCATTGGTTGCCCACAGCTTTGATGGTGATCGCGTCCGCTGGCGCTGGCTTATATTGCGCAGCGAGCAATTGGATCGAAGGCACAGCGATCACAACAAGGATCAGAACCGGCACCAAAGTCCACACCACTTCGATGAAGGTATTATGCGTGGTCTTGGACGGAATGGGGTTCGCGCTTCTGCGGAAACGCACCATAACATAAGCCAGCAGACCCAAGACGAAGATTGAAATGCCGAACATCATCGGCACCAACAGATAATCATGCATCCAAAGGGCTTGATCGCCCAATTTGGTCACTTGGGTTTGGATGCCCAGTTGTTTGTCAATCGGTTGGCCAATCAGGGGATCAGGTTTCGACGTGCCAATGGTTGTTTCTGCAGGTTTAGCGGCGTCTGCTTTAGCAGTCGCTTCAGAAGTAACGGGGGCAGCAGGCGCAGGTTGCGCAGCCACTGGAGCTGCAGGAGCAGCCGCTGGTGCAGCTTGCGCCAATGCCGGTCCACAAAGGGACAATGCAAGGCCAAGCGCCAAAAATGCAGATTTTATCTTATGCATGCGAAGTTCCGATTCGGTTCCCTGTAGAGGCGAGTCGGCGATCGGGCCCATACCCCACCGTGCTTCGCCATTGGCGGCCTATACGCATCTCGCCCCTGTGTCTCAAGCCGTTAACACTGCTTTTTTGGACAGTTCAGGCGGATTGCTTGATGCAAAAGCAGCATCCCCCTATGCAGCCGCTGCATTCAGAGCAAAGGCAGGCCCATGACAGACGAAGATGTCCTCAATGAATTCAGAAGCGCAGAGGCGCTGTTGGAAGGGCATTTCATCCTGTCATCGGGCCTTAGAAGCGCCAAATATCTCCAATGTGCGCGGGTTTTGATGAATCCTGCGCGGGCGGCACGCCTCGCCGATGCGATTGCCGCGCGGATCCCAGTGGAGCTTCGCAACCAGATTGACGCAGTCATCTCCCCGGCGATGGGCGGCATTATCATTGGCCATGAAATGGGACGCTCTCTCAATAAAGATGCCTTTTTCTTGGAGCGACCAGAAGGCGTGTTTGAGTTGCGCCGGGGATTCGCCATTGCGCCGGGCCAACGTTTGTTGATGGTCGAAGATGTCGTGACGACGGGACTGTCATCGCGCGAAGCGATCAAAGCAGCGGAAGCGGCAGGCGGCAAAGTCATTGCCGAGGCTTCGTTAGTCGATCGGTCAAGCGGCACGGCTGACTTGGGCGTGCCCTTCTTCCCACTCATCCGGATCGATGTGCCCACCTATGCGCCCGACGCCTTGCCGCCGGAGTTGGCATCGATCCCTGCGATCAAGCCCGGCAGTCGGAAGGAAGCCGCATGACGCATCCTCTGCGCCTCGGTGTCAACATCGATCATGTCGCGACCATCCGCAATGCGCGTGGAGGGCTGCATCCTGATCCGATGCGCGCGTTGGAAATTGTCGAAGCGGCAGGCGGCGATGGCATCACGGTCCATCTGCGCGAAGACCGGCGGCACATCCGCGACGAGGACCTAACCGCGCTGATGGAGCGCGTGACCCTACCCATCAATCTCGAAATGGCCGCGACAGAGGAAATGCTTGAGATTGCGCTGCGCCACAAGCCCCATGCCGCCTGCATTGTGCCAGAGCGCCGCGAAGAGCGGACGACGGAAGGCGGGCTAGACGCTGCGGGCCAGCATAATCATCTCGCCCCATTGGTGTCGCGCCTGAACGATGCCTGCATTCGGGTGAGCCTGTTCATCGAACCAGACCCGCGTCAGATTGATGCTGCAATCCGGTTGCGCGCGCCTGTGGTTGAACTTCACACCGGGAAATATGCGCATAGTGAAGGCGTCGCGAGAGAAGCCGAGCTGCGCCGCTTAGCCGATGCAGCTGCCCTCGCCGCGAAAAATGGCATAGAGCCGCATGCAGGCCATGGCCTGACTTTTGACAATGTTCAGCCCATCGCGGCGATCCCGCAAATTGCCGAGCTCAACATCGGACATTTCCTGATCGGGGAAGCGATTTTCATCGGCCTCGACGCCAGCATCCGCCAAATGCGCGCGCTGATGGACGAAGCGCGGTGAGTGAGCAGGCGGCATGATCATTGGCCTCGGTTCTGACCTCTGCAATATCGAGCGTATCCAAAAGTCGATTGATCGCTTTGGAGAGCGGTTTGAAAATCGCGTTTTCACCGACAAAGAACGGGCCAAAGCCGCACGTCGCCCTTACACAAAGGCCGGGACGTTGGCGAAACGCTTTGCCGCTAAAGAGGCTTTCTCAAAAGCCATTGGCACTGGCTTTAAAGCGGGCGCCTTCATGAAGGATATTGGCGTCGTCAATGCGCCGTCGGGAGCGCCCACCTTGGCCCTGACAGGCGGCGCCAAGGCGCGTCTCGACGCGATCACGCCAAGCGGCTATGAGGCCCGCATCCATTTGACCCTCACCGACGATCACCCTTGGGCGCAGGCCTTTGTCGTGATCGAGGCGCGCCCGCTGGCATCGTCCGGTCCCCGCGAAACTTGACTTTTCCTGCGCCGGCGGCGCAAAAGCCCCCAAAGACGGCACGCAACACCGGTGTGACCGGCCCCAACAGACAGGACAGCCCGATGGCCAAAAGCGGCATCAAGGAAGACGGCGGCATCGTCGAAACGGTCAAGACGGTCGTCTGGGCGCTGATCATCGCGGGCATCTTCCGCACCCTGTTCTTCCAGCCCTTCTGGATCCCATCGGGGTCGATGAAGGACACGCTGCTGATCGGCGATTTCCTTTTCGTCAACAAGATGGCCTATGGCTATTCGCGCTATTCCTGCCCCTTTGCCGCCTGCCCGATCTCTGGGCGCATCCTTGGTGGCGATCCGCAGCGCGGTGACGTGGTGGTGTTCCGCCACCCGGTCAATGACAATGACATGATCAAGCGCCTGATCGGCCTGCCGGGCGATACGGTGCAGATGAAGAATGGCATCCTGTTCCTGAACGGAAAAGAAGTGCCGCAGGAACCCGCCGGAACCTTCGAAGAGATCATGGAGCCGCAGGGGCCCCTCGGCCAGCCGCCGCGCTGCGAGAACGCGCCGGTGGGCGTGGGCGGGATCTGCACCTCGTCCCGTTCGCGCGAGACCTTGCCCGAAGGCACCGTGCATGACGTGCTGAACATCGACACCAACGGCAGCGCCGACAACACTGATGTCTTCACCGTGCCGCCGGGGCATTACTTCTTCATGGGCGACAACCGCGACAATTCGCTGGACAGCCGCTTCGCGCAGGCGACCGGCGGCGTGGGCTTCGTCCCGGCGGAAAACCTGATCGGTCGGGCGGATCGGGTGATCTTCTCCTCGGCCGGGCGGTCGCTGTTCTTCTTCTGGACATGGCGGGCCGACCGCTTCTTCAAGGCGGTCGAATAAGCGGCATGGCACGGGGCAGCGTCTCCCAGACCCGGTTGGCGGCGGACCTGTCCGCCTTCGCCGCGCGCATCGGGCACGCGTTTTC
>DLOX01000245.1:11653-14242 GCA_002478575.1 Sphingomonadales bacterium UBA7473 | reverse complement strand
GGCGCCAGAAAGAGCGCGTGGATTTCATTGTCGCTCTGGACCAAGCCTTCTGCTCGCAAAAAGGGTCGATCTCCGGTCAGCTGCAGCCTTTCCGTTCGTTCCCGAAAATCAACAGAGAAGGGTGGGTCCGCAAGCGCGCTGAGGACAACCGACGCGCCTCGACTATGGGATATCAGATAGACCTTCTGCCGTTGGGCGAGGTTCAAGACGCGCCGCAGCCCTTTCATTCCGACCACTTGGCTGTTTCCAGCCGCAGAAAACCAAGTCGACGCAATGCCCACGCCTTGGCCTGTGCCACCATCCCAGTGGATGCGGATAACGGCATCGTTTCTTGTCATCGCGATACGCTGTTCGATCAAATCAAAAGCTAGGCCGGATTCGGCTTCATTGGTGTTGAAGCCGTGGACCAAGATGAAGACGCGATTCTTGCCCGCGATCAGGTTTTGGATCTGCTTTAAGCGCTCCGTTTCCTGATCGGTTATTCGACGCCGCTCATCGGCGGTTGCTCCGTTCAGCAGTGATCCCTGTTTCTTAACTCGCTCTTCATCGAAGGATTTCTGCCAATCCTCCGGATAGATGGTTCCATTCGCATCAAAGAAGAGCTGAGCAACTGCTGGCCGATCCTGCATTTGCGCAAAACGAAAGGATGAAGGGATGCTGGGTGAGGAGCAAGCGGAAATCAAGACCAGCAAAAGCGCCACAGCAGTTGTTCTTAGCATAGGCCCTCGCATGAATCGCTTCCTCCCTCATAAACCAGATGGAAATCGTCTGCACGGAAAACACAATTGCTCGCGCCTTGCACTTTGGTAGAGTAGTCATAGTCTATCGAAAGAGTCGAGGTTGATGGTGCGCAAACGGATTTTGCTAACAGTAACGGTGGCTTCGTTGGCCTATGTGCCAGCCTATGCGCAAACCAAGCCTGACGCGCCCGTCTCGATTCTGCCGCCGGGGATGACTGAAAAAGCCCCGAATGCGCCAGCGCAACCGCAACCGAACAGCTTGCCACAACCCGCGCCGGTGGTCGAAATGCCGTCTATCCCGGTTGAAAAGCCGCTGATGCGTTGGACAGCTGGCGATGCCAGCGCCTTGCTGTTTCAAATCCAGAACATTGGCACGAGGGGCCTCAATTCTGCCGATTATGAACCCGCAGCGTTGCAAGCCGCCATTGCGGCCGGTGAAGGTGAAGCGCTGGATCGCGCTGCAAAGACGAGCTTTGATCTGCTCTATGGCGACATGCGCGATGGCCGCACGCCCAAGGCTGCGCGCGTCCAATGGCTTGTCAAAGACACGGATGCTGACGAGACGCCGCTTGATATGCTGATGGCAAAAGCCTTGGCGACGAAGGATTTCGAAGCGGTGCTTGCGTCGATTGAGCCTGCTCATCCTGAATATCGTGTGCTGAAGACGTCGCTTGCCAACACGCCTGCCGCCAACCTGAACCAACAGCGCTTGATCCGCGCCAATATGGATCGATGGCGGTGGATGCCCCGGAAAATGGCGGATAAGCATGTCTATGCCAATGTGCCTGAGTTTAACATTCGGGTTGTCACTTATGGCAAAACCATCGCCAATTATCGGTCAATCGTGGGGAAGCTCAACACCCAGACGCCTTCTTTGCTAGTGCCAGCGGTGGGCATTGTTGTGCATCCGCCATGGTATTTGCCGCAAAGCATCATCCGGGAAGAGGTTGGGCCTTTGATCGCACGTTCTCCAGCGGCGGCGCGGGCGCGGGGCTACACTTGGACGGGCAGTGGCAAGAATCTGTCGGTGATTCAGCAAGCAGGGCCATCAAGCGCGCTTGGCCATATGAAGATTGATATGCCCAATGGCGAAGCAATCTTCATTCACGATACGCCGAACCGCCAATTGTTCAATCGGCCGACGCCACGCGCCATGAGCCATGGCTGCGTCCGCGCCGATCGAGCGCTGGAGCTTGGGATTTTGCTGGGGATCCTGCAGACTGGCCAAGGCGCGCAAGATTTGGCTGCGCTCATCAAGAAGGGGAAGACGGAAAAGGTTCCCTTCAAAGAACCTATCCCCGTTGCGATCACCTATTTCACCTATGGCACGGGGCTGGATGGCAAGGTGCAGGCCTTTGGTGATATCTATGGCCGTGATGCGCCTGTGATTGCAGCGCTTAGCGCACCGCGCCCTGTGGTCATGCCGCCAGTCATCAAAGCGCCGGATGTAATGCCGACATTGCCGACCGCAACGCAGGTTTTGCGTTAAATCGCAGGCGTTCGCGGCGCTTCGAGTTTTGAACTTTCCGGTAAAGTGCCTGTAAGGATAGGCGGCGGATCCATGACGCGGGCAGGAGCGGAAGACTCCTCTTCCTGCACCGTCATAGTGAAGGCCTGATCCTCGAGCTTATCAAGCGCGTCAATGCCCCGCGCATAACGGCGTGCTTTGGAAAGCCAGTCGGTCGCGAGAGTTTTGTTTGGCAGCTGCGCAACAATCTCAGTGGCTTTTCCAATCAGTCCTTGGTGCAAAGCCTCATCTGCTTCCTTCGCAAGGACTGCTGGATCACTGGTCTTTTCATCCGCAGATCGCACCGTCACAAGGCGGGAAAAGCTGTTTGAAATCCGCGCC